>DASZJB010000026.1:0-16841 GCA_035948615.1 Candidatus Dormiibacterota bacterium
CCGACGTAGAGGAGCAGCTTCAACTCCTCCTCGGTCACGAACGGGCCGCGCACCGAATGGCCCCTGGTCGCGGCGCGCACGATCAGTCGCGACATCGCGCTCAGGCCGCCGACCAGCGGTCGGAGCAGACGGGTCAGCACCTGGACAGGGCCGGCGAGCACCAGCGCGAAGCGCTCGTTGAAACGCAGCGCCAGCGATTTCGGCGCGATCTCGCAGAAGATGAGCACCACGATCGAGAGCGCGATCGCACCGACCACCTGCGGGATGTTGGTCAGGTAGCTGCCGATCAGCAGCGCGGTGGCGGTCGAGACCACGATGACCGCCACCGTGTTCAGAGTGAGGATGGTCGACAGATAGCCGTTCGGGTCGGCGTGCAGGCGCGTCACCGTTCGGGCGCGCCGGTTGCCCTCCTCGGCCAGGCTCCGCATCCGGATCCGGCTCACGCTCGTCAGCGAGGTCTCCGCAGCCGCCGCGAACGCGGCGATAGCGAGGCCGAAGACGATGACGACGATGAGAGGGGTCATCGGCTCGGGGACTGTGGAGGGTCTGAGCCGCTCACCGGAACAATTCGCTGACGCTCCGCCCCTCGTGGACGCGCACGATCGCCTCGGCGATCAGTGGCGCAACGGACAGGATGCGGAGCTTGGGGGCGTCGTCGAAACTGTGACTACCGTTGTGATACGGGATCGTGTCGGTGATGCAGATCTCATCGATCGGCGCCGCGTGGAGTCGCGCCACGGCGCCGTCACTCAGCACGCCGTGGGTCGCGACCACGTCGACCGATTTCGCGCCACTGGCGAGGAGCGCGATCGCGGCGTTGACGAGCGTGCCACCGGTCGAGATCAGGTCGTCGACGATGATGCAGACCGCACCGTCGACATCACCGATGACATTGACGACCTCAACGGTGTCGTCACGCGGACGCCGCTTGTCGATGAACGCGATCGGTGCGTCGAGGATGCGCGCGAGGTTGCGAGCGCGATTCACCCCGCCGGTGTCCGGTGACACCACCACGACGTCATGCCCGTGGCGTTCGCGCACCCGGCGGGCAAGGATCTTGGTCGCGATCAGCGCATCGACAGGGATGTCGAAGAAGCCCTGGATCGCCTCGGCGTGGAGGTCGACGCAGATCACCCGGTTGGCTCCGGCCAGCTCGATGATATTGGCCATCAGCTTGGCGCTGATTGGGTCACGCGCCTGGGTCTTCTTCTCTTTCCGCTGGTACCCGTAGTACGGGATCACCGCGGTGATCCGCGATGCCGAGGCGCGGCGCAGGGCGTCGAGGATGATGAACAGCTCGATCAGGTTGTCGCTGACCGGGTGGCACGTCGGCTGCACCAGGAACACGTCGTGGCCGCGAACCGACTCGCGGATCTTGACGTCGAACTCGCCGTCCGCGAAGCGCGTGATCTCGCATTCGGCGAGCTTCACGCCCATCTCGCGGGCGATGCGCTCGCTGAGCTCGGGGTTGCCGCTTCCCGAGAGCAGCAGCAATTCGCCGTACGGATTGGAGTCGGTCACGATCGCATCGGCCGCCGGGCGGCCCATCCCTCGACGTTGCGCTGTCGGCTCCTGCCCACCGCCAGGGCGCCGGCGGGCACATCCTGGTCGACGAACGAGCCGGCACCGATGTAGGACCCGTCGCCCAAACGCACCGGCGCCACCAGGGTCGAGTTTGTCCCGACGAACACACGGTTCCCGATCGTGGTGCGGTGCTTTGCATCGCCGTCGTAGTTGCAGGTGACGGTCCCCGCGCCGATGTTCACTGCCTCACCCACGTCGCTGTCGAGGACGCAGGAGAAGTGGCTGATGCGAGTTCCCGCGCCCACGATGCTGTTCTTGACCTCGGCATGCGTCCCCAACTCTACCCCGGACGCGAGCACGGTATTCGGACGGACCCGGCAATACGATCCCACCAGGACGCCGTCGCCGAGTTCGCATCGCTCGAGATGGGATGGCCCGACGATCACTCCATCGCCTCCGCGGACGTCGGTGAGGACTGCCATCGGGCCGATCTCACAGCCTGAGCCAAGCCTGGTGGCACCGCGCAGCGCCGTCATGGCGTGGATGACGCTGTCCGCGCCCACGATCACCCCGGCGTCGACGTAGGTCGTGGCCGGGTCCTCGACGGTGACCCCGGCAAGCATGAGCGCGTCGACGGACCGGCGCCGGAGCACGGCTTCGGCAGCCGCCAGCTGGCGGCGGTCGTTGATCCCCAGGACCTCGTCGGGGTCGGGCGCGACCACCGCCTCGACCGGACCGGTCAGGAGCGCGACGACATCGGTGAGGTAGTACTCGCTCTGGGCGTTTGCCGTGCTGAGGCGGTCAAGGGCCGGCCAGAGTTGTGCTCCGTCGAACACGTAAACCCCGGCGTTGCACTCCATCGGCACCGGTTCGCCGGCGGGCAGATCCGCCTCCTCGACGATGCCCAGCACGTGACCGGCAGCATCGCGCACGACCCGCCCCATGCCCGACGGATCGGCCGGTATCCCCACGAGGAGCGTGCAGGCACGCTCGCTCGACGCGTGTGCCGCGAGCAGCCGCTGCAGCGTCTCGGCACTGAGCAGGGGCGAGTCTCCGTGGAGCACGAGCACGGGCCCTGAAGTCCGAAGGTGCTCGGGGACGCTGCGAAGCGCATCTCCGGTGCCCATGGCGGTTGCCTGCTCCACGCATGTGGCGGCTTCGCCGAGGAGGTCGCGAATCGCCGTGTCTCCGGCGGCGACCACGACCACCGGCGCACTCTCGATGACCGCGCGCACGGCATCGACGACATAGAGAATGAGTGGGCGACCGCCGAGCGGATGGAGCACCTTGGGGAGAGCGCTGCGCATCCGTTTGCCCTGCCCCGCGGCGAGGATCACCGCGTGGGGCCCGTCACCCATGTACTCGCGAGTATACGGGCTCGCCGGAGCCGGGCCTCGGGCTGGCGTCCGTACGATGGGAGCAATGCAGCCTTCGATGCTCGATATCGACGGCCCGATCTACGTCGCCGACTACGGCGGCGATGGCCCGGTGATGCTGCTCGTGCACGGCCTGGGCGGGGCACATCTGAACTGGATGTCTGTCGCCCCACAGCTCGCTGCCGGTCATCACGTATATGCGCTCGACCTCCCCGGATTCGGACGGTCGCCACTCGCGGGCCGGCGATCGACCATCGCCGCAAACGTCGACCTGCTGTCGCGAGCAATCGGGAGGCTCTCCCGCGACCCGATCGTCCTCGTGGGCAATTCCATGGGCGGCCTGCTCGCAATCGGGGTTGCGGCCAGGCATCCCAGCCTGATTGACGCGCTCGTGCTGGTCGACCCCGCCGTGCCCGCGCCGGGTGGCGAGTTCCGCCCCCGGTTCGACCAGGTCTCACGGACCTTCATCGCGACGGCGTTCATGCCGCGATGGGGCGCCAGGCGGCTCAGCCGCGCCGTGGCGGTGCTGGGGCCTGAGAGCCTCGTCCGCGAGACCATGCGGCTGGTGAGCGCGGATCCGGGGCGTATCGAACCGGCGGTGGTCGAAGCCCACATCGCGCTGGAGGCCGAACGGCTTGCCGAGTCCAGCTGGCACGAGTCCTTCTATGCGGCAACCCGCTCGCTGGTGGCCACACTCGCGCTCAAGCGAAGGGTCCTTCGATGGGTGCGGGAGGTGGTCGCGCCGACATTGCTCCTCCAGGGGGATCGTGATCGACTGGTCCCGGTCGCCTCAGCGCGGAACATCGCGTCGATGCGTCCCGACTGGGAGTACCACGAGTTCGCGGGCGCCGGCCATGTGCCCATGCTCGAGGTGCCCGTTGAGTTCGTGGACGTCGTCAGTGACTGGTTGTCGCGGCAGGAGGCCACCGTCGCGCGTGATGCCGCCGGCGTACCGGCAGGATCGAAGGCCTGACCGAACCCGGCCGTTGAGCCGGTCCCCGGGTAGGATCGACGTGCCACTGGGGAGTCGCCAAGTGGTAAGGCAGCGGACTTTGGATCCGCCACTCGAAGGTTCGAATCCTTCCTCCCCAGCCAATCTCGCGACCGGTCTTTCGTTGTTGGCGCGCGCATCTGCTCAATTGGCAGGGGGTTCCAGGTGTTTCGACAGGGAGAAGGCAGATCCTTCTCCCTCGACATGCATTCGGTTGATGCTTGACACCGGTTTCGGCTGATGCTTTACACCTACTTCGGTTGACGCTTGACACTCCCTCACATGAGGAACTGAGGTGGCGGGCCGCCAGAGTCGTGGAGAAGCGCTACCGGTCGTCGAGGTCGACGAAGTGGTTGACCAGACTTCCGTGCCGAGATTGCCACTGCATCCAGAACGCCTTGTTCTCCGGGTTGCCGGGACTGAACAGGTGGTCGTAGCGAAGCCGCTCCTCTCCGGGAAGCAGCCGTTCGACGGCGCGCACGCAGAGTTCGCGCAATTGACGAGGACTGCCCAGACGGTTGTCGACTGACACGTAGAAGAGCGCCATCCGCTCGACCGCTGCGATGCGCCGGCCGGCCTCGGCTGCCGCGGAGCGCAACTGACTGAGTGCCACCAGGATCCGGTCACCGATGTCGAGTGGGGCTATGGAGTGCACGTTCTCGACTGGAATTCGCGACAGGAGGTCCGCCCCCTTCGGTCGCTCGGCCATCACCTCCCGCATGCCGTCGACGCTCGAACCCGAGCTTCCAGCGAACACGAAGACGATCGGTGCTGCCGCAGCGGTGGCATCGTCCATGAGCGGCAGCAGCAGCGTGTAGGGTGAGAACCCCGTGGCGGGCGAGTCGCATTCGTCAACGAAGCAGAGCGTTCGCGTGGTTCCGCTCACGTCGAGGCTGTCGAGGAACGTCCGCAACGATGCTTCGTCGCAATTGGCCAGGTTGATCTCGGCGAAACGGGTGCGACCCATCGAATCTGCCACCTGCTGCACGAAGTACGACTTGCCGCTGCCGGGCGCCCCCCAGATGAGGTGGGCATTGCGCTTGCGGCCGGGATGCTCGAGCGCCATCACCATGGTCTGCCGCGCTTCGACGAGTGCTTCCCGAACGGTGGTGTCGAAGCGCATGTACGCGCCCACCACGGAGAAGGCGCCGAGCCGGATCCGATCGAGCCCGACGACGAGTGACAGAGCTGAATCCACGTCGACGGGTTGTGCGATCGTCTGCCCTTCCGCCTTCAGATAGTCCTGCACCACATCGAGCGACATGGCGCGGCCCGCCGCAACGGCACGTTCGAACTCCGCATCGCCGAGCTGCTCGTGTACCGCTTTGCGCGCCTCCTCGTATTCGTCATCGGTCTCCTTGCTCTCCGCGGACCAGCCGAAGCTGTTCTCACGCTCGACGATTCCCAGCAAGGCTGCGGCCCAGCCGTACTCGCCCGACGACGCGCACACAACCGCGAGGTTGTTGATCACCTCCACCAGCTTTTCGCGGAAGCCAAGGTCGCGACACATCAGCAGCGCTTCGGCAAGGTGCATCTTGGCGCGGTCGAAGGCGCCGAGCAGACGCTCAGCGTCGGCGAGATGGGGGAGAGAGACGCAGAGTGCGCGCCGGTCATCGAGCTCGCGGAGGACTGCCACACTCTTCTGGCTACGCTCGAGAGCGACAGCAAAGTCACCCTGCCAGCGGGCGTCGATCGAGGCGTTGTTGAGAAGCGCCGCTATCGCATTCTTGTCACCGATGGCCTCCGCGGATCTCGCCGCCTCCTCTTCGAGCGAGACCTTCCGGAGAGGATCGCCGTTCGGATCCCACGTTTCCAGCACGGCGAGCGTGCGCAGCGTGAACCCGATGAGCTCGGCGTCGCCGATCGTCTGCGCCACCTGCCGTGCCTGCTCGCAACACTCGCGCGCGTAGACGAAATCATGCTGCCGTCCGGCGAGCCATGCCGCTGCACGCAGCACCAACGCTCGCTCACGGCTCACGTCGTGAGTCATGTCGATCGCGTGATGCAACCGCCTGCCGCACTCGTCCCAGCGGCCGGTGATGAACCAGTACTGCCAGGCTGCAGCGACCAGGCGCAGCTCCAGATCGGCGCGCCCCGTCTCCACCAGGTGATCGAGCGCACGTGCGATGTTGCGATCCTCGTTGGTGCGTTGCTCCCACGCGGATTGGTGGCCGCGTCGCACGTCGGGCTCACTGCTCTCCGCGAAGGCGAGAAAGTAGCGGGCGTGCTGGTCGGCAAGGTCCGCGGCAATGTCCAGCGCCGCGAGACGCTCCGCCGCGTACTCGCGGATCATCTCGAGCATTCCGAACCGTCGATCCGCGTGCCTGACGAGACTCTTCGCAACGAGCCCTTCGAGCGCGTCGAGTTCCGCGCCGCACACCGTCTCAGCTGCGTCGAGCGTCCACCCGCCGGAGAAGATGGCAAGACGAGCGAACAGCTCGCGCTCCTGAGGAGTGAGCAGATCGTGGCTCCAGTCGATCGTTGCTCGCAGGGTCTGATGACGCAGGGGCGCATCGCGTACGGCCGCCGTGAGCAGACCGAGCCGGTGGGTCAGCCGTTCGAGGATCTGCCCCGTCGACAGGACTGTCGTTCGCGATGCGGCGAGCTCGATTGCAAGCGGTACGCCGTCAAGCTGGTGGCAGATCTCGTCGACTGCAGCGTCTGAATCGAAGCTTGGGTCGACGGCTCGTGCGCGCGCGGTGAACAGCGCCACCGCGTCGCCATGCGGCAACGACGGCACCGGGTACGCCCACTCGGCTGCAATCCGCAACGGCTCGCGGCTCGTGATCAGCAGCTTCACCGAATCGGCGTTCTCCAGCAACCGCGCAAGCTCGGTCGCCGCCGGCATCACCTGCTCGAAGTTGTCGACCAGGAACAGCGTTCGCTTGCTGGTGAGCTTCCCCTCCAAGCCCCCGGTGATACCGATCGCCTGTGCGATGGCGGGCACGACGAGCCGTGGATCGCGAAGCTCTGCGAGCGGCACCCAGAAGACGCCGTCCGTGAACTCGTCGCTGGCATCGGCGGCCGCCTGCAGCGCAAGGCGGGTCTTGCCCGTGCCGCCAGGCCCGACGAGCGTCACCAGGCGGTGCTGATGCAGCAGCGACACGACCTCCCCCGTCTCGCGGTCGCGCCCCACCAGTTGAGTCGACTGGATGGGCAGATTGGTGAAATTGAGCGTGCGCAGCGGCGGGAAGTCGTCATGCCCCACCTGGTAGAGGCGCATCGGTGCGAACAGGTCCTTGAGACGATGCTCGCCGAGATCGTGCAGGTCCACATCGACGAGCTGCGCGCTGGACGCGGACAGGAGGATCTGCCCGCCGTGGGCCGCGGCACAGATGCGTGCTGCTCGGTGGACGTCAACGCCGACGTAGCCCTCCTCGGCGGCCACAGCATCGCCGGTGTGCAGTCCCATCCGTACCCGAACAGTCCCGCCAGTGAGAGCTGCCTGAGCGTCGATCGCCGCCTTCACCGCGTCGGTGGCGCGGCCGAAGGCGAAAAAGAATGCGTCGCCCTGCGTGTCGACCTCGACGCCGGCGTGCCGTTCGAAGGCTCCGCGTAGCAGACGGCGATGCTCGTGTAACACATCCGCATAGGCGGACCCCAGCTCCTGCACGAGCCGGGTGGATCCCTCGATGTCCGTGAACAGGAAGGTGACCGTGCCGGTCGGGAGGGCCCCGTGTGCCACGGCCGGAGTCTGCCACGTGCCCAGCCCACGCCTCCGACCTGAGCTCGGAATGCGCGAACACCGTGTGCATACTGCTGCGCGATACTGGTCCCGGAGGTTCGCTGCGTGGAATATGGTCGAGCGGTAATCGTCGAAGATCTCAGCGCCGCGGAGTTGGGCGTGGCTCGATCGGCCGTCTACGATCGCGCGATCGGATTGCGGACTCTGTATGAGAACTCAGACACCGGCGCCGAGCACTATCTGATCCGCTACCCGCGCGGTCTCAAGACCCGCTTGCACCGGCACACCGCCGCACACACCATCCTGGTGCTCGAGGGTCGGCTCCAGGTCAACGACCAGGTTGTCGGCCCGGGGTCGTACTGTCACTTCCCGGCCGGAGAGGCGATGACCCACGCACCCGAAGGCGATGACTCCTGCCTGTTCGTCATCATCTTCGACGGCCCCGTGGACGCGCTGCCCGTCGACGAGTGAACAGAGGCTGAACCGTGGACCTGGCCGTCCTCTATCACGGACCCCTCGAGGACTTCGTCGCACGTCGCACCTCACTGGTGCGAGAGCTCCGGTCGACCGATCCAGCCGCGGCCGCCCTCATCGCCAAGCTTCGCAAACCTGCGGTGGGCGTGTGGGCTATCGACCAAGTCGCCGCCGGCAACCCATCGCTTGTTGCCCAGCTGCTGGCAGCCGGGGCCGATGCACGCAACGCGCACCAGAATGTTGCTGCTGGATCCGAACGCCGCGAGGATCTTCTTGCGGCGTCCGGCCGGCTTCGCGACGGTGTCGACTCCGCGGCTCGGGCGGCTGCAGAGGTGCTCGAGGACGCCGGTCACGCGCTGAGTGACGAGACCGACCGACGCATCCGGGCCACCCTCCAGGCGGCTGCTACGGGAGGTGTTGCTCAACGTCTTGCGCTGTGGAAGGGGACGCTCGACCGCGACCTCGACGTGGCGGGTTTTGGGGCGGCGGAAGCGCCCGATGACGACCCCGCGGAACTTGCGCACATCCTCGCGCCGATGCGCCGGGCGTCGCCGCACGCGGACGAGTCAGCCAACCTGGATCATGCCGCCGCCAACCCGGATCTCATTGCGCGCCGCCAGGCAGAGCGCGATGTCGCCGGCCTGCGCGCGGTTGCGAAACGCGCACGCAGCGCTGCTGATGCGAAGCGAGGTCAGGCGGATCGGCTTGCGGACGAAGCCCGCGCCGCCGCCGAGGAGGCGTCGGCCGCCGAGCAGGCCGCCAACGCAGCCGAGGATGCAGCGAGTCAGGCGGAGATGGCGCTGGATCGTTGATTCACACCGCGCGGCGACGTCGATCGCCGTGGCGCGAACCGTCTGCATCACACCGGCGTTCGCGAACTCAGCTTGACTGGCCTGCCGTTCGAAACTGACCCGCGTACGTCAGCAGTGGGTGCACGCTACGCGAGGATGCACTCGAGACACGGCCGCAGATGATCGTATGGTCGCCGCCCGGATACTCACACCAGAGTTCACACTCGAGCAAGGCTGACGCTTCATCGAGCAGGGGAACGCCAAATCGTCCTGCATGGTGTGGGATCCCGTGAAACTGTGCCGCTCCGGGAGGCCGGGTCACGCTTGCAAAGTGCGAGGCCAGCTCGTGCTGGGGCTCGCTGAGATACGACACACCGAAGTGACGCGACGCGCGGAGCATGGGGAGGATGCGAGATCCCCGACGCAGGCATACGAGGACCAGCGGCGGATCGATCGACAGCGACGTGACACTGCTCGCAGTCAGGGCGTGAACGTCGACGCCGTCGGCGGCCGACACGACCGCAACAGCCGTCGGGAGAGAGCGCAGCGCATCGAGGTATTGAGCGGCGCTCACCGGTGAAGGGGGCGCCGGATCGGGAACCGCATCGGCCGACGGAGGCGCGCCCGGTATTGGGATGAGGTCGGGAGCGACCCACACGGCGCGTGCTCGAGCACTCGCCAGCACTTCGGGTGAGTAGTGCTTCAGGAGTAGCCGCTTGTCCAGGAACTGAGGGTTGACCACCAGGAAGTCGGCGAAGGTCGCCGAGCGGGAGTGCGCAACGCCGGCGGCCATCAGGTACACCCAGGCGCGCGTTAGGGTGTCGTGATACAGCGCTGGCCGACCGTGGTGCTGCGCGAGATTACGGATGCCGTCCGCCGCCTTGCGCACGGCCGCGTCGGGCCCAAACCTTGTGACGTAGAGCCACGCCATGCGCAGATGTGCCCGATGCGGAAACGCATCCCCGGCGAACTCGCCCCGTTCGAATGTCGCGAGAAACTCCTCGTCGGGTATGACCAGCGCCGGGATCTCAGCAATCGCGTGTTCGGACATGACCGGGTCCTCATTTATTTCGGATTCGTACTTTACGAAACCGTAGCGCAGGGGGCTGACGGATGTCAAGATACGGTGCGATGCGAACTATTCCATCACGTAGTATCGTGGGCCGATGGCCGCCCCTCATCCGTCGCGAGGTGCTCGCCGGCGCGCTGACGGTCTGGCGCCCCTTGTCGTGGTCGAGCTACAGCGCGCGACCCACAGAGCAGGGGTGCGTCTCGAGGCGCTCCTCGCCGGCGCCGGCGTGTCCCAGGGTGAAGGGCATGTACTTGCGCTGCTCGCCGACGGCGGCAAGCACACAGTCGGTGAGCTGCAGCGCGGGCTCGGTCACCACCCGTCGACACTCAGTGGCATTCTCGACCGGCTCGAGACCCGCGGGCTCGTTCGCCGCGCCCTCAACAGCGTCGATCGGCGGTCGTTCCTCATCAGCCTGACCCGGAGCGGCGGCGTGACGGCGCGACTGGTCGTGGACGCGCTCCAACGCGTCGAGCGCGAGGCGCTGGCGCGTGTCTCCTCGCGCGACGTTGCGGGGTTCCTTGCTGTCGCCCGCGCGTTTGAGGAATGACGTCGCGGGCCCGCCGACCTAGGTCGAATCGAGTCCGAGGGATCGCTCGAGTTCGTTGATGGTCTCGGTCAAACGCGCGGGCCGGGTGAGCGGAATCATGGCAGCGCCCGTCAGCGCCGACACCACCAGTGACGCCTGGGCGTCGGGGTTCCGTGATCCGATCAGCAGTCCATCTCGCGCGGCCTTGACAAGCAGGCCGCGAACCGTGGCCTGCCAGATATCGGTCGTCTGCTGGTAGAGCTCACGGATGGCGGGGTCACGTGCCGATCTCAGTGCCAGCTCGCCCATGACCGCAAAGAGCTCGGGCTCCTCCTGAACCAGACGCCGGATCCCTGCGAAGTGATTGCGCAGTTGATCGGACGGTGATCCACCGGCGGGCATCGTCGACCGGAAGCGTTGCATGGCGTGCTTGAGGACGTCGCCGATCAGCGCTTCCTTGGTCGGGAAGTAGTAATGCAGGGTCGCGACGTTCACCCCGGCCGCAGCAGCGACGTCACGCGTGCGGAGCCCCTCGAACCCGCGACGCGCGATCTGCCGGTAGGCGGCGCCGACGAGTTCCTGGCGTCGATCGAGCGCCGGCGGGTCGGTCCCGTTCGTCCGCTTCGTCTCCATGGTTGCTAGCCTATCACTCAATCAGTTGATTGACACGCCCCGGACCGCGTGGTAGGCTGCCTCAATCAACTGATTGATGCTACGAACCACCCAGGAGGCTGACATGAAACTCGCAATCTTCGGAGCCAACGGTCCGACTGGACGGCTTCTCACCGAGCAGGCACTCGCCGCCGGCCACACGGTCACCGCCTTCACACGTCACGCGGGCGCCTTCCCGATCCACCACGAACAGCTGCGCGTGACGCAGGGAGACGCGCTCGATCTCTCCGCGGTGGAACAGGCAGTGACCGGCCAGGATGCGGTCCTCTCGTGCCTCGGTACCAGGTACAGCCGCAAGGAGATCACGCTCTATTCCACAGCGGTCGCGAACATGGTGCAGGCCATGCACGACCACGATGTGCACCGCCTGGTCTGCGTGAGTTCGAGCGTCACCGATCCGATGACGAAGTCCCACGACACCGGCGGTGGCTTCGTGTTCGAAAAGGTTCTCAAGCCGTTCATCACCAACGTCATCGGCAAGACCATGTACGCGGACCTGCTGAGGATGGAGCGACTCATGATGGCGAGCGACCTGGACTGGACGATCGTGCGTCCGTCAGGCCTCTTCGAGACGCCCACAGTGACCGAGTATCGGGTCGGCGAAGCCTTCCTGCGCGAGCGCTTCACGTCGAGGGCCGATCTCGCCGCGTGCCTGCTCGAGCAGGCCGGCAGCGATCAGTACGCGCGCAAGACGCTTGCGGTCGCGACCGTCGCCGTGAAGCCGCAGATGGTCAAGCTGCTGCTGAAAGAGGCCTTCGGGATCTCCATCGGCGGTCCGAAGGTCCAGCCGGCTCGGTAGCGCGCCGAGCCCTAGCCGCGCTGCGGGAGTTGTTGCAATGCCCAGGTGTTGCCGTCAGGGTCGCTGAAGGTCACGAACGAACCCCACGGCTGAACATCGATCTCGCTGGCGGCGACGCCACGGCTGAGGAGCTGCTCTCGAGCCGAGGCGACATCGGACACGACCACCTGGACGCCTCGCTGCGATCCGGGTGGCATGTCGGTAATTCCGACACCCATGACGATCGAGCAAGCGGAGCCCGGTGGCGTGAGCTGCACGAAGCGGAGCGTGTCGGTGACCTGGTAGTCATGATCGGCGTTGAAGCCGACCTGGTCGACGTAGAACGCCTTGGAGCGGTCGACATCGGTGACGGGTATGGCGACGAGTTCGATCTTCCAGTCCATGCGCGTAGTGTATCGAGACGCACATGAGGAGCTGACATGCAGAAGCGATTGGTGACGCGCTACGCGACGAAATCCGCCGAGGCCGCCGACGAGAACCAGCGTCGAGTTGAGGGCGTGTTCGCGGAGCTCGAGGCGAACAAGCCCGGTAACGTCAGCTACATCGTCCTGCGACTCGAGGATGGCTCGTTCGTCCACGTCTCGTTCCACGATCACCGCGACGACGAGGTCAACCCGATCTCCTCGACCGCGGCGTTCGCGCACTTCCAGGACGGACACGGCGAGCGCCGCGAGGGCGGGGTTGATCAGCAGAAGGCGACGCTCGTCGGCTCCTACATCACCGCGATCGGGTAGTTCGCCCGACCCCTCACGAGGCGGCTTGCTGGCGCACCAGCCTAGATAGCGCGCATCCGGTTGTTACGCGGGTTGTGCTCGACCTCGGCGAGTCCGAGCGCTTCCATCAGCGGCGGGACGTACATGCCAAAGCGACCCCGCAAGCCCTTCTTGAGTCCATACCAGCCGCCAACCGGATTGTCGGGGGAACGGCCCCATGCCTCGACGGATCCTTCCGCCGCGGGTTTCTGTTCGTCGGCGCTGCCCAGCGGTACCCAGTCACCGCGGTCCTTGAGCATCTGGTGCAGGTCCTCGAGACAGCGCAGCTGATAGCGGAGCTGCGTCGTACCGACCGTGCAGACCAGCGCAGGCGGATCCAGGGTCTCGTCCCGGTACATCTCATAGGTTGACGTCCCGCTCGGGGTCGTCAGCTGCCAGGGATCCTCTTTGGTCCCAGTTCCCGTCGCCACCCTCATACCTCCGTTGCCACCGAAATCCGCCTCTGTCTAGCCAGCCCCTGGCGCGATGCTCTGCCGCCTCGCTTCCTCCACCGCACGGGCGATCTGGCCCGCATGGTCGTGACAATGCGCCGCGTAGATCTCGAGCCATGTCGCCACGGAGTACGGGCCGCTGTCAGTGTGCGTGCCGCTGCGGCTCCAGTCAGCCTCCGTCAGGAGCTCGAGAATCGACATCGACGTCTCCCGGGCGCTGCGTACCGCCGCGAGTGAAGGCCCGATCGGACGCTCGCGATAGTGGAGCCGGCGGGAAAACTCCATCTCGTCGTACCCCTGGATTTGCGCGTTCTCCTCGGCCAGCAGCTTGCGCAGGCGGGTGGCCGAGGTGAGCTCACTGTCAGCGGTGTGGTGGAGCACCTCGCGAGCTGACCACCCGCCATCTCGAGGCTGGTAGTCCAGCTCTGCCTCCGAGAGGCTGAGCGCGGCCGCCTCGAGCTGATCGGGACCCTCCCGATACCGCAGGAGCAGCGCGGCTCGATCCATGACGAAACCATAGGGTACCGAGAAACCGCCGGCCGAGGTCTCGCTCCGAAATGCTTGGCCTGTCGATATCCATGTCCGCCGTTCGTCGTCTGGGTAGGTCCACAGACAACAGGAGAACGGCAATGACCGGAACGACATATCCCGCCGACGCCGGCGCCGCGACGTATCTGCTGACGGTTCGAGGGAAGACCGCGCCGCCGGCGCTGGAGGACGCGCGCACCATTCACAACTCGACCGCGGGGGCGCCGCAGAGCGCGGCAGGCGCGCGCTCGCTCGGCGACCTGAGCCACAACGTTTTCGCCCCGATCGGCAAGGACAACGACGGCCAGTTGCTGTTCATCGACTTCTGGAACAGCGTGTCCGGCCTCGGAACGTTCTTCGCCAATCCACAGGTGCAGGCTGCTGCTGCTCAGCTCTTCTCGAGTCGCAATGGCATCGTGTGGTCACGGCTCGACGGATTCGGCGGCTTCTCTCTGCCGGTCCCGAGGGGGCGCTCCACCGGAGCCGTGGGGTTGCTGCAGGTGACGGTCACCTCGATCGAGCAGGCGGCCAGCGCGTTCACGGCATATGCGTCAACGACCATCAACACAGCGCGCAGCTACGGGATGGTGAGTCACAGCAACTGGCTGCGCATCCCGAATCCCGGCGAGACACCAACGTTGGAGGTGATCGGCGTCGACCTCTGGATGGACGCCGATCGCATGAACGAGTACTACGATCTCTCGCTCGGCTTCGACCATTTCGGCGCCGCGTTCGCCGGCGCCCCGGACACGTCCGTCTGGCAGTCCGCACCCGGCGATTGGGTGGAGTGGTAGGCGGCACCTGACCACCCGGGCGTCGCGGGCGGAGGTCGGCTCGCGACGCCGGTGTTCGGCGATGATGCGGGGATGACGGTCGTCACATGGATCGCCGCCGCCCTCGGCCTGCTCATCGTTCTCTCCACGCTGATGAGCGTGGTGACCTCCCTGGTGCTGCCACGACTCGGATCCTCGAGAATCCAGAAATACGCGGGCCGCGGGATGATCACGACCTTCTCGCGCGTCTCGCATCGATTCGAGACATACGAGGCGCGGGACCGCTTTCTGGCGCTCCAGGCGCCGCTCTACCTCATCGTCATCCTGATGATCTGGCTGGCCGCCCTGCTCATCGGATTCGCACTGCTGCTCTGGCCGTTCATGCAAACCGGAGGGCTCATCCACGCGATCACGGTGAGCGGATCGTCACTCTTCACCCTTGGTTTCGCGGCTGAAGCCGGTCCTGCGCCGCGTTTGCTCGTGTTCTGCGCCGCCGCGGCCGGGCTGACGATCGTGGCCCTGCAGATCGCCTATCTGCCCGTTCTCTACGGCGCCTTCAACCGCCGCGAGGTGCTGGTCACCATGCTGGACAGCCGGGCGGGGTCGCCGGCGTGGGGTCCGGAACTGCTTGCTCGCAGCGAATTAGTCGATAATGTCCACAACCTGGCGAGCCTCTATCAGCGCTGGGAGGAGTGGGCAGCTGACGTGGCCGAGACCCACGCGTCGTACCCGGTCCTCCTCTGGTTCCGCTCACCACATCCCTACCGGTCATGGGTCATCGGATTGCTGGCCGTGATGGATGCGGCGGCGATGCAGCTGTCGACCCAGCCGCTGCTGGCCCCGTCCGAGGCGCGCGCGTTCCTGCGCATGGGTTACATGTGCCTGCGGGACCTCGCGACCGTGGTCGGCATCACCTACGACCCGGACCCGAAACCCAGCGATCCAATTCAACTCACCGAGGACAGCTTCCAGGACGCCCTCCATCACCTCGAGGACGTCGGTTGGACGATGCAGCGGGGCGCCGCCGACTCGTGGGTCCATTTCCGCGGTTGGCGCGTCAACTACGAGGCGGTCGCCTACGGCATCGCCGACGCGGTGAACGCGCCGCCCGCGCTCTGGGCCGGTCCGCGGAGCAACCTCCCCCCCAGGTTGCAACCTCCGGAGCGTCCACCCCACCGTGAGCCGTCCCCTGAGATGCAGCGCATCCGCAAGCTCACCGAGAAACGGCGGTCATCTCGAGAGACGTGATTGCAGAGCGCCGGCGAGGATCGCGTTCGTTACACGCTCACCACACGAGACGGCAGGCGCCCCCTAGCATGATTCGACACCGAGCAAGCCGCTCGATCAATTGCAGGTCAAGAAATGCTGAGGTGGCGAGCAGGGACGGCCGAGGAGCGCCCGCCTGACGGCCGGAACGACACCACGCGCCGCCCGGAGACCGTGGCCGGCAATCAGCCGTGCTCGGCGTTGCGCTGTTCGTCGCTGGCCGGCATGCCCTGCAGCTACGTCGACCGCCGCGGACGCCGTTGCAAGACGGCGTGGTGCCCCGCGGATCGGAGCGTGGTGGACGGCAAGATTTACTGCGCGCTCCACGCCCACGCCATGCAGGCACTCGAATGGGAGTTCGGCGCGGCGTCACACCCCGACGTCGACAGCCGCACGGTGCCGGTGCTGCAGTGGATCTCGTCCGCGGCTGCTGATGAGGTCATCGCGACCCTCAACGTCTTCTGCGCCCTGAACGGCGAGATGCTCGTGGCTGAGCCGGTGCGACGGCGGTTCAATCCGGTGTCTCACACCCGTGTCTGGGAGAAGCAGTGGAAAACGCTCTCGCCGACGAGCGTGACCATTCGCGTCTCCATCAGCTCCGATGAGGACCGTCCCACCGAGATTCACATCACCGTGAATGGGCACGACGTGAACGTGGTCCCTCCGCCGTTCAATCGTGCGTTGAGCGCGCCCACCGAGGCGGACATGCGCTGGCTCGACCAGGAGGTGCTGTCGCCGATCAGCGCCGCCGTCGCGCGCTGGATGATGCAGGCGGCCGAGACCACGGACCTTGGCTACATCCCGGTTGGCGGCGGCATCGATGACGCCGACACGCGCCTGGTGGCGCGACCGGCGGCCGCGGGCGCCGCGGCTGTCCCGGCCGCGCGGAACGACGTCAACGAAGCCGCCCTCGATGAGGTCCGGCGCGCGCATTTCCTCTACGGGCTCGAGGAGATCCAGGCCGTCGCCGAGCGGACCGCGGAGAGCGGCTGACGGGTCGCGCCCTCGCTGTCCCGCGCGGGCTACGCTCGGGGCGTGACCGCCGGATGGCAGACAGACACCGACCTCCGCATCGCCGCCTCTGCCACGCCGGAGATCAGCGCGGCGATCCTCGAAGAGGTGGCCGCCTGGGGAGCATCCGGGGGTTTTCCCAGCTGGGC
>DASZJB010000027.1:0-26996 GCA_035948615.1 Candidatus Dormiibacterota bacterium
TCGAAGCGACCAGCTTTCACCCGGGGCGCACAGCTCGGAATCACCTTCGTGTCTTCTGCGCCGCGGCCGGGCTGCCTGACAAGCGAGCCGACGAGGTGCTCGAGTGGGTTGGGTTGACCCAAGCCGCCCGATTCCCGGTACGAGGGTTCTCGCTCGGCATGCGCCAGCGCCTGGGGCTCGCCACAGCGCTCCTGGGCAACCCAAGGGTCCTGCTCCTCGACGAGCCGGCGATCGGGCTCGACCCCGAGGGGATCGCCTGGCTGCGAGGCCTGCTCCGTCATTTCGCGGATGTCGATGGACGGACTGTGCTCATCTCCAGTCATGTCCTGTCGGAAGTCGAGCAGACGGTCGACCGGGTGGTGATCATCGCGCGCGGACGGCTCATCTACGAGGGGAGACTGGCGGACCTCGAAGGAGCGAGCGCGGGCGTGGTGGTGCGGACGCCGACTCCCGATTCCTTGAGCACGGCGCTTGTCCCACTCCACGCCAAGGTCACGCCACGAGCCGACGGGTCACTTGCGATCGTGGGCGCAACGCCCGAGGCGGTCGGCCGCATCGCGTGGGAGGCGCATGTCGAGCTGCACGAGCTCCGCGCCGGAAGTTCGAGCCTCGAGGAGACGTTCCTGCGGTTGACGGCGGAGCCGAGCGTACCAACCGAGCCGCCGCAATGATCCACCTGCTCCGCGCCGAATGGCGAAAGGTGACCACCACCAAACTGTGGTGGGGCATGCTCCTCGGAGCCATGGCGCTGGCGGCGCTGGGGGTTATCGCTCAGATCGCCAGCAACGGCGTTCGCGGGAACGTCACGCCACCGCTCAGCTCGGCGGCCACCCAGCGGTCGATCGCGGCCTCGGCGAGCAGCGCGTATCTCTTCTCCGTCGTGGTCGGGATCATCCTCATCACCACTGAATTCCGCCATTTCACGTCGCGTCCGACCTTCCTCATCGAACCGCGACGCGGTCTCGTCATCGTGGCGAAACTGATCGTGGCGGCGCTGGTCGGCATCATCTATGGAGTTGCATGCGCGGCCTTGACCGCCGCGATCATGGCGCCCTGGCTCGGGGCGATGGGCATCACCATTCACTGGGTCGAGAACGGCGTCCTTCTATCGATGCTCGGCGACCTGGTGGTGATCGCGATCTTCGCGGTCGTCGGCATCGGCGTCGGGGTCCTGGTTCGCAATCAGATTGCCGCCGTCATCGGGGCACTGGTGTACCTGTTCGTCCTCGAGCCGCTGATCGACATCATTCCCGTGGTGCAGAACGTGTATCCATATCTTCCTGGGGCGGCCGCCGGGGCCATCACCGGCGCGAGCCGGGGGAACCTGGCGCGTCTCGATCCGCTGCTGGGTGGCCTCTTGTTGCTGGGGTGGGGACTGCTTTTCGCGGCATTCGGATGGTTGCTCACCATACGTCGCGACATTCCCTAGGTCGCTCAGCTTCCCGAGACGATGTCCGGGGCGCTCGCGCGCGGGGGCCGGCGGCGCGGAAGCGCGATGATCTTGCCGCCGCCGGTCACCACGGTTGCACGAACTGAGCGATCCCGCCCTTCGTGCTTTGCGGAATACATGGCGCGGTCAGCGGCTCCGAGCAGCTGATCCAGCGTGACGCCGTGCGCGGGATACGTCGCGATCCCGATCGACGCGGTGAGGCCTCCGAGACTGCATGCTTCGGGCATCACGACGTCGCGGACCGCGGCGCGCACCGCTTCGGCTGCGATCCATGCTCCATCCGAGGAGCAATCGTGGAGCAGCACCACGAACTCTTCACCTCCCAGGCGCACCACCGCATCGGCGCCGCGCACGGAGGTACGCAGTTGCGTGGCGACCCGCTGCAGCACCACGTCGCCGATGGCGTGGCCGCTGCTGTCATTCACCGTCTTGAAATGGTCGAGATCGACGAGAAGGAGGGAAAGCGGTTGGGAATCGCGTGCGGCGCGGGCGATGTCCCGCTCGCCGGCATCACGAAGCCAGCGGCTGTTGTAAAGGCCCGTCAGCGGGTCGGTCATCGCCGCGTTGACCAGCTCGACGTAAAGCTGCGCGTTGCGCCAGGCCGATGCGGCGACGTGTGCGAACAGCGACGCCGCCTCGAGCTCGGCGGCGCTGAACTGGTCGATTCCGAGACGCCAGCAGTTGATGATGCCGAGCTTGTGCTCGGTTGCGACGAGCGGCACAAGCAGGAGCGACTCCTGCACCCAGGAGGTCCCGGGAATCTGGCGTGCGAGCGGATGCTTCGACGTATCGGGGATGTTCTGCGGCGTGCCTATCGCGAAGGCCCAGCCGGTGATGCCCGCGTCGAGCGCCATGCTGTTTTCCATGATCTCGTCGCGCTCGGGTCCGGTCGCAAGCACCGGGACGAGGCGGAAGGTCTCGTAATCGGCACGATAGATCGCCATCTCCGTGACCGGCACAACGCGACTCATCTGCTCCGACATGATCCCGAGGATGCGATCCGGATCATGCTCGCTCTGCAGCGCGAGCGCGGCGTCGCTGAGCGCACGAGCCAATCCCCGCCGCGGACGGGGGCTCGAGACGACCCCTTTTGGGGCCGTCTCACCCGGAGTTGACCCTTTGGTCGCGGGTGCGGCCACTCGGGTGGGCGACACGGTTCGTGACGTAAACCAGGTCGCGTCGACAACCTCCATCGACGTGTCACCGGCGAGTGGGTGGGGCAGCACCGGGCGACCGAGCAGCCATCCCTGCCCGAATTGCACACCGAGCGACTGGAGTGTTTCCTGCTCCCGCTGAGTCTCGATCCCCTCCGCGATGACGCGCGCGCCGATATGGCCGCTGAAGGAGAGAAGCGCCACCACCAGAGCGCGGCGTGCGCGGTCGGCGTCAATGGCGGTGATCAGCGAGCGATCGACCTTGATGAATTCAGGCCGCAACTCCGCGATGACCCGCATGCTGGCGTGACCGGCGCCGGCATCGTCGACTGCGATGCGAAAGCCGCGAGCTCGCAGTTCCGCCGCGATCCGCTGCAGCAAGGCGAGGTCGGGTACCGGCTCACGTTCGCTGAATTCGAGGACAATCGCGGTAGGGTCGACTCTCGCCTCGTGCACGGCCTGGTCGAGGGCGGCCACGCCGCTCTGGTCGACCAGCGTGCCGATGAGCACGTTGACGAACAGGTCGGCCTCGCCGATGTCGGGTGCGGCCTGCAACGCGGCACGCACGCAGGCGAGGTCGACCGCCGACTGCATGTTGAGCGCGGCCGCGGCCCCGAACAGTTGATCCGGAGTGCGAATCCGTGTCCGCGGTGGGAACCGAGCGAGCGCCTCGTACCCGATGACCGTGTCGTTCACGAGCCGGACGATGGGTTGCAGAGCCGCAACGATGGTGCCGCTGGTGAGCAGAGAAGCGATCGTTCCACGCAGCCTACGGTCGGGCACGAGGGAGCCGGGGGCATCGAAACGCTCGACGGACGGCTGCGCCTGAGCGGACCACGCCCCGGCGAGCATTGTTGCCACCGCCTCGAGGATCGGGCTGAGCGCCGGCGTGCAGCCGGGACCCCAGACCGTCAATACCGCGACGACGCGGTCCCGGCAGGTGACCGGCACAGCGATGACGTCGCGCTCATCCGCGGCGTTCGGCAATGCCTTCGCCAGCGTCGAATCGGTCGTCAGACGGCGCAGCGTTTCGGCGCCGTCGGCTGCGCCGAAGTAGGGGCGTCGGAGCCGGACGGGTTTGCGCAGCGATTCCACCCCGTCGAGCGGGATTCGCATGCCGACGAGGGTGGAGGCAAGCCGAGGCGACAGCCGTGAATCAACTGGTGGCGGAATGTTGATGGCAAGGACGACCGCCATGTCCGACTCGATCGCGCTGACGATGCCGGCGACGTCCAGGCTCGCGAGCGCTGCCACGACTTCGGCAGCCGCCTCCTCGGGGTTTCGCGCCACCGGCAGGGAGTGGCCGAGGCGCGTGAGAGCTTCGAGGCGCGGATCGGGAGACCGTGGAGCCACGAGGTGAGTTTGCTTCGTTTCAATACGATGGCCGACAACGGAACGGTCGCGTTCCATCGGCAAATCGCCACATCTCACTCATTCCGCACCCTGGCCCATGACGCCTGTGTAAGTGGTTGCTTACGGAACGCGTGCCAGGACGGGGCCATTTCCACCTTCGCGGGTGCGGCGTACGCTTCGCGAGATGAGCCGCTGTCCCGCCTGTGGACACAAGAATCAGGAAAGAGCGAAGTTCTGCTCCGAATGCGGCGCCGCCATGCTCGTGGTGGCCGCCTCTCCGCGAGAGGAGCGCAAGGTTGTCACCGTCCTGTTTGCCGATCTGGTCGGATTCACCTCGCGCTCGGAGCACCTCGATCCTGAGGACGTTCGCGCTCTGCTTTCCCCGTATTACACCCGGCTGCGAGCCGAGCTCGAGCACTTCGGAGGCACGGTCGAGAAGTTCATCGGCGACGCGGTGATGGCATTGTTCGGCGCCCCGATCGCGCATGAGGATGACCCGGAGCGCGCGGTGCGAGCGGCGCTGGCCATTCGTGACTGGGTGCTTGATGAGCAGGCCGACCTGCAGGTGCGGATCGCCGTCAACACCGGGGAGGCGCTGGTCGCGCTGGGAGCACGACCCGACCAGGGCGAGGGCATGGCGTCCGGTGACGTCGTGAACACGACCGCGCGGCTCCAGACCGCGGCCCCGGTGAACGGCATCCTGGTGGGGGAGGCGACACATCGCGCGACCGCTCACGTGATCACGTATCGAGAGGCGCTTCCGGTGTCGGCAAAGGGCAAGGCGGATCCGGTTCATGCCTGGGAGGTCGTCGCAGCACGCTCGCGTTTCGGCGTCGATCTGGCTCGGACGAGCCGCGCGCCTCTGGTGGGTCGGACCCACGAGTCGCAGGTTCTGGTCGATGCTCTGGAGCGGATGCGACGCGAACGATCCTCGCAGCTGCTGACGCTGGTCGGTGTTCCGGGCATCGGCAAGAGCCGCCTGGTCGCTGAGCTTTTTGAGAAGGTCGACCGCGATCCGACCCAGCTGGTGCTGTGGAGACAGGGACGTTCGCTCCCGTACGGCGACGGAGTGACGTTCTGGGCGCTGTCCGAGATGGTCAAGGCACAGGCGGGGATCCTCGAAACCGACGGGCACGACAGCGCCGAGCACAAGCTTCTCGATGCGGTCGGCGCGCTCCTGACCGACGCCGAGGACGCGCAGTGGATCACCGGGCACCTGCGTCCCCTCGCGGGGCTCAGTGCTGGAGCCGAGCCAGCGGCGGACCGCCGTGGGGAGGCGTTCACCGCCTGGCGCCGTTTCTTCGAGGCCTTGTCGGAGCAGAACCCACTGGTGCTGGTGTTCGAAGACCTTCACTGGGCCGACGACAACCTGCTCGATTTTGTCGAGCACCTGGTTGATTGGGCCGGGCACGTGCCCATGCTGGTCATCTGCAACACGAGGCCCGAATTGTTCGAGCGCCGGCCCGGGTGGGCTGCGGCCACGCGCAATGCGATCCGGCTCTCGCTCGCGCCACTCTCGGACGATGAGACTGCGCGCTTGATCAGCAGCCTGAGCGAGCATCCGGTCATGTCGATCGAGACGCAGCAGGCGCTGCTCACTCGCGCCGGCGGAAACCCGTTGTATGCGGAGCAATACATCCGCATGCTGGCCGAGCGCCTCGACATCGAGACATTGCCGCTTCCGGAGACGGTGCAGGGCATCATCGCGGCGCGCCTCGACGCCCTGTCGGTTGATGAGAAACGGCTGCTGCAGGATGCAGCGGTGCACGGCAAGGTGTTCTGGCTCGGAGCGGTCAGCGGCGGCCTCGACCGGCGCACCGCCGAGCTGCGCCTGCATGCGCTGGAACGCAAGGACTTCGTGCAACGGGCGCGCCACTCCTCGGTCGCCAACGAGGTCGAGTACGCGTTCATGCACGTGCTGGTGCGAGACGTCGCCTACGGGCAGATCCCCCGCGGCGAGCGAGCCGAAAAGCATCGCCTTGCCGCGGAGTGGATCGCATCGCTCGGCCGCACCGAGGACCATGCGGAGATGCTGGCTCACCATTACATCAGCGCGCTCGAGCTCCATCGGGCCGCGGGTCACCCAGTCGAGGCGTCATTTGCGCAGCGCGCACTCGTCACCCTCCGTGACGCCGGAGACCGCGCGTACTCACTGAATGCATATGCGACAGCCGCGGGTTTCTACTCATCAGCGCTCGACCTTGCCGAGCCGGCCACGCTGGAGCGGGCGCGCCTCATGTTCGCCGTGGGCCGGTCCCGGCATATCGCGGGCGACTCGGATGAGGGTCTGCTGATCGCTGCCACCACCGACCTCCTCGAGTGCGGCGATCGTGAGACTGCTGCTGAAGCCGAGGCCGCACTCACGGAGTTGACCTGGCTGCGAGGTGATACCGATGCTGCGATGCGCCATCTCGATCGTGCGCGCGAACTCGTCGAATCGCAGGAGGCGAGCCGCGTCAAGGCGTACGTGGTGAGCACCGTCTCGCGCTACCTCATGCTCGCCGGAAGAGGTGCCGAGGCCATCCGCGTCGGCCGCGAGGCACTTGCCATGGCTGAGCAACTCGGACTCGACGAGGTCCGCGCCAGCGCCTTGAACAATGTCGGCGCAGCACGTTGCCAGAGCGGAGATCCGGGGGGCGTCGCAGACCTCGAGCAGGCGGTGGTGGTCGCCGATCGCGCCAATGTTGCGCGCGAGGCGAGCCGGGCCCGGGCCAACCTCGCGTCGATTTTGCGGATGCGCGGCAGCCTCGATCGATCGGTGGCTGTCAGTGAGGAATGCCAGCGTGTGGCCGAACGATTCGGACAGAGCCTGGTGCTGCGCTGGGTGCGAGGCATGAGAGCTCGAAACGAGTACACGCGCGGCCGCTGGCGTGAGGCGTCGGCCTCGCTTGAGACGTTTCTGGCCGAGGTGGAATCGGGATCCCCGCACTACCTCGCGACCGACTGCTACATGGTCCGGGCTCAGATTCGACTAGCCCAGGACGACGTCGGCGGCGCGGTGGAGGACGCGAACCACTCGCTCCAGCTCGCCAGGATCGCCAAGGACCCGCAGATGCTCTACCCGGCGCTCGCCGCAGGGG
This sequence comes from Candidatus Dormiibacterota bacterium, assembly GCA_035948615.1. Classification (GTDB taxonomy): domain Bacteria; phylum Chloroflexota; class Dormibacteria; order Aeolococcales; family Aeolococcaceae; genus Palsa-851. Next base: position 7,038 of record DASZJB010000027.1, read on the forward strand.
CTCACGTCGCCAGCGAAGCCGGAAACTGGGATGCGGCTACCGCGATGCTCGACGAACTGCTGGGTCAGCTGAGAATCGGTCGTGTCAGCAGTGCGCTCATCGCGCACTCGCTGCACGAGATGGCGTGGACCCTGACGGGCGCGGGACGAGCGTCCGACTTGCTCGAGATCCTGCCGGAGGAGCAGCTTCCGTGGGTACAAGCCGCGTCCGCCTTTGCTGCAGGGGATCTGCGTGCTGCGGCGGACATCTGCGGGGCCATGGGAGCGCGAACCGAGGAGGCGCGAGACCGCCTCTGGCTTGCAGCGTCGCTCGTCGAACAGCAGCGCAGACCCGAAGCCGACATCGAGTTGCAGGGAGCGCTGACGTTCTATCGCGAGGTGGGCGCGACGCGTTACATCCGGCAGGGAGAGGCGTTGCTCGCCGCGTCTGCGTGAAACCACCTGACCAGCCGGACCCCAACGCTCACGCGCGCGCCGCGCTGCTCAACAAGCGATCGGAGATCGTCGCCAAGGTCGACGCGTTGGGCGCTCATGATCCCGCCGAGGTGGCCAACCTCGGATTTGGCAAGCGAATCGGTGACGGCACCACGTACGCGGTCGAGCGCATGACCGACGCATATCAGGCGCGCACGATCTACGCAACCGTGGCGGAGATCGATCACGCCCTTGAGCGGATCGACGCCGGCACCTATGGACGGTGCGTGGCATGCGCCACCGCCATACCGGTTGAACGCCTGCAGGCTGTGCCGTGGGCCGCCCTCTGCGTCCCCTGCAGCGCGAAACCGGGCAGGTCGGCGGTGGTGCGCTGAGGGCTCTTTTCGGGGTCAGCTTCCGCCGGACACCGAAGGCGCGATCTCACCCCGGCCGGCCTGTTGCAGATCGGGCGGGAGCGACACTCCGAGCTTCCGTCCAAGGATCTCCAGTTGAACACGCCATTCGATGATCGCGGCTCGCTGGTCCGACTGCGTGTTGGGAAGATTCGAGACGTTGTCCTCCGCCATCCCGCTCGCCAGCGCGTTGAGGTAGGAGTCCTCGAGGATGAAGGTGTGGGCGTATGGGGCATTGATGGCCGCAAGCGTCGGATCCGACGGCTGCAGCGCGTTGATGTCAACGGTGTCGGTCTCAAATGCCTGTTCGAGAGCGCCCATCTCCGCAGAAGCCTGAGAGTCCGACAGGGTTTGCTTCTGAAAGCCCGCGATGATCGGATCCGCACCCTCGAGGAGCGAGTTCACACCGAGGCGGATCGGCTCGACTGCGGCGAGATACGCCTTGAGGTCCGCAGCGGTCGTGCTCGTGTGAACCGCAGGGCTCTGACCGCACCCGGCGGCGGCCATCGCCGCCACTGCGGTGGCGACGAGCCGACTCGGTTTCAGACGGCCACCATGACGCGCGACCTCCGCACGGCGTTCGCTCCTGCGATGGTTGATGATCGACGTGGAGCGGAGTATGGCCCGCGATCGCGTGCCGCCGACGGCACATGGAGGGACACGACGTGGATGTGATGAGTACGCAGGACGCGGCGTTTCTCCATATCGAGAACGGAAACAACCCGATGCACATCGGGTCGGTCGCGGTTCTTGAAGGGCCGGCTCCGGCATACGGAGACCTTGTGCGGCTGATCGCCGCCAAGCTGCCGCTGGTGCCGCGATACCGCCAGAAGGTGCGTTTCACACCTGTTGGCATCGCCCGCCCAGTGTGGGTCGACGATCCGCACTTTCAGATCCTGTATCACATCCGCCATACCGCGGTTCCGCCGCCCGGCGGTAGAGACGAGCTTCGCAACCTTGCGGGCCGGGTGTTCGCGCAGATCCTCGATCGCAGCAAGCCCCTGTGGGAAGTCTGGATGGTCGAGGGGCTGAAGAACGGCCGCTGGGCGCTGATCTCCAAAGTGCACCACTGCATGGTGGACGGCATCTCCGCCACCGACCTGCTCACCGTGATGTTCGACCAGACCGAAGCGAACGCGGAGCAGCCGGCGCCCGCAGAGTGGGCCCCGGAACCGGAGCCCGGACCGTTCACCCTCGCGGCCCATGGCGTGGTTCGCACGGTCGCCGACCCGCTGGGGCGCCTGCGCGACATCCCAGGCGCACTGCGGATCACCACAGGACCCCGCACCCGTCTTGCCGAGGGTGCCGCGTTGCTGCGCTCACTCGCCGAGTGGACCAAGCGCTCGGCGACGTCGCTCAACGGCCCGATCGGACCACATCGCCGCTGGAGTTGGGCTGAGGCCGATCTCGACGATGTGAAGACGGTGCGTCAAGCCCTTGGCGGGACGGTGAACGACGTGGTGCTCGCGGCGATCACCGCCGGTTTCCGCAGCCTCCTCATCCACCGGGGTGAGGACGTCTCCAGTCGCGTGGTGCGGACCCTGGTGCCGGTATCGGTACGCAGTGACTCGGAGCGTGGCATCTACAACAACCGGGTATCGGGGATCTTTCCAGGGCTCCCGGTGTCGATCGCCGATCCGCACGAGCGGCTCAACGCCATCGCGGCGCAACTGTCCATGCTCAAGGGCTCGAAGCAGGCGGTCGCCGGCGACGCGCTCGTCAAGCTGGCCGGGTTTGCACCACCGATGCTGCTCTCGCTCGGTTCGCGGCTCGCGGCTCGGACACCGCAGCGTGCGCTCCAGACGGTGACCACCAACGTCCCCGGCCCTCAGTACCCGCTCTACGTCGTGGGCCGGCGCATGGTCTATTCGTACCCGTACGTTCCGATCATGGGAAGCGTTCGCATCAGCATCGCGATCTTCTCGTACTGCGGGCGGCTCTTCTTCGGCATCACCGGCGACTACGACACGGTCACCGACATCGACGTGCTCCGCGACGGCATCGAGGAGGGGATGCGTGAGCTGGTGCTCGCGGCCGGCGGCTCCCCGCCGCACGCTGCCCGGGCTCGCGGCAAGCGGGCCGCGCGCGCGTCGCGCACGCGCGCCACATCGCCCGACGGTCAGGCGGCGGCACGCTCTGGGAAGAGGTGACCGGCGAGGAGTGGTGCCCGGAATGGCTGCCACGACCCCTCGGGCTGCGCGAGGCGATCGGCGATGACCCAGAGCACCGCGGCGTTGTGTCCCATCCCGAGGTGGCTGCTGTAGACGGCGACGTTCTCGTGGTGCCGGCCGGCGTTGTTGACGCACGCTCGCCAGGGGACGACACCGTCAAGACGCGAGTACACGGCGGTGTTGGGCACCGGGATCGGCCGTGACAGCCGCTCGCGATCGGGCAGTGAACCAGGGCTGACGTGCAGGCCGCCAAGCCGGCGGTAGACCGAATGAGCTCGGCTGTCGTGCGGGTCGGCGAGGCCGAAGGGGCTCCCGAGGGTGATCACCTGACGTACGAGCGCGGGGCGGGAGCGCGCGAGTTCCCTGGCGAAGATGCCTCCCAGGCTCCACCCGACCAGGCTGACCGGCCGTCCGGAGGCACGATGCAGTTCTCCGAGCCGCGCGTCCATGCCGCTGAGAATCGCTCGCGTCGGGCCGAGGTTACGGCCGAGGCGCCAGCCGTGGACCGCATAGCCAAGTGAGCGCAGGTACGCCCGCATGGTTGCCGTGGAAGCGTCCATGCCGAGCAGGCCGGGCAGGACGAGCACCGCGTGGCCGTCCCCTCGCGGCGCGCGCAGCAGCACCGGCGCCGCCGCGAGCATCGCCCCACAGTCGGCGATGGCGCGTCCCGGCTCGCTGATGAAGAGTGCGAGCGAGGGACGCGACGTTGCGGTCACCAGTGGTTCATACCACCCCGGAGCTACAGCGGGGATATTCCCCACGTGCCGGTGTGCGTTCCCCCCGGTTGAAGCACGATCAAACCGGCGCCGGAGTTGAATGCGTCGGGAGCACAGGTCATCGGTTCGATGGCCAGGCCGCGGCGCCGGCGCGACGCGTCCCCCAGCGTGTCACCGCTGTAGATCATCGCGTACCGGTGGGAGGTGTCCATCCACACCCCGGCGCCGCGCCGGCCATCCGCTGTCGTGAGCGCGATTCTGATAATGCCGTCTTTGTCGGCGTGAAGCTGCGTGAACGCCGTGTCCAGCACGGTCCCGCCAACCGTTCGCGCCGACCGGAAGTCGAATGCAGTGTTGTCAACGGGACGTTCGGCGCCGGTCGGGATGCCGCGTTCATCCGCCTCCAAAGTCGCGTCCGCCGGGAGGCGCAGCCGCGCATCGTCGATCAAACCCTCGCCGGCGATGCGGACGTACGGGTGCGCACCGGCTCCGAATGGGCACGCGACCTCCCCTTGGTTGGTCGCGGTGACCCGGACGGCCAGACCGCTCTCCGAGAGTGCGTAGGTCACGCTTATCCCAAGGCTGAAGGGATAGCCGGCGTCGGGGCGCAGGTCGAGCGCCAGTGTCACCGTCGTGTCCGACGCGTCGACGACTCGCCACGGCTTCGTCCGCGTGAGCCCGTGGATCGCGCTCCCGGTTCTGGGTTCGGTCACCTCCAGGCGATACTCCTGACCCGCGAAGCGATATTCGGCGTTCGCAATGCGGTTCGGCCACGGTATGAGCAGGTCACCCCGGCTCCCATCGTCCTCCTGCTCGCGACCGTACCCATCGAGAATCGGGACGCCACCGGCGTCATATGCGCGAAGCCCCGCGCCACGCTCGACGACCACGGCTCGCTGACTGCCGTACGCGAGCTCGTACTGGCGCCCGGACGGGGGATCCGTCACTAGGACGAACGAGGATCCGGCAGCGACCTCGGCGCATGTGGCTCCGCGCCTACGACCCGTTCGAGCTCGCTGCGGATCACCGAGTAGCACTCGCACGAGACGGCCTCGAGGCCGGCGCGGTCGACGATGGTGACGTGGCCGCGGACGTAGCGGATCAGTCCAGCACGCTGCAGGATGCCCGCTGAAACCGAGACCGTCGACCGCCGGGCACCCAGCATCTGACCAAGGAACTCCTGGGTGATCATGAATTGGTCGGAACCGACGCGATCGTGGCTCATGAGCAACCATCTGCTGAGGCGCTCCTCACTCGAATGGAGGCGATTGCACGCCGCCGCCTGCGATATCTGACCGAAGAGCGCCTGGGTGTATTTGTCCACCAATGACTGGAACGCGCTGCTGCGTTCGAACAGCGTGAGAAACGCGGTCGTGTCCATGCGTAGACTGTGTCCCGCCACCTGCGAAATGGCGCGCACCGCGAGGCCGCCAAGCGGTACCACTGGAACGCCGACGATCCCCTCGTTGCCGATGGTCGCCACCTCGACGATGGCGCCATCGTGCAGTGGAGTCACCAGGGAGATGACCCCGTCGGTGGGGAAGTAGAGGGCTTGGATTGGCGTGCCAGGTTCAAACAGCACCGTTTTGACGGGCAGGGTGACGTTTCTAACAAGACCGAACAGCTCCTCCCGCTCCGACGCGGGTAGGGCGGTGAGAATCCTGTTCCCACCCACCGAGGCGACCCTGCCAGCCTCCTCATGGTTCATGTCTGGACTCGTCTTGACATCGACCTATGTGCGCTGCGGGACAGACGTGGTGCTGACCGTGTTCCAGATTATGGCGCACCAGAAGGAACGGCAACGCCCGGTTCGCTGCGATCAAAGGAGAGGCTGGCGCGTGGCAGCACAAGGCGGTGTCCCGGAACCGGGAGTGCTGGATCCCGGCGACCAGTTCTGGCTCGAGGCGATGGCCGACGCGGTCCTCATCCTGTCGCCGGTCCGCGGACGCAACCAGCACGTCAGCGATTTCCGGGTGGAGTATGCAAACGCGGCCGCCGCCGAGCTCGCGGACGAGCGGACCGCCGAGCGTCTCCGGCCTGGTGGGCTCATCGGAAGCCGGTTCCTCAACCTCCAGGGCACTGCGGCGACGGCCGTGATCACCGCCTTCCGCGAGGTTCTCAGCTCCGACGTCCCGTGCGCCATCGATGGGCTGCGCTATCGCGTTCTGCGGGCGGGCGCGCCGATCGACCAGGTCCGCGACGTGCGCGTCAGCAGACACGGCGATCGGCTCCTCGTCACGCTGCGTGACGTCACCGCCAGAGAACAGTCGGAACAGGGGGTTCGGCGGAGTGAGAAGAGCCTTCGCGCTCTTGTGGACGGGGTGTTCGACGAGGCCCTGATGATCGTCGACCCCACCGGAAACGTGCTCAGCTGGAACACCGGCGCGGAGCGCATCTTCGGCCACACGGCACACCGGATGGTGGGGCGGCACTATTCGGTGCTGTACCCCCGTGGATGGCCGGTGGCAAGTCCTGTCGAGGACGTGGACACCGAGCGGGTGCACGAGACCTGGCAGGTCCGCAAAGACGGCAGCCGCTTCTGGGCGCGCGTCTCGATTACTGCCATACATGGCGAGAACGACGAGGTGCGCGGGTTCTTCCTGGTGACGCGCGACCTGACCGAGCAATCGGAGCAGCGTCGCCGGGATCTGCACCTGTCCCTGGTGCGCTCACTGGACGATTGCACCGACGTCGACGCCGCAGCCGATACCATCCTGAACCTCTCCACCTTCGCCCTCGGGGCAACTTTCGGTGAGCTGTTCGTTGCGCATCAGGAGCAGGGACGTCTCGACTCCAGGGCACGCCATGCCTTTCCGCGCGCCACGCTCGACGCTCTCGATGCGGCGGCGGACGGCGCGGCAGGGCCACTCGACGCGCTGATTGCGCGTGTGCGCACGACCGGGGCGCTGGTCATCATGCCGGATCTCAACGAGCTCGGGACATCGGCCCAGGTCGCCGCGGCCGTCTCGCTCGGGGTACGTTCGGCGATCGCGTGCCCGCTCACCACGGCCGCGGGAATCGTTGGCGTGCTTGCCTACTTCTTCGACGCGCTGCCGAGCGCGGAGACGTTCACCGCCGAGACGATCGCGGAGATCAGCGCCGAGGCGGCCCGCGTCGTCACCCGCATCCACGCGCAGGGCGCGCTTCGCGATGAAGCGCTGCGCATGGCCGAGCTTGCGAGCACCGACCGGCTCACCGGGTTGAAGAACCGGCGCGAGTTTGACCGGATCCTCGGAACGATCCCGCGGCAGTCGTTTGCGATTCTCGCCATCGATGTCGACCATCTCAAGCGCGTCAACGACGAGTTCGGGCACGAGGCCGGCGACACCGTGCTGCGTACCGTCGCGACAACGCTCGCACTGATGCTTCGCGGGTGGGACGTCATCGCACGAGTCGGCGGGGACGAGTTCGCCGCCATCCTCCTCGACGTCGATCCCGCTGAGGCGGCGTCGGCCGCACAACGTCTCCGAGCCGCTATGCACCTCGTTCCCACCCCCGGAGGTCGATCCAACATCAGCCTCGGATGGGCGTCCGCTCCCGCCGGAACCGACCCGATGTCCGCATGGCGCCGAGCCGATGAGTGTCTCTATGAGGCCAAGCGGAGCGGTCGGGACCGCGTGGTCGGTCGCCACGTGGATGGCGCCGAGCAGGTCACCCCGTCGGGGTCATCCATGACCGAGCTGATCGGAGAGCTGATGAACGGCCTGCCCATCCATGCCGTGTACCAGCCGATCGTGGATCTCAACAACGGGCACGTTGTCGGCTACGAGGCGCTGGCGCGGCCCGAGGGGTTCGGTGCGTCAGACAGCGTCGAGACACTGTTTGAAGTGGCTCATCGCTCGGGGCACATCCGTGATCTCGACTGGTTGTGCCGGCGTGCGGCCCTGAGCCAGGCGGAGTCCCTTCCCGCGGGAATCCCGCTGTTCATGAATGTGAGCGTGGCGGCACTGCTCGATCCGCTCCACGACGTGGATCAACTGATGCTGCTGCTCGAGTGGACGGGACGCTCTCCCCATCGCCTCGTGCTTGAGATCGGCGAGCACGAGAGTGTCCGTGATTTCGACCGCCTCCGTGTCGTGCTCGCATCGTATCGCGGCGCCGGTATCCGCTTTGCCATCGACGACCTCGGCGAGGGGTTCGCGACGACCGAGCTGCTCGAGACGGCGGAGCCGGAATTCGTGAAGCTGGCACGAAGCCTGACCATGAACGCGGCGCGAAAGAGCTCACGGGTCGCGATCCGGACGGCGATGACCTATGCGCGTGTCCACGACTCGATCGTGATCGCTGAAGGCGTCGAGAACGAGCTGGTGAGCGACCAGATCCGTTCGTTGAAAATTCCGCTGGGCCAGGGTTTCGGGCTTGGCCGGCCCACCGTGGCAGCGGAGCTCATGGATTCGGCAGCCGCATGGAGAACCCGCGACACGCTGCGCCCGCTGCGTCCACGCAATCCGCAGTCGCGCCTGCGCGTCGCTGCGCCCGCCCCGGACGCCGAGACCGTCGAAAGCATCGAGCGCATCGGTGTGGCGAGTCAGAGCTCGAGGCGATCGGGCGACGCCAAGGAACACCGGCTGATCAGGCGCTCCGACGCCGCCTCATCGGGCAGGGCTTCGTAGATGACTGCTCGTTTGTCAAAGTCGCGGCAGGAGCCGCTTGGGCCCGACGAAACCTTCAGTGCCCTCGTCACCCGACTGATCATCACCAATAGGGCGGAGCGGGCCACCAGAGAGAGGATCAGACCGACGGTCGTTCCCGACGTTTCCGAGTCTCGCAGCGATGGCCGCCGCGAGGCGCGTTTCGGCTCCGGAGCCAAGTCCTAGGAAGAGCGACGGTTCGGCGAGCTCGAGCTCCAGCAGCAGCGGTGCATCAGCTTCTCCTCGAACCAGGTCGACGCGTGCATACAGCAACGCGGCTCGAGGCCATGGAAGCGCGTCGAGCGTCGCCTCCGCCACCGCCAGCTCCTCGGCGTCGGGCACGCGTGGCGAGATGTCCTCGGGGGCCCAGAGCTCATCCGTGACCACGCCGGGCGATCGGAGGAGCGGGCCTTTGCGGACGGCGTGCGAGAACGATCCGTCGAGGTAGATGAGCCCGGTCTCGCCCTCGGCGTCGACCGAGGCCACGTAGGGCTGCACCATGACGTCCCGGCCGTCGATCAGCAAACGCCGGACGTGGGCTCGCGCCGCGCTGCGGTCGCCGGCGCCGTATCGCGAGGTGTTCTGAGACCCCGACGAGATCGTCGGCTTCACGACGAGCTGGCCGGCGGGAAGCCGGATTGCGTCGTCGAGATCATCCGGCCCGATCCAGGTGGTCGGAACCGTTGGGATCCCAGCCTCGGCCAGCGCACGCAGATAGGTCTTGTCCGTGTTCCAGGCCACTACCGGGATGGAGTTGAGCACCTGCGGTACGCGGGCGCACCAGGCGAGGAAGTTGTCGCGTCGTTCCGCGTAGTCCCAGGTGGACCGGATGACCACCAGGCGGAAGCCGTCCCAATCGACCGAGTCGTCGTCCCAGACGCGAGGCTCGGCCACAACGCCGAACTCCTCGAGAGCCGGGATCAGCCGGCGCTCGTCATCGTCGAGGTCGGGGAGCAGCGAGCAGGTTGCGAGGGCGACGTCAGCCAGGTTCAGACCACCCTTTCAGCTCACGATGCATTGCCGCGGGCGAGGCGTCGGGCGGGAACGGAACCATGGTCGCGGCTCGAAAATGGCCGGGCTTTGTACGCCAGCGGACCGCCGAAACGACCCAGCCTGTGGCTTTAATGACGCCATCGATACATCGCGACCGACCTTGACGCGCCAACGGCCGCCCGGGTCTCGGTCGGAAACAAACCGTGATCGTCCGATGATGGACGAGCGTTTCGCGACGATCCGAGGCCAGCGACTGCGCTACCTCATCGGCGGACGAGGAAAACCGCTGGTCCTGTGCCACGGGTTTCTCAGTTCGGCCGAGGAATTCGGCGGCCGGTTCAGCGAGCTCGGTGCGCATCGCACGCTCATCATTCCCGATCTCCCCGGCAACGGGGCCTCGCCGCCGCTGCCCGGGCGTCACTCGTCAGGGTCGATGGCGGACCTGCTCTTCGACCTCCTCACCGAACTCGGGATCGACAGATTCGATGTCGGTGGCCTCTGTCTGGGGGCGACGGTCGCCTGCGCACTGGCAACGCGAGCGGGTGACCGGGCCGAGCGCCTCGTCCTCCACACACCGCTTCTGTCACCGGATCTCATGCGGCGACGATATCGAGATCAGGTGCGCCTGCTGAGCAGACGTCCGATGTGGGACGGCGTGGTATGGCTCAGCCGTCAGCGCTGGATCAGCGACCTGTACAAGCGCTTCGTGATCGTCGAAGGCGACGTCGACGATCGGACCGCCGACATCAACTACGAGAACCAGCGGCGCGCCGATCCTCGGGCAGCAAGAGAGTGGCTGAACGACTGCCTGCGGCGTGACGATGTTGACGTCGTGGCAGCTCGAGCGGAGCGGACCCTCATCATCGTCGCCCGGCACGATCGCCTCGTGGACGTCGACCGTCTCAAGAAGCTGATCATCACCCTGCCGCGACTCCAGGTGTTCACCGACAGCGATCAGGGCCACGGCTGGAACGAGGAGGCGGTGCACCGCCAGCTCGAGGTGCTCAAGGACTTCTTCGGCAACTGCAACGGGAGTGCCGGCAACGGCGTCCATGATCCCGTTCCCAGCCTGGTGACCAACGGAAGCGCGGCCCATGGGCGCCCTGCCCTCCGCGACACCGTGACCTTCCCGCTCTCACCCGCTTGAGCGCGCCAGGGGGATAGCCGCCGCCATCCCCGCGGACTGATCACCACCCTCAAGCTTCAACAGGCTCCGTTTCCTGTCGACGCCCCATCCGTACCCGGTCAGGGCGCCATCCGAGCCGACGAGCCGATGGCACGGGACAATGATCGAGATCGGGTTGTGGCCATTGGCGGCGCCGACGGCCCGTGCCGCTCGCGGCCGTCCGACCAGCTCGGCCACGCTCGCGTATGCCCGTGTCTGTCCGTATGGGATATCGAGGAGGGCGGACCACACGGCGAGCTGAAAGGGCGTCCCCTCGAGCCGGATCGGTAGGTCGAACCGGGTTCGAGCCCGGTGGAAGTACTCATCGAGCTGGCCCTCGACGCTGGTCAGGAGCTCGCTCGAGCGCGCGGCCACGTCGCCGACGCTCGGCGTGCGCTCGTGGCCGTCGAAATACAGCCCGACCAGGCCGCCGTCCGCAGTGACGATCAGAACCCGCCCGAGCGGAGTTGATGCGTACCCGATCGTCCTCAATGACGCCGCCTCGATCATGCCGCCGGCCTGGATCCTGTCGCCGGCCGGCTCCTGGCCATTGTCGGACAGATGGGTCCAATGTCCGCTGACATGCATGCGCTGCCGTCTCTGCCCTTACGGCTGAGCTTCACCGGGCAGCTCGACTGGCAGGCGATGCTCGAATATCTCTCTGCGCGCTCGATCAAAGGGGTCGAGCACATCTCCGGGAGCGTCTATCGCAGAACCATCCTGGTCGACGGTGATCCGGGAGCGATCGAGGTCCGGCGCGGTGGCCCCGGTCACCTCGCGGTCATCGCGCACCTGCCCCATCAGGCTGGACCGATCCCCGTCGTGGATCAGGTCAGACGGCTCTTCAACCTCGACTTCGACCTCGACGCCGCCAACGCGGCGCTGGGACGGGACCCCGTGCTGGCCGCGCGGATCGCCGCGCTGCCGGGGCTGCGAGCTGCGGGCTCGTGGGATCCGTTCGAGGTGGGGGTCCGGGCGATCGTCGGTCAGCAGGTGACCGTCGCCGGCGCGGGCACGATCATCGCTCGCCTGGTCGAGCGCCACGGGATCCTGGTGCCCGGCCTGGATCGATTCGGGCTGTCGCACGTTTTTCCCGCGTCCGGGGTCCTGGCCGAAGCCGACCTTGCCGGCACCGGGCTCACAGGGGCTCGGATCGCAGCGATCCGCAACTTCGCCTCGGCCGTGGCAGCTGGGAGTCTCCGTCTGGATCGGACCCGGAGGCTCGATGACCTGCTGGCTTCGATGCTGGCCCTCCCCGGCCTGGGTCCCTGGACCGCACAGTACGTGGCGCTGCGGATCGGCGAGGCTGATGCCTTCCCATCGAGCGATCTCGGTCTGCGGCGCTCCCTCGAAGCACTCACCGGGAGGGCCATGACACCCCGTGCGGTCGGCGAGATGGCTGAGCGATGGCGCCCCTGGCGCGCGCATGCGGCGATCCATCTGTGGACGAGCTCGCGTCGCTCCGATTGAGGCCGCTGACCGCAGAACGGGAGTGCTGAGGATCCCGCAACCTTTTCCGGGCAATCCGTCCGCAGTTGAGGAGATTGCCTGATCATGTGCGCCGTGCCTTCGAACCTTCACATTGCGGCAGACGCGCCGGTCGGGTCTAACCCGTGAGCATCGTCGACCTCCGCCACGGGAGCGCCGAGGAAGTGCTCTCCTGGACGTACAAGCGATTTCATCGCGTCGCCCTCGTGGCCAGCTTCCAGGCGGAGTCCATGGTCTTGATCGACATGGCCTGCAGGCTGGTTGACGAGCCTGAGGTCCTGACCCTCGACACGGGGAGGCTGCACGAAGAGACCCACGCCTACATCGATCAGGTGCGGCGACGCTATCCGATACGCCTGCGCATCCTCAGTCCGGACTCCGCCGAGCTGAACGTGATGACCGCGGAGCACGGGACCATGCAATTCCGCCGATCCGTCGCGCTGCGCAATGAGTGCTGCGCAGTGCGCAAGGTGAATCCGCTGGGCCTGGCGCTTCGTGACTACGACGCGTGGATCACCGGGCTACGCCGCGAGCAGACTCCCACCCGCGCTGCGACGCCGGTTGTCGGAGGCGATCCCGGCCACGGGGATATCACCAAGGTGGTCCCGCTTGCGGGCTGGTCGCGCGCCGAGGTCTGGGACTACCTCGCGTCCCGGGGCATCGACCATCACCCGCTGTATGACCGCGGCTACACCTCGATCGGCTGCGCCCCGTGCACCCGCGCCACCCAACCGGGAGAGAGCGAGCGCGCCGGGCGCTGGTGGTGGGAAGGCGATTCGGACAAGGAATGCCTCCTCCATCCGCCCCTGGAGGGCGGCTCGCCGATGAGCCTGCGAGGCAGCCCGGTCAGCGACCCGCTGGAAGCAGTGCGCTCAACTTCGCGGCCATGAGCACCGAGATGGCGTCCTGGGCATCGCTGACCAGGCGGGTCTCCTCAGCCGGCGTGATCACGCCCTTGACCACCCCGAGCGCAAGCCCGGCTCTGACCTCGGCGAGCGCGTCCGCCTGGACCTTGGCCGCATGGGCGCCGGCGATCTGATCGAGGGTCTCGCCGCGGAGCACGTCGGCCCCGATCTGCTGCCAAGTGAGCTTGGTGTCGGTGGTGAAGAAGTCGAAGACATGGGATGCCTCATTCTTGAACTGGCCGCCGGCCGGGAAGCCGCCTGACGACAGCAGCGAGGAGGCGGCCGTCGACGCCGCCGACAGCGACACCGTCTGCGCCCGAGGGGCTGCGGTCGTGGCGTGATCGACCACCACCACCGTGCCGAGGCCGACGACGGCGGCGCCGAGCACGGCGATGACGACATTCGTGGGGCGGAGCAGCGGGTGCATGATTGAGTTCCCCCGGGATGCGCGGTTGCTTGGTCACAGCGTAGTCCGAATCGCTCGACGAGGAGTTGGCGGCCGGGTCACAATCCGCTGGTGGCGATCTTGAACCAACCCACCGGCGGCCTTCCTGATCTGTGGTAAACTGCACGCCGACCTAGCGCCGCTAGGTCTCTTTTGTGTTTGAGGCATTTGACACGTGGCCACGGCCAAGGGCGGTTCCGCGATCATCACGTTGCAGTGCAACGAGTGCAAGGAACGCAATTACACGACGGTCAAGAACAAGCGCAACGACCCGGATCGGCTGGAGTTGCGGAAGTTCTGCAGGCGTTGCCGCGTGCACAGGCAGCATCGCGAAACCAAGTGACCGAAGGGGCGTAGCTCAGCTGGTAGAGCATCGGTCTCCAAAACCGAGGGTCGCGCGTTCGAGTCGTGCCGCCCCTGCCATCACCCACCCAGCCGTGCCCGCCCCGGCATCAACAGCAGGAGAGATCACCGTCAATGGCCAAGGCTCGAAGCGCCCCTGGCGGCCCCAGGCCGCCGCGCCCGGCCCTCCCAGCCGCCACCGCGGGAAGGGGAGGTCCGGTCGGCTACCTGCGCGGCGTCTGGGAGGAACTGAAGAAGGTCGTCTGGCCGGCGCGCGACGAGTTGATGCGCATGACCGGCATCGTGATTGCGACCGTCATCCTGTTCGCTGTTCTGGTTGGGGCGGCGGATTACCTGCTGAGCCTGGGTGTCCAGCAGGCGGTGACTCAACAGGCGGCTGCGGCGACCGCCGCGCCGACCACAGCACCGGCCGCGACAGTGGCACCAACGGTGTCTCCGTAACCGTCGTGGGAGAATGGACATCGCCGTGAGCAACGCCGTTTCCGCCAAGGACGCCCGCTGGTACGTGGTACACGCGTATTCCGGCCACGAGGAGAAGGTCCGCGCGAACCTCCTCAAGCGCGTCGAGTCGATGGACATGCACGATCAGATCTTCGACGTCCTGGTCCCGACCGAAGAGGTCATGGAGATCAAGGATGGTCAGCGCCGCAAGGTGAGCAAGCGGATCTTTCCGGGTTACATCCTCGTCAACATGGTCATGTCGGACGAGTCCTGGTACGTGGTCCGCAACACTCCAGGCGTGACCTCCTTCGTCGGCTCGGGCAACAAGCCCGTTCCGTTGCAGGAGCACGAGATTCGCGGCATCCAGAAGCAGGTGAAGGCCGAGGCCCCGACAAAGGTCAATGTCGAATATGAGGTCGGGGAGAACGTTCGCGTCATCGACGGACCCTTCACCGACTTCCACGGCAAGGTGACCGAGATCAACGTCGAGAAAGGCAAGCTCAAGGTGCTCGTCAACATGTTCGGGCGCGAGACCCCGGTTGAACTCGACCTGCTCCAGGTCGAGCGGCTCCGCTAGGAACAACGTCAAGGAAACCCGATGAGCAAGAAGAAGATCAAGACGGTCATCAAGCTGCAACTCCAGGCGGGCAAAGCGACTCCCGCTCCGCCGGTCGGCACCGCGCTGGGTCCGCACGGGCTCAACATCATGGAGTTCTGCAAGGCGTACAACGAGCGCACCGCCAATCAGACGGGAGTGATCCCGGCCCAGATCACGGTGTACGAGGACAGGACGTTCACGTTCATCACCAAGACGCCACCGGCCTCGGAATTGCTCAAGAAAGCCGCGGGTGTCGAGAAGGGGTCGGGTAACCCGAACCGCGACAAGGTCGGCTCCCTCTCCAAGCAGCAGGTGCGTGAGATCGCCGAGGTCAAGCAAGCCGACCTCAACGCCCACGATCTCGAGCACGCGACGAGGATCATCGAGGGCACGGCCCGATCCATGGGTCTCAACGTCAACTGAGCCACTGAGTGGGAGGGCGTGCCAAGCGCGTCCGCCAACACCACGGAGAGAGCGAAATGCCAGCACAACACGGCAAGAAGTACCGTCAGGCCGCGAGCGCGATCGAGGCGGGAAAGTTCTATCCCCCCGCCGAAGCGATGAGCCTCGTCCGCCAGACGGCGGTCACCGCCTTCGATTCATCGATCGAGGCGCACGTCCGCCTCGGCATCGATCCGCGCCACGCCGACCAGGTGGTCCGGAGCACGGTCACCCTGCCGCATGGCACCGGGAAGACCAGGCGGATCGCTGTCTTCGCGACCGGCGAGAAGCTGCGCGAGGCCGTCGAGGCCGGAGCGGACGTGGTGGGGGGCGAGGACCTGGTGAAGAAGGTGCAGGAGGGCGTGATCGACTTTGACGTCGCTCTCGCCACTCCCGAGGTGATGGGCATGGTCGGACGGCTGGGCAAGATTCTCGGACCACGCGGGCTGATGCCAAACCCCAAAGCGGGTACGGTGACCTTCGATATCGCCAAGGCGATCCAGGACGTCCAGGGCGGGCGCGTCGAGTTCCGCAATGACAGAACGGGCATCATCCATACCGCAATCGGTAAAGCATCGTTCGACGACGACAAATTGCGCGACAATTTCGCCGCTTTGATGGATGCAATCGTTCGAGCCAAGCCATCGGGTGCCAAGGGCACCTACGTGAAGACCGTCACGGTCGCTGCGACCATGGGCCCCGGCATACCGGTCGACCCGGTGCAGGCGGCGCGACTGACGGTGGGATGAGGTACCGATCGACTTGATCCGGCTCCTCATCGTCGACGACATCGCGAGCACTCGGGACAACCTGCGCAAGCTGCTGGGGTTCGAAGAGGACATCGAGGTCATCGGCACCGCCGGCGATGGCAAGCAGGGCCTCGAAGAGGCGCACCGGCTGCTGCCGGACATCGTGCTCACCGACGTGAACATGCCGATCATGGATGGGATCCAGCTCACCGAGCGGCTCGCCCAGGAGCTGCCCGCCTCGCCCGTGATCATCATGTCGGTCCAGGGCGAGCGTGACTATCTCCGCCGGGCGATGCAGGCGGGGGCGCGCGAGTACCTGATCAAACCCTTCAGCCACGACGAGCTGGTCGCGGCCATCCGGCGCGTCCACCAGCTCGAGGAGAAGAAGGGCACCTTCGCGAAGGCGGCCGCACCAGACGGCAGCGGGGCTCCGCGTCCGGCGGCGCTCGGCGAGGTCATCGTGCTGTTCTCCGGCAAGGGAGGGGTGGGCAAGACGCTCCTGGCGACCAACCTGTCGGTGGCGCTGGCCGTCGAAACGGAATCACGCGTGGCACTGGTCGATCTCGATCTGCAGTTTGGGGACATCGGGGTGATGCTCAACCTCGATCACAGCAGGAGCATCACCGATATCGTCGAGTCAGAGACCCTCGAACCCGAGATGCTCAACGAGATCATGGCCCAGGGGCCCAACGGGGTCCGGGTGCTTCTCGCACCGATCAGCCCGGAGCTCGCCGACCTGATCACCAGCGACCACGTTCGCATGGTGATGGCGGAGCTCCGCAAGACGTTCGACTATGTCGTCGTCGACACGTCGTGCCACCTTGCCGACTTCAACCTCGAGGTCATCGAGTCGGCGCAGCATGTCCTCGTGGTAACCGCGCTCACGATCCCGGCGATCAAGGACGCGAAGCTTGCTCTCAAGGTGCTCGAGTCACTCACCGTCGATCCCAGCGCAGTGCTTCTCGTCGTCGATCGCAGCGACTCGCATTCCGATTTCAACAAGGATTCGATCGAGCAGAACCTCCGCCACAGCGTCGGCGCCCAGGTTCCGTACGACCCGCGCGTCGTGGGTGACTCGATCAATCGCGGGATACCGTTCGTGACCTCGAGCCCCGAGTCGGATATCAGCAGGTCGATGCGCGAGCTGGCCGGGGCGCTGGTCCCGAGCAGCGGTCAGCCGGTCGGCGCGGGGGTCGGAGCGGGCAAGCCGGACGACAAGCGCAAGCGGCGGATCTTCGGCCGCTGAGCCGATCAGTCGCGGGCGAAGCCGAGGCGGCGCCGGCTGCGTTTCTTGCCGGGTTGCTCGGCGGAGGATTCCACGCCCGCAGCTCCGGTGAGCGCGGAGGCGAGGCGCTCGAAGGCGGCGGTGGCCGGGGAGGAATGGCCGCCCATGACCACCGGAACACCTGAGCTCACCGAGCCGCCGATGGCCGTGGCATCGTGAGGAATCTCAGCCGCGACCGGATGGCGGAGAAAGTCCTCGATTCGCGCGCGATCCATCCCGCCGGCGAGCGGGGCATCTCTGTGGTTGGCGACCACCACGATGCGTTCGGGATCAACCTGGAGCACGCCGATCACCGACATGATCAGCCGGGTGTTCTTCACCGAGGTCACGCTGAAGTCGGTCACGAGGACGATGTGATCGGAGTTCTCGAGCGCTTCGAGGGTGATCTCCGAGAGCTGTGAGGTCGTATCGGCCACCACAAGCTCGAAGCTGGAGCGCAGCTCGGCCACCACGGCGCGCAGATGAGCGGTGGTGACGTAATCGGCGAGCTCGGGGCTTGGGGGCGCCGCCAGCACCGTCAGACCCTGTGGACCCAGCGTGAGCGCCTGCTGGATGACATGACGGTCGGCCATCCCGGCATCGCTGGCCGCGAACTCGGCGATCGACCCGTCGGGAGTCATCGCCAGCAACGCCGCGACGTCGCCGAACTGCAGGGACAGGTCGACCAGGACGACGCTGCCCGGGTGCGGGCGGTTGAGCACCAGCGCCAGGTTGGTGGCGATGATAGATTTGCCCACGCCTCCCTTTCCCGAGACGATCGTGATCATCTTTCCGTCGCGCCGGCGCGCTCCGTCGCCCGTGGGAGGCGCACCGTTGGAGGGCTCGCGGACCGCCTGCGCGGCTCGTTTTCGCGCCTGGAACGCGTGCACCCGATGGATCGCCGCGACCAGGTCGTCCCCGGCAAACGGCTTCTGGAGCACCTCACGGGCTCCGGCGAGCATGGCTCGTCGGAAGAGCTCGCTCCCACTCTCCATCGACATCAGGATCACGCCTGCCTGAGGCGCGTACTCCGCGAGCATCTCGGTCGCCTGCACCCCGTCGAGCCCCGAGAGCCCGGCATCGAGCACCGCGATGTCCGGGACCAGGTGTAACGCCTCCTGGAGCGCGTGCTCACCATCTTCGGCGGTGCCGCACACGATGATGTCCTCCTCAGCGGCGAGACGGCGAAGCAGGTTGGCTCGAATCCGCTCGCTACCGTCGGCGATGAGCACGCGAATCACGCCGCCACCTTACCTCCGGCCCAGGCTGAATCGCCGGCGATACACGGGCGGCGCGGGTGTAGGCAGCTCGGCTTCGGCCTCCTCCACGGCGGGGGCGGGGACGGCGATCAGGTCGGCGAGGGCGGCCAGCCGGCGCGCCAGATCCGAACGCGGCTGCGCCAGGACGATCGGGGTCCCCGAGTCGAGCGAGGCGTCGACCCTCGGGTCGTAGGGAAGATCGACGAGACTGGGCCTGCCGAGGATCTCGTCGATGTCCTCGCGGCGATAGTTGGTGCGTGGGCGCGTGTGGTTCAGGACCACGTCGACGCGGTCCGGGGCGACACCAAGCGCCTCCAGCAGCAGCAGTGTCGCCTTGGTCCCTCGGACGGCGCTGAGGTTGTAGCTGGTTACCAGCAGGACCCGGTCGGCCAGCTCGAAAACCTCGAGCACGCGCTCGTCGATATGGGAGGGCGTGTCGACGACGACGAACGCGTGCGCTCTTGCGGTCGCCCTCACGATCGAGCGGAGAGTGGCGGCGGCAACCGTCTCGGCGAGCTCCGGGCTCGACGGGGCTCGAAGGATTCTGACCTCGGCGGGACCGGTGGCGAGAACGTCGTCGAGCAGCGTGCTGTCGATGTCGTCGCCGTGCGCCGCCAGGTCCGCGAGCGAAAGCAGGTGGTTTTCCACGTGGAGCATCGCGGCGGCGTCACCGAACTGGAGATCGATGTCCACCAGGGCCGCCCGTCCTCTGGCACCGTCGGCAAGAGTCACGGCGAGGTTGGTGGCGACCATCGACGTGCCGGTCCCGCCCTTTCCGGAGAACGTCACCACCACCGTTGCCCGGCCGCGCGGCGCTCGAATACCGCGCCGCCCCGGCTCCATGCCGGCGTCCGTACGGTCAGGTTGCGTCGCATCGCGCCCACCACTCGGTGGGAGGACCCCGGCGGCGATCTGGATGGCCTGGAGGAACTCCGCACCATCGGCTGACGCGCTCACCGCTGCCGCGGTCCAGCTGTCCGCCACCACCGGGGCCTGGGCTGCGGTCATCAGCAACACCCGGGTTGCCGGCGACACCGCGCCAAGGTGCGCGACGAAGTCGACAGGGGGCAGCTCCGCGAAACCCTCGTGCAGCACGAGAACGTCGGGCTGTCGAAGCCCGACTTCCTCGATGATCGAGGAAGCCTGGTGTGCCACACCGCACACGTCGACGACGTCGCTGTACGGACCGAGCTTCTCGAGGTCGCCGACGATGCGTGAGATCTCGTCCGCGATGAGGACGCGGATCACCGTCTCCCCCCGCGTGCCCAGTGCATCGACCGAATGGTACGGCGAATTGTCGAAGGGTGGACGCGGTGCACAACCATGCGACGAAGCGTTCACGCGCAGTAAAAAGAGGAGCCGGCCCGATGGCCGGCTCCTCTTGACTGTCCTGGTTGCTTGTAAAAGCTACGAGGCCAGGCCGTTGCTGATGTTCGAGAACACGTTGTTGACCTGCTTGCCGACGACTTGCAGGATAACGATAACGACGATGGCGATAAGGACG
>DASZJB010000028.1:0-2944 GCA_035948615.1 Candidatus Dormiibacterota bacterium
GCACCTCATCCAGTTCAAAGCGGACCCTCTCGCTCGGGGCTACCTTCTCCATGCGGGCGTACCTCCATCGCTTGGTCTTGTCAGGACAAAGCGGAGGCTACGCCCGCAACCTCAATTCCCCCGGCTAGCGGGACGCGACCCCAAGCGCTTGCTACGGCGCCGAAGAAAGCGCCGTAGTCTCACATGGACGGGACGCCCCGGTCTCACATGAGCGAGATCGGGCTGTCTCAGATCGGCGGGACGCCGCACTGGCCGCGTCCACGACACCAATGTACGCCGCACGGGCCCGCTCAGGGGTGCCCTCTCAGCACCCCTCTGACAGGGCCTCTCAGATCTCGCCGATTGGTGCGACAGTCAAGCTGGCCCCCCGACTTCAACGCGAAAGAGGACACACCGTGAGCACTAAGAACAGCACCGGCCGCGTCGCGGTCATCACCGGTGCCTCGTCGGGCATCGGCGAGGCGACCGCCCGCGTACTGGCGGCCGACGGCCACCGCGTCGCACTGCTGGCCCGACGTGCGGATCGCATCCAGGCGCTGGCCGATGAGCTCGGCGGCGGCGCCGTCGCGATCGAGGCCGACGTAACCGACCGCGATTCGATCGTGGCCGCCTCCGACCGCGTTCAGGACGAGCTGGGAGGCGCCGACATCCTGGTCAACAACGCCGGCGTGATGCTGCTTGGACCATTCTCCACCGAGCTCTCCGCCGACTACCGCCGGATGATCGAGACCAACCTGCTGGGCGCGATCACGACCACCGAGGTGTTCCTCGATCAGCTCATCGCTGACGGCGGCGGCGATCTGATCAACCTCTCCTCGGTGGCCGGCCGTAGCGCGCGGCCCGGCAATGCTGTCTACGCCGCGACCAAGTGGGGAATCAATGGCTGGTCGGAGTCGCTGCGCCAGCAGCTTCAGCCCGACGTGCGCGTGATCGTCGTCGAGCCGGGAGCGGTCGCGACCGAGCTCACCGACCACATCACCGACCCCGAGACGAAGGCGGCCGCCGAGCAGATGTACGAGGCGTCGTCCATCGCACCCCAGGACATCGCCGAGATCATCGCCTTCGCCGTCTCACGCCCACGCAACGTGTCGCTCAACGAGATCCTCGTCCGCCCCACCGCGCAGGCGCTGTGATCGACCGAACCCCTAGAACACCCGACACGAGAGGAACGAACCACGATGACACCGACCTTGACACTGAACAACGGCGTCGAGCTACCCGCCCTCGGACTCGGCGTCTTCCAGACGCCGCCCGATGAGACCCGCGACGCCGTGCGCACCGCACTCGCCGCCGGCTACCGGCACGTCGACACCGCGGCGGCCTACGGCAACGAGCGCCAAGTCGGCGAGGCTGTGCACGGCTCTGACGTCGACCAGTCGGAGGTCTTCCTGGAGACCAAGATCTGGATCAGCGACTACGGATACGAGGAGACGCTGCACGGCTTCGAGAAGAGCGCCCGAAAGCTGGGCGTCGACCAGATCGATCTGCTCATCCTGCACCAGGCGCTGCCGTCGGCGTTCGACCGCACGCTCGAGGCATACCGCGCGCTCGAGACTTTGCTTGCCGATGGCAAGGTCCGCGCGATCGGAGTAAGCAACTTCATGGCCGAGCATCTCGTGCGGCTCCTCGATCGCGCGATGGTCACGCCGGCGGTCAATCAGATCGAGTGCCACCCGTACTTCGCGCAACGAGAGGTGCAGGAGCTCGGGGCCGAGCATGGCATCCTCACGCAGGCCTGGTCGCCGATCGGCGGCATCACCTTCTACCGCGACGGCAGCCACGGCAGCACGCTCGATGACCCGGTCATCGGGGACGTCGCCAGAGCCCGCGGCAAGACCCCGGCCCAAGTGATGCTGCGGTGGGGTCTGCAGCACGGGCGTTCGGTCATACCGAAGTCCACCAAGCCCAGCCGCATCGCCGAGAACATCGACGTGTTCGACTTCGAGCTGTCCGCCGACGAGATGGCCGCGATCGACGGCTTGGACACCGGCCGCCGCGGCGGCCCCGAGCCCGACGCGATCACCCTGGAGGCCTTCGGCCGCGAGATCCCAGAGGTCTGAGCAGGCCACCTCGATCACCCCCCACACCCGAAAGTCGTCGACGACTCATAGGAGATCACATGGAATACCGCCCACTCGGACGCACCGGCGTCCACGTCTCAAAGCTCTGCCTCGGCACGATGATGTTCGGCGCCTGGGGCAACACTGACCACGACGACTCCATCCGCATCATCCACCGAGCCCTCGACGCCGGGATCAACTTCCTCGACACCGCCGACGTCTACTCGGCCGGCGAGTCCGAGCAGATTGTCGGCAAGGCGCTGAAGGGGCGCCGCTACGACGTCGTGCTGGCGACGAAGGTCAACGTGCCGATCGACGAAGACCGCAACCACCGTGGCAACTCGCGCCGATGGATCATCACCGAGGTCGAGAACTCGCTGCGACGCCTGAACACCGACTGGATCGACCTCTACCAAATCCACCGCCCCGATCCGGACACCGACATCGAGGAGACGCTTGGGGCGCTGAGCGACCTCGTCCACCAGGGCAAGGTTCGATACATCGGTTCGTCCTCGTTCTCCGCCGGTCAGATCGTCGAGGCGCAATGGGCGGCGCGCGAGCGAGGTTTGGAGCGCTTCCGTACCGAGCAACCGCCGTACTCGATCCTCGTTCGCGGCGTCGAGCTGGACGTGCTGCCCACGGCCCTACGGCAAGGCATGGGCATCCTCACCTACAGCCCGCTAGCCGGCGGCTGGCTGTCGGGAAGCTGGACCGCCGACAGCTCGCCGACCTCGCCGGCGCGGCAGGTCGCGTCCCGCTAGCCGGGGGAATTGAGGTTGCGGGCGTAGCCTCCGCTTTGTCCTGACAAGACCAAGCGATGGAGGTACGCCCGCATGGAGAAGGTAGCCCCGAGCGAGAGGGTCCGCTTTGAACTGGATGAGGTG
>DASZJB010000029.1:0-15619 GCA_035948615.1 Candidatus Dormiibacterota bacterium
GGGATCGGAACGTTCGTCGTCTACCTGATCGGTGTGGCCATGGTTGGGCTTGTCGCCTTCGCGCTCTACGATCTCCTCAATAGCATCACGCATCGCGGCCGGCCGCTGCGCTGGTGGCGGAGGCGCACCGCGCTGGCAATCCTGGGAGCGGTTGGAACCCTGGTCGTGTGGTTGCTCATCGGCGTGCTGCGCGAAGAGCCGCTCTTCGGAAACATCTCATCGTTCGCGGCAACCGACAACGCGGTCTGGATGACTCTGACCGGCTTTGTGGTGCTCGCGCTGACGTATGGCCTGCGTCCCTGGGTGGTCACCCACGGTGAGGTTGCCTTCGGCGGCGTGGTGTTCATGATCGGCGCGCTGATGCCGTTCATCTTCAATCAGTCAACCAGCTTCATCGAGTGGGGAGCCAGCGCCGCTGCGATCTACACGCTCCTGGCGCTGGGGCTCAACATCGTGGTCGGATTCGCCGGATTGCTCGACCTCGGGTACGCGGCATTCTTTGCAATCGGGGCGTACACCTGCGGCTCACTCGCATCGCCGGTGCACGGCTTGCACTTCCCGTTCTGGATCGTGATCTTCATCGGGCTTGCGGTGGCGGCGCTCTTCGGCGCGGTGCTGGGCGCCCCGACGCTGCGTCTGCGCGGCGACTACCTGGCGATCGTCACGCTCGGATTCGGCGAGATCATCCCCGACGCTGCGAACAACAACCTCTTCAACGCGACCGGTGGACCGGAGGGCATCACCGGAATCGACCATCCCAGCATCTTCGGCTTCAATTTCGGCATCGACGCCAAGTTCTATTTCTGGTCGCTGCTCATCATCATCGCGATCGTCCTCGTGCTGCTGCGCAACATCCAGCGATCGCGACTGGGACGTGCCTGGGCCGCGATCAGAGAGGACGAGGTGGCCGCCGCAGCCACCGGCGTCAACCCGGTGACCACAAAGCTGCTCGCGTTCTCCATCGGCGCCTCGATCAGCGGCCTGGCCGGAGCCTTCTTCGGCGCCGAACTCGGCTCGATCACCCCGGACTCGTTCCAGTTCGCGGTGTCGGTCACGGTGCTCTCCACCGTAGTTCTTGGCGGTCTTGGCAACAACACCGGAGTTGCGGCAGGCGGCATCCTGGTCAGCTTCATCATCTTCTGGATGCTGGATCACCTGCAGGAGTGGATGGGGACGTTCGGGCTCAAATTCGGCCTTCCCGCACTCGGTACCATCGACTACAGCCGGTGGGTCTACATCGTCTACGGCGCCATCTTGGTGGGGATCATGCTGCTCAGGCCGGCCGGGCTTCTACCAAGCCGAGCGCGCAAGAGTGAGCTGCAGGCCGGCGGACAGTCCGAAGCTCTTGCGGTGGTGCAGGGGGTCGTATGACAGTCACGGCGCCTGTCTCACCGGCGGAACCCCTCGAGGCGGCGCCTCCGCCGATCCTGCAACTCGATCGTGTCAGCAAGCGCTTCGGTGGTCTGCTCGCCGTCAACGCCGTCTCCTTCACGGTCGCGACCGGAGAGATCGTCTCCATGATCGGTCCAAACGGCGCCGGCAAGACCACGGCATTCAACATGGTCACCGGGCTCTATCCAGCAACCGCCGGTCGCATCCTTTTCAATGGGCAGAGCGTCGTCGGCATGCCGCCGCACCGCATCGCCAAACTGGGGATCACGCGCACGTTCCAGAACATTCGCCTGTTCTCGTTCGTGACCGCGGTCGACAACGTCATGGTGGGCGAGCACTGCAAGATGCACGAGAACATCTTCCAGTCGATGTTCAAGACGCCGCATGCCCGCCGCGAGGAACGCGACGTGGAACTGCGGGCGCTGGCATCGCTTCGCGAATTCGGACTGGAGCGCTACGCGGACTCCTACGCGCGCAACCTCCCCTACGGCCTGCAGCGACGCCTGGAGATCGCACGCGCCCTGGCCAGTGGCCCCACACTCCTGCTCCTTGACGAGCCGGCGGCCGGCTTGAACTCGCAGGAGAAGGTTGAGCTTATGCAGATCATCTCCGACCTGCGCGCCAAGGGACTGACCATCTTCCTGATCGAACACGACATGCGCGTGGTCATGGAGATCAGCGACCGCATCGTCGTTCTCGATCATGGTGAGCTGATCGCCCAGGGACTTCCGGTGGAGGTGCGCAACAACCCGCGAGTCATCGAGGCATACCTGGGCAGCGGTGCCGCCGCGCAGTCAGAACGCGGTCCTCAGACGACCGCCTGACCGGACCTGCCGCTAGTAGGGAAGCGGCGGTTGCGAGAGATAGGACGCGGGGAGCTTCAACAAGGTCCCATCGTCGAGCACGATGACCGGCTGACCGGCGGTGGCCGATGCCACCCAGAGCGCGAGCAGCAACTCGTCGCCGCGCGGACGGCTGCCACTCGGGACCAGATACGCGGGTAGCGGAGCCCGCCACAGCGCGGCTCCGGCTGGGAATGTGTACACGCCGAGCGGGGTCACCGCCAGGTGACCGCTCCAGGACAGGTCGAGCACGGGACCTCGCCCGCTCCACGACCCGGCCATGGGGACGTCGCGACCGGTCCGGACGTCGACTGCCAGAACGTTGCCGTTCGCCGCCTGATCCTCGACTGCGGTCGTCCCGTCGCCGCTGACAACGACACTCCCGATCGGGCACATGCATGCGCGGTTGACGGTCGCGCCGTCGCCGCTGGAGACGGTGCGGCCGGTGGAGAGTTGCACGACGCGAAGCGCCTTGACCCCGTCTGCTTCGAAAGCGACCACGGCCCTGTCCGCACCGACGCTGCAACTCAGCAGCGTCCACGAGCCCGGGCCGACGCCGGCATCGGTGGAGACGGCGGCGATCGATCGTGCGGCTCCGTTCGCGACATCGGTCATCCAGAGAGAGACCGACGACGCGCCCTGCAGCGAAGCAGAGCCGTTGCCGGGTGCCCGCAGCGTGCAGAGGTGCGCGCTGTCATCCGACCACTGAGCGCCGAAACCGTCGACCACCGAGAGCTGCTTACCTGCCGCGCTGAACACGCGGTCCTGATCCGGCCCGCGCCCGGGGGTCGACTGATCCCCGATAAGCAGCCGTTGCCCGTCTGGTGAGGCGGCGACGCCGCACACGGAGCAGGAGACCGCGAGACTCCCCTCCACCTTTCCCGTCCAGCTGACGGCGCGGAGCACGAACTTCCCCTGGACGCTCGAGTCCCGGAACCAGAGCAGTGATTGACCGGCGGGTGGCGCCTGAACGGTGGTGACCGCGAGGTTGAGTGCCGGCTGTGGCGTCACGGTGGGCTGCTGCCGCGGGTACACGATGACCGACGCGATGGCACCGACTGCAACGGCCGCGAGCACCAGCCCGACGACGACACGCAGGCTCGCGGAGCGCTGGCGTTCTTGGGTGTCCTGCATATGGTTTGGTTCCCGGCACCGCCTCCCCGCCCAGGGTGATGGCAGCACAGAAACCCTACACTTTGGAGTTCCATCGGAGGCGCTCGCCGAGGATGGAGAACCAGCTGGGCTGCAACCTCGCCGGCACGGAAACCGGTTCGCAGTCCCGATCCGTTTTAAGGAAGTGATGGCACCGATCAGGGAGACAGCGCCGGCCGGCGGGAGTCCAATCTCGGGGATCCCTGTCGCCGCGTCCACGCCTGCGCCGGACGCTCTGGTTCGGGACGCTCCGACCCGCGATTTCGTGGGGTGGGCCGCTCAACCGGAACTGCGGACCAGCCGCCGCCTCTCGGTGGAGGTGACGCGCAAGGTGCTCGGAACAGCCCTGGGGCTCGACTCTCAGGTGCTCGCCGGACTCGACGCCGCGCAACTCCGCTCGGCGCTCGACCGGCTTCGGGCCATGGCCGGATTCATGTACAAGCTGGCCGAGGTTGCCGCCACCGACGACCTCACCGGAGCGCTGCGCAGAAGCGCGGGGCTCGCGGCCCTGCAGCGCGAGATCGACAGGTTTCGGCGCGTCGGCGGCAAGGGCATCGCGGTCATCTTCCTGGACGTCGACGGCCTCAAGCGGGTGAACGACACCCAGGGCCATCCCGCGGGCGACCGCGTGCTCGTCGAGGTGGTCGCGGCGATTCGCAAACGGGTGCGTTCGTATGACCTGGTCATCCGGTACGGAGGTGACGAGTTCCTGTGCGCACTCGTCGATGTTGCTCCGGCGGACGCCGAGCGAACGCTTTCCGATATTCGCAGCCAGTACGCCGCGACAACCGGGCATTCCATCAGCGTCGGCATGACCACCGTCAGCGACGCCGACACCGCCGAATCGGTGATCGCGAGGGCTGACGCGGCCCTCTACTCGGAACGGCGCAAACTCGAACACCGGAGGCCGGAGTTCCGCCGCTCAGACGGTTT
The DNA here is from genome assembly GCA_035948615.1 of Candidatus Dormiibacterota bacterium. Lineage (GTDB taxonomy): Bacteria > Chloroflexota > Dormibacteria > Aeolococcales > Aeolococcaceae > Palsa-851. The sequence goes on from DASZJB010000029.1 coordinate 4,320, forward strand.
CTGAGACCTTGCGGCGTCAGGATTCGGGCCCCGAGACCGCGGGTACCATCCCTGTCAGTAAGGAGCCTGGACGATGGCAATAGACGTTGTCGGCAAGCTGGCGAGAGTGACCGCCGACATCACTCCAGGACACCTCGGGGAGGTGCTCATCGAGGTGCGCGCGGGCACCGAGCGCTTCCTGGCGTGCGCATCCGACAAGGCAGCAACGATCACCAAACATTCCCAGGTCCTTGTGGTGGGTAGCCTGGGCGGCCGCACCGTTGAGGTCGCGCCGACAGACACCATGAGGTTGCCACGATGACAACGCTGGCCTACGTGATCCTGGGAATCATCGTCGGCGGGCTCCTGGTCCTGGTACTGCTGTTCCGGGCGGCATGGCGTGTCGCCGAGCCGGACGAAGCGCTGATCGTGTCGGGGTTCCGGACCAGTCAGCGTCCTGACGGAGTCGGCGAGAGCATGGGATTCCGCATCGTCACCGGGCGTGGATGCCTGGTGGCACCCGGCATCACCAGGGTGCGCCGCCTCTCCCTCGAAGCCCACGAGAGTGAGATCGGTGTTCCGTGCGTGTCGCAGCAGAAGATCCGCGTCGACCTGCGCGGCGTGATCGTGTACAAGGTCGGCGACGACTACCGTTCGATCGCCAACGCGGCACGGCGCTTCCTCGATCGGCCCGCGCAGGAGCTCGAGACCAAGGTCCAGAACGTGTTCGTCGGACATCTGCGCGCCATCGCGGGATCGATGACCGTCGAGGACATGATCAGCGACCAGGACAAGTTCGCGCAGCAGGTGCGCGATCGCTGCTCTCAGGAGATGGAGTCCTTCGGGCTGGTGATCGACAGCTTCCAGATCCAGTCGATCACGAGCCCTTCGAACTACATCGAGAACCTCGCAGCACCGCACCAGGCGGAGGTCGAGCAGAACGCGCGGATCGCGCGCGCCAACGCCGAGCGCACGGCGGTGAGCCAGGAGCAGATCGCCCTGGCGCAGATGGCCGAGTCGGCGCGCGATACGAACATCAAGAAGGCCGGCTACCAGGCCGAGGTCGACACCGCGACCCAGCTCGCCGCACAGCAGGGACCGCTGTCCGAGGCCAAGGCTCACCAGGCCGTGGTCACCGAACAGACGCACGTGGCGGAATTGCAGGCGCAGCAGAAGGAGCAGCAACTCCAGGTCGACGTTCGCCGGCCCGCCGACGCCGAGGCCTACCGGCAGACCACGCTTGCCGCCGCGGGACGAGACGTGCGCATCCACCAGGCCGAGGCAGAAGCCCAGGAGGTACGCCTCCGCGCCGAGGCCGTCGCCACCCAGACCAAGGTCCAGGCCGAGGCACAGGCTGCCGCTCTCAAGATGCAGGCCACCGCACAGGCCGACGCGACCCGCATCACCGGGCAGGCCGAGGCGGATGCGATCAAGGCCAAGGGCCTTGCCGAAGCCGAGGCGATCCGCGCCCGCATGGAGGCGGAGGCATCGGGCATCGAGCGGCGAGCCGCGGCCATGAGCCAGAACCAGGAGGCGGTCATCGCCCAGCAGATCGCCGAGAAGCTCCCGGAGATCGTCGCCGCCGCGGCCGCTCCCTTCGAACACGTCGACCAGTTCACCGTGCTCAACGGTGCCCAGGGTGTGACCGGCGCACTCGCCGAGATCATCCAGCAGGCGGGAGCCCTCACCGGGCTGGCGCGACAGTCGCTCCTCCCGGCGATCACCCGGGCAGCCTCGTCTCCGGATGAATCGCAGCATCTCAACGGCGCCCGCAACGGCTCCGCGTACCAAAACGGTGACCGCAACGGGCGGCGCAAGCGCCAGACTCCTGTCACGATCACGGACCCGGCCCCCGCCGGGACGGATGCCAGCGAGGAGCATGTGACTCAGTGACGACAGACCTTCCCGAGCTCTCCCTCTCGGCGCCTGAGGCAGCCACGACTGTGGGGACCGCCGAGGCCGAGCGCGAGGTGAGCATCGACCCGGAAGCTGCCAAACGAATCGACACCATCGTGACCACCTTCGTGGGCGGTCTCCGGTCGGTGGACGTCCACGGCGACGACTACCGGCGGCGCGTCGACGACATCGACGGCCTCGCCGATCGCGAGATCAGGTCGACCGCCGACATGAGCAACCGCCTGCTCGACCGCCCGACCCGGGCGATGCGGGGTCTCGGTCAGGGCGACGCGCCGATCGCCAAGAGCCTGCTCGATCTTCGCCGCTCGGTCGAGGAGCTGAACCCGGCGAAGCACGATCTGACCCAGGGCGGCCCCCGCAAGCTCCTCGGGGTCGTTCCCTTCGGCGATCGGGTGCGTGCCTACTTCGCCAAGTACCAGAAGTCGCAGAGTCACATCGAGGCCATCGTCGGCGCATTACGCGAGGGTGGCGCCGAGCTCGAACGCGACAACGCCGCCATCGGCCAGGAGCAGAAGGCGCTCTGGTCGCAGATGGAGACGCTCCGGCAGTACACCTACATGGCCGAGAAGCTCGACTCGGGACTCGAGGCTCAGATCAACCACCTGGCCATCGGCGACCCCGAGCGAGCCAGGGTCCTGCAGGAAGACATCCTCTACCCGGTCCGGCGGCGCCGCCAGGAGATCCTCACCCAGCTCGCGGTCGCCGTGCAGGGATACGCGGCACTCCGGGTGGTGGAGGTGAACAACCGCGAACTGATCCGGGCCGTTCGAACGGCCACCACCACGACGGTGGCCGCACTCCGAACCGCGGTCATGGTCGCCCAGGCGCTCACCAATCAGAAGCTCGTCAGCGAGCAGGTCAAAGCGGTCAATGAGACGACCAGCGCGATGATCGAGAGCACCTCGTCTGTGCTCCGCGAGCAGACCGCCACCGTGGAAAGCCAGGCCGCGAGCCCCGGCCTCGACATGGGCTCGCTGCAACGCGCCTGGGACAACGTCTTTGCGGCCCTCGACCAGATCGACACGTACAAGCTGCGCGCTCTCGAGGCGATGAAGATCACGGTTCGGGATCTTTCCGAGCAGGTCCAGAAGTCGCATGCGCAGGTGGAGCGCCTCCACGCCGCCGACGCCACACCCGCACGATCGACCCCAGGGCAGAGCCTGCGCCTCTCCTGACGGTCCCGCCGGCGCTCAGATGTGGGCCGAGCTGATCCAGATCATTCCCATGATCGCGGCGATCACAAATATCGCGTACTCGGCGATCAGAGTTCGGCGCCGCAATGGGCCGCCCACGGCGCCGGCGACCCCGCGAGCGCCGTACCAGAGGACCAGCAGGATCGCGGCACGAACGCCGGCGTGAGCATTGTTCGTACCGACGAGCGCGGCGCCCCCGAGCACGATCGAAGCCACGAGGAGCGCGAACAGGATGGTGAGACGGATCGATAGACGCTCGGTTCGAAGGCTGTCGAGGCTCACGAGGAACGCCACCACAACCACGGCGGCAAGGCGGAGGTTCGGTGGCAGCGTCGGCGACGCGCCGCCGAGAAGCACGGGCGCCAGCACGGCGATCCCTGAGACGTCCCGCGTCAGCCGGGTGAACCAGCCCTCCTTGCCCAGGGCGCGGCGCCCGGCGAGACGAGGCACACCGCCGATCACGACCGCGGCGATCACACCGCTGCCGATCCGGATCGGGAGGGGAAGGACGGCGATCGCGAGCAGTGTCCCGAACGAGAGGACGGCCGCCATGGGGAGGGCGATGCCGACGGGCCCAGGCCTCGATTCGGAGGGATAGATCAGGAAGTCGTAGGCAACCAGAACCAGGCCGGTGAGGATGGCGAGGGCCACGTCTGCCGCGGCGCTTCGATCGAGACCCACGGCCTCGGGCCGCAGCAACACCTCGGCCGCTGCGACGGCCAGGCCGAAGGCGGTGTGCACCATCGGGAGCGGGATCTCAGCCAGGACCCGGACCTCGCCGGTGATGCCCAGGGCGCTGCGCGCCTGGTCCGCGAGATAGCCATGACCGCGGCGGCGAAAACCTGTTCGATTATCCACGTCGGCCTGTGGAAACGGTGGAGAACTCGGCGAGCCCAGGCTCAGGGAGCCGAGGTCCCGGCCCGTCCATAGCTGTCCTCGAGACGCACCACATCATCGATCTCCGGCGATGACACCTCGAAGAGATCGGTGTCCTCCACCGCCACGAAGCGGTGCCGCCGTCCGGGGCGGACATGGGCGCTCATCCCAGGGGTCAGCCTGAGCGTCTGCATCGCACCGTTGTCGTCCTCGAGCTGGAGATCCAGCACTCCAGACTGGATATAGATGCACTCGTCCTTCTGCACGTGGTACTGGAGGCTGAGCGAATGGCCCTGATTGACGTGGATGAGCTTGCCAAGGTAGCGGTCGGTGATCGCCCAGCGAAGCTCGTATCCCCAGGGCTTGTCCACCCGTCCCGAGCCGGAGGCGCTGATGAATTCGGAAGTCTCGGTCATTCGCTCGCCCCGACTGCGATGCGCTCGGAGACACCGCTCTGGTTCTCCAGAGCGGTGATGAGCTGCTCCACCCGCTCTCGTGTCGTCGCCTCGGCATACACGCGCATGAGCGGCTCGGTGCCACTCATGCGCATCAGAACCCACGACCCGTCGTCCAGGTAGAACTTGAAGCCATCATCCGTGCGCGTGCGCACAACCTTGCTCCCGGCAAGATCGTTGGGCTCGTTCTGCCGCATGCGTGCGTAGATCTGTTCCTTGCGCTCTTCGTAGCCATCGCGGGGAAAGCGAATATCGTGGCGGTCGTACGCGTGCGGCCCGACCAGATCTTCGAGATGAGCGAGGATCCCGGACAACGGTAGCCCGTAGTCGACGATCATCGCGGCCATCATCAGACCTGAGAGGATGCCGTCACGTTCGGGGATGTGCCCGCGGAACGCGTACCCGCCCGATTCCTCGCCCCCCAGCAACGCGTCGGTCTCCATCATCTTGGTGCCGATGTACTTGAACCCGACGGGCATTTCGTGCACGGTGACATCGAAGCGCTCCCCCAGTGCGTCGAGCATTCCCGAGGTCGTGATCGAGCGGACGATGTCGCCTCGCAGCCCGCGCTTCTCGAGCAGATACATCGCGAAGAGCGCCATCACCTGCAATTGATTGATGTAGCGACCTGTCTCGTCGATGATGCCGACGCGGTCGGCGTCGCCGTCGTTGGCGATGCCGAGGTCGAATTTGCCCGTCTTCATACGCTCCATTGCCTCTGGCATGTAGCGATCGATGGGCTCGGGATGCATTCCGCCAAACCCTGGATTCCGCTCGCCGTGGAGCTCCTCCACGGTGGTTGACCCACCCGTGAGCGCACGAGCGATCAGGCCGGCGCCGGCGCCGTACATGGCCTCGTGGAGCACCTTCAGACCGTGATCGCGAAGCCGGTCGAGGTCCACCATCCTCCCGAGCTGTTCGAGGAAATCCGGAAGCGGGTCGATGGACTCAAGCTGTCCGGTTGCGACGGCCTCGTTGTACGTCATCGTGGTGACACCCGACTCGATGGCCACCGCAGTATGCCGCTCGATCTCGGTGACCACCTCGGGCGGCGCGGAGCCTCCGAAATCGGGCTTGTATTTGATCCCGTTGAACTCTGCCGAGTTGTGACTCGCGGTGACGACGATCCCGCCGGCAGCAAGGTGGCGGGTGATGGCCCACGAGACGGCCGGTGTCGGGGTTACCCGGTCAAGGAGGATGACGCGACGTCCGTTTGCGACCAGGACCTGCGCGACCTCGCGAGCGAACAGTTCCGCGCAGTACCGCGAGTCGTGTCCGACAATCACTGGGCGCGTCTCGCTCGCGAGGTACGACGCCACACCCTGTGCAACTGCTCGCACGTTGGCGTAGGTGAAATCATCCGCCACCACGGCCCGCCATCCGTCGGTTCCGAACCGGATCGTGGTCGGCATCATCGAGTGCATTCTAGCCGCACGTTCGCGGCGTCTCTGATCGCGCGAATCACAGAACCTCGTCTCGGCCGGCCGCGCGGAGTTGCTCGACGACCTCTTTGAGAAGCTGCGACTGGAGTGCCGGGACTACCAACACGGCATCGGGGGTGTCGACAACGACAACACCATCGATGCCGGCCACGGCGACGATCCTGCCGGAGCGCGCAACCACCGTGCATCCGTGCGCCGCGGTGACCATCACCGGTCCTTCGACCACGTTTCCATCGCCGTCGACATCTCCCTCCGCCACCCGAGCATCGTGGACGTCCGTCCACGACCCCAGGTCGGACCAGCCGAAGCTGGCCTCGACGACGGTGAGGCGCGGCGTCCGCTCGAGGACTAGCGGTTCCACAGCCTGGGACCGCTGTCCCCCGTATAGCCGGATCACCTCCTCCTCGTCGCCCCGGATGCGCGCGTCGACGGCCTGGTCAAGGAGGGAGCTGACCTCGGGGTCGGCGGCTCGCAGCTCGTCGAGGAAGCGCCGGGCGGTCCAGGCGAAGAGGCCGAGGTTCCACAGGTGTCGTCCGCCCCTGACGTAAGCCTGAGCGACCTCGGCAGAGGGCTTTTCTGTGAACCCGGTCGAGGCAAAGGCGGGCAGCAGCGCCGCGGCCGCGGCCGCCTGGGGCGGGCTCCCCTCGGGCGCGGTCCACAGCGACGCCGGCCGAGCCTCGCCCAGCTCGATGTAGCCGAACCCCGTAACCGGAGCGACGGGAACGAGACCAACGGTTGCGAGGCCGTCCGTGGCCTTCGCCCACCCGGCCGAAGCCAGGACCGCGGCACGATATGCGCCCGGATCGCTGACGCGATGGTCGGCATGGACGCTCGCGATCAGAGCATCGGGGTCCTCACGGGCGATCAGACCCACGGCAAGCCCGAGGGCCGGACCGGTCCCGCGAGCGAGCGGCTCGGCGATATATGCCTGATCCGGGATCGACAGTCCTGAGAGTGCGGCGCGGCAGCCCTCGACCTGGTCGGTAGCGGTGACGATTCGGACGCTGTCGCCGAGCCCTATCACCCGATCCAGGGTGGCTCGAAGCAGAGTCTCGCCCCCCCGGGCAAGGGGAAGAAGGTGCTTCGGCGTCGAACGCCGGCTCAGGGGCCACAACCGCGTGCCGCTCCCGCCGGCGAGCACCAAGATGTGGAGGCTCATGCCCTTGCTGCCTCGCCTCCGCCGCGCCTAGGCCGTGGCTGCCGCGAAGAGGAGTGGCTCGGTGCCGGCATCCTCGGCCCACTGCTCGGCGAGGGTGGTGCGCTCCCAGGGAAGGTCGAGATCGCTGCGGCCGAAATGGCCGTAGGCGGCGACCTGGCGGTAGATGGGGCGGCGCAGCTCCAGGGCGCTCATGATCCCGAAGGGCGACAGATCGATGTACTCATCTATCAGCGAGGCGATCATGTCGTTCGGGACCTTCTCTGTCCCGAAGGTCTCGACCAGGACCGAAACTGGCTTGGCGACGCCGATCGCATAGGCAACCTGGATCTCGCATTTCGTCGCCATGCCCGCAGCGACCACATTCTTTGCCGCCCAGCGGGCGCCGTAGGCAGCGCTGCGATCGACCTTCGACGGGTCCTTGCCACTGAAGGCGCCGCCGCCGTGGCGGGCGTATCCGCCATAGGTGTCGACGATGATCTTGCGGCCGGTGAGGCCGGCATCCGCCATCGGGCCGCCGATGACGAAGCGCCCGGTGGGGTTGACGTAGCGTTTGGTGGCGGAGTCGAGCCATGCGGCAGGGATCACCTTCTCGACGACGTGGTGCTGGACGTCCTCGAAGATCTGTTCCTGGCTCACCTCCTCGCCGTGCTGGACGCTCACGAGGACGGTGTCCACCCGGCGGGGACGCCCGTCGCCGTCGTATTCGATCGTGACCTGGGTCTTTCCGTCGGGTCGCGCCCAGCGCAGCGTCCCATCGCGTCTGAGAAGGGCAAGCTGCCTGGCGAGCTGATGGGCCATCTGAATTGGCGCCGGCATCAGCTCGGGGGTCTCGTCACAGGCGAACCCGAACATCATTCCCTGGTCGCCGGCACCGCCATGGTTCACCCCCTGAGAGATGTCGGGCGACTGCTCGTCGATGCCGACCAGCACGCCGCACGTCTCCCAGTCGATGCCGTACTTGGCGCGCGTGTAGCCGATCTCCTTGATGGTCTGGCGAACCAGACCGGCGATGTCGACGTAGGCCTCGGTGGTGATCTCGCCGAAGACCAGGACCGTTCCCGTGCTCAGCGCGGTCTCGCAGGCCACGCGGCCGAGCGGGTCCTTGCTCAGCACGGCGTCGAGCACCGCGTCACTGATCTGGTCGGCGACCTTGTCGGGGTGGCCCTCGGTCACCGATTCCGAGGTGAAGAGGCGATGCTGCGCTGTGGGCACTGGAGCTACCCTCCGTCCCTACCGGCAGCCACCGAGCCGCCCTGTGCGTCTCCGGCCTGCTCCTGTCCAGGGATCGCAAGATCGTAACAGCGCAATGGAAAGGCTGGGCTGTCACGGATTTGTCCCTTTGCGAGGACCCTCTCGACCGTGTACTGTTACCCGGTAACTATCACCAACCCGGGCGCCGTATCACAACGCGCCGGACGGAGGAACTAGGCGCGTGTCGGTAGACCAGACTCTACGTTGCCGCGATTGCGGCGTCGACTTCATTTGGACTGAGGGCGAGCAGGACTTTTTTGCCTCTCGTGGCCTCACAAACCCCCCGTCTCGCTGCCCGAGCTGCAGAGCGGCTCGCCGTCAGAGCGGTGGTGGCGGTGGCGGCGGCGGTTTCGGCGGTAGTGGCGGTGGCGGCGGTGGATATCGCAGCAACGGCCCGCGCCAGATGTACGAGGTCCCCTGTGCCGGATGTGGCGGCGTGGCGCGCGTCCCCTTCCAGCCTCGCGGTGACAAACCCGTCTACTGCAGCGACTGCTTCCGCGCAGCGCCGCGGTGAGTGACGGCGGCCCCATCGCGGTAGGGACGAGGGTCAGCTTTCCCTATGGCGGCAGCCGGCGTACCGGCACTGTCGCTGACGTCTCGATGATCCCCGATCAGTCGGGGGGCCAGTCGCTCGCATACCTGATTGACGTGGGCTCTCGCAAAGTGTTTGTGCAGGGCGAAGGCATCACCCCGGCCACCGGGCCGGGGGCCGCCTTCGATCCGGTCGCTGAGGGTGTTGCGTACGGCCGAAAGCGGCCACGGAATCCGCGCAACCGCTAGTCACAGTTCCAGTGGGGCTTCGACGGGCCGTCGCTCCGGCGTCACCGCGTGACCTCGGCAGGCTGGCTATCCTTTGAGTGATGGCTTCTGATCTCACCGCCGATGGCGCACCGGATGCCCGCCGGCACACGCGCAGGCCGATCCGTCTCTGGATGGTGCTGCTCGCGATCGGAATCGCCTCGATCCTCGCCGGAGGTGCCTTGATCGCCGGTCCGCTGATCGGCGTCTTTCAACGTGGCGCCGTCGACTCAACGGCGCTGAAGCACTGGAAGGGCGGCGGCGCGACTCACTCGGTGGCCCCGGCCCCGGCTCCTGCCGCCTCCAAGTCACCGACGTGCGGGACGAGTTCGACCACCGACTATGCGCTGGTCAGCTTCGGAGCACCGGCGCAGTACCACTACGCCGCGGTGGCCGGTAACGGCACCTGGGCGCTCCTGAACTCGCGGTCGATGGTGCACTACTCGGGCACACCCGATCCCGGCCAGCAGGGCAACGTGATCATCGCCTTTCACCGCGAGCCGGACTTCCAGTACATCAATCAGCTCAATGTTGGCGCCACCATCACGATCCAGAACCGCACCTGCCAGACGTTCGTGTACAAGGTCACGGCCAGGTGGGACCTCGCTCCCAACCACGTGACGCAGCTGGTCCCGACCTCCGGCCACGAGCTGACCATGATCACGTGTGACCCCTGGTGGCAGGACTACAACCGCTTCGTATGGCGTGCCGAACTCATCTCTGCACCGGCGCCGAGCTCACCCGGTTCGACCGGCGGTTCGGTGGCCAACCCCTCCTTCTGACCGCTCGTAGCGGACTACTCCGAGTAACCCTCTAGGGGGCCGGGAAACGCCTCTTCGGCTATTGCCTCGAGCCGTTTGCCCTGCCTCCTGATGAAGATGAGGCCCGCGATGATCGCCACAACAGCGAGGACGATGAAGCCGATCGCGACGGCTCCGCTCAGGTGCGAGATCTGGTTGCCCAGGAGGTACGCGGCAATCCCATAGACCGCCGCCCACACGATGGCTCCGGCGGTGATCGCCGCGAGGAACCGGGGCAGCGGCATGCGGTTGGCGCCGGCGAGGAAGGCGAGGTAGGTCCGTAGGATCGAAACAAATCGACCGAAGAAGACGACCTTCGTCCCGAAGCGCATGAAGATGTAGCGCCCCACCTTCACCTGCGGCTCATTGAGGCGGACGTACTTCCCAAAACGCCGCAGCAGCGGGTAGCCGCCGAACCAGCCGATGCCGAAGCCGATGCAGTTCCCGACAATCGCTCCGGCCGCGGCTGCGGCGATCACCCCGACAATCGACAGGCGCCCTTCGGCGGCGAAGATCGCCCCCGCGATCAGCATGGTCTCGCCCGGAAGCGGTATCCCGATTCCCTCGACACCGACGAAGAGAGCGACGGCCGGATACCCGGCGGTGGACAGCCACTGGTCGAGGGTCAATGACGCAGCCCGATGCCGTCTCGCTCAGACAGGCGGGACGGGATGATGGCGGGCAACGTCCGCACGGCGCCGTGACCGGTATGCGGCGAAGCGGCGCACCAACTCCATACGCAGCTCGGCAGGTGGCACCACCGCGTCGACGATGAGCTCCGAGGCGAGCCGGAAGATGTCGATGTCATCGCGGTACTCATCCTGCAGCGCCGTGACGAACGCTGCACGCTGGTCCTCCGGTGTTTCCTGGATCTTGTTGTAATACACCGCGTTGATGGCCGCCTCCGGTCCCATCACCGCGATCTGCGCCGTTGGCAGTGCGAGCGTGCAGTCGGGTTCGAACGCGGGGCCGCTCATCGCATACAGACCGGCGCCGTACGCCTTGCGCAGGATCACCGAGATGCGCGGAACCTGCGCCTGTGCGAGCGCCGCGATCATCTTGGCGCCGTGCCGGATGATTCCCTGACGTTCGACCGCCGTGCCGATCATGAAGCCGGGAACATCGGCGAGAAAGAGCAGGGGAACGTTGAAGGCGTCACAACACGTGATGAAGCGCGTCGCCTTGTCCGCCGAATCGACGAAGAGCACCCCGCCCTTGAAGCAAGGCTGGGACGCGAGGATTCCGATCGAGTGGCCGTCGATACGCGCAAACCCGCAGACGATCTCGCGCGCGAACAAACGCTTGATCTCGAAGAAGGAGCCGTCGTCGACGACGCCGTGAACGAAGGCCATCACGTCGTATCCCTTCGGCGCCTCGGCGGGGATCACGTCGGTGATGTCCTCGCATCCGGGAGCAACATCGCGTGACGG
>DASZJB010000030.1:0-4246 GCA_035948615.1 Candidatus Dormiibacterota bacterium
GTACCTCGCACACGATCGCATCGCCCGCGAATGGGGCAACGGAACGCTTCGGGTCACGACCCGGCAGGATCTGCAGCTGCACGGGGTGCTCAAGGGCGACCTCAAGAAGGCGATCCGCGCCATCAATGACGGTCTGCTCACGACCCTCGGGGGGTGCGGCGACCAGGAACGCAACATCATGTGCTGCCCGGCGCCGTGGAACGACCGTCTGCACCACCAGATCGGCCTGACGCTCGCCGCGCTCGTCACCGGGCTGACGCCGACGACGCGGGCGTACAGCGAAATCTGGCTCGACGGCGAGCTTGCCGCATCGAACCAGCCCGATCCGCCCGACACGCTCTACGGCGAACGCTACCTACCGCGCAAGTTCAAGACGGCGATCGCCATTGAAGGCGACAACTGCGTCGACATCTACGCGAACGACCTCGGGTTGGTCGCGCATGCTTCCACTGACGGCGATCTCACGGGATTCGATGTGCTGGTCGGCGGAGGCCTTGGCCGCACCGCGAACAAGCCGAACACGTGGCCGGCCGTCGCGCAGGCGCTCGCTCACGTGCAACCGCGGAACGTCGTCGAAGCAGCTCGGGCGGTGGTCGCGGTGCAGCGCGACCACGGCGATCGCTCCGACCGGCGTCACGCCCGGCTCAAGTATCTGATCGCTGATCGCGGTATCGACTGGTTCCGCGATCAGGTCGCATCGAGGGTCTCATTCACACTCGAGCCGTCGCGCCGCCTGCACTGGGGTCCAGTCGACGACCACCTCGGATGGCACGAGCAGGGAGACGGTAACCACTGCTACGGGCTGTTCGTCGAGAACGGACGCATCGATGACACCGACGCGGGCGGCCTGCGATCCGCGCTGCACGAGGTCGTCGAGACCTTGCGTCCGGAGCTCAGGCTCACGCCCCAGCAGAACATCCTGTTCACCAATCTCACGGACCGGGACCGCAGCATCCTGACGGCGATCCTTGATCGTTGGGGAGTCGCCCGGTCGGAGTCGCAGCCCACGACGATCCGGCATTCGATGGCGTGCCCGGCATATCCCACGTGCGGACTGGCGGTCGCCGAGTCCGAGCGGGCGATGCCGGCGCTGATTCGCGAGATCGCGCTCGTCCAACGCGACGCCGGTGTCGCGGACTCGCGCATCAGCTACCGCATGACCGGGTGCCCCAACGGATGCACACGGCCGTACCTCGGCGACGTCGGTTTCGTGGGGACGACTCTCGGAAAGTACGACGTCTTTCTCGGTGGTGATGCCGAGGGCACGCGTCTCAACGAGCTCTACATGCACAACGTCAAGCTCGAAGAGATCCCGAGCCTGCTGCGCGGGCCGATGTACGAATACGCGCGCACCCGTCTTCCCGATGAGACGTTTGGCGACTGGTGCAGGCGCCAGGGTGTGTCGGAGCTGGCGGAGCGTCATGCGTTGGTGGAGGTGACCGCATGAACGCAGCCGACCTGCAGAATGCGACAGCCGAGGACATTCTCGCCTGGACCTACCGGCGGTTCGGGCGCGTCGCGCTGGTCGCGAGCTTCCAGGCGGAGTCGATGGTGCTCATCGACCTTGCCTGCAGGATCGTGCCCGAGCCCGAAGTGCTCACCCTCGACACGGGACGGCTCCACGAGGAGACCCACGAGTACATCGAGTACGTCCGCGGGCAGTTCCCGATACGCCTGCGCATCCTCGCCCCGGAAGCGACGGAAGTCGAGGCGATGACGTCTGAGCACGGGGACATGCTCTTCCGGAAGTCGGTGCCGCTGCGCAATCAATGCTGCGCGGTCCGCAAGGTGAATCCACTGGCACAGGCGTTGCGCGAATACGACGCCTGGATCACCGGCCTGCGTCGAGATCAGACCCCGACGCGCGCCGCCACGCCCGTGGTCGCGAGTGACCCCGGGCACGACGGCATGACCAAGATCGTGCCGCTCGCCACCTGGAGCCGTGACCAGGTGTGGGACTACCTTCGCGATCACGGCATCCGCCAGCACCCACTCTATGAGCGCGGCTACCTATCGATCGGGTGCGCGCCGTGCACACGCGCGACCCAGCCCGGGGAGCACGAGCGGGCCGGGCGCTGGTGGTGGGAGAGCGACACACACAAGGAATGCCTGCTCCATCCGCCCATCGAGGTGCCGAGCGCTCCCCAGCGGGAGGCCGTGCCCGCCCGGCAGGGTGCGGTGTGAATGCCGCGTACTACCCGGTCGTGCTGGATCTCCACGAGCGGCGATGCGTGGTGCTCGGCGACACCGCGCTCGCCCGCGAGAAATCCGCCGGCCTGCGTGCGGCGGGCGCGAGCGTCGTCCACCTCAGCCGTTCGTTCCAGCCTGGTGACCTGACCGGCGCCTATCTCGCGATCGATGCGAGCGACGATCCGGAAGCACAGCGCGCAGCCCGCGCCGAGGCGGACCGCGAGCGCGTGCTCCTCAATGTCGCCGATGTCACCCACCAATGCGACTGGATCGCTCCGGCGCTCGTGAAGCGTGGGCCGCTCCAGATCGCGATCTCCACGTCGGGCGAGAGCCCATTTCTGGCCCGAGCGCTGCGCGAGCGCATCGAGATGCTGTTCGGCGAGGAGTGGGGACCCTTCACGCTGTTGATGGGGAGGATGCGGCGCCGGCTCCGTCGAGCCGGAGTTTCGGGCGACTCCCAGCTGCGTGCCTACCGTCGATTGCTCCGTTCTCGAGCCCCGTCGATGCTCCGTGACGGCAGCGAAGCTGACGCCGCGGCCCTTGCGCTGACCATCGAGCAGGATGCTCGGAGCGCCGAGGGCGCTGTGCCGATGGGTGAGGTGGTGCTTGCGGGCGCCGGACCAGGTGACCCGGATCTGATGACCATGAGCGCGCGAGCCGTCCTCGCCGAGGCAGACGTGGTGTTCCACGACGCGCTCATCGGGCCCGGCGTATTGCGACTGTGCGGCCCGCACACGCGCGTCGTCGACGCCGGCAAGCGCTCGCGTCGTCCATCGACAACGCAGGACGACATCAATGCGGCGATGATCGCCGCAGCTCGCTCCGGTGAGATCGTGGTTCGCCTCAAGGGAGGCGATCCGTTTCTCTTTGGTCGCGGTGGCGAGGAGGTGGAGGCCCTTCGCCGCGCGGGAGTCCCGGTACGGGTCATCCCCGGCGTGAGCGCGGCTCTTGCTGCTCCGGCTGCGGCAGGGATCCCCGTGACCCATCGTGGCGTGGCGGCGTCGGTGGCGTTCGTCACCGGCCATCGGGTGGGTGGCGACCTGAACGCGTTCGAGAGCTTGGCGCGGAGCGTCGACACCCTGGTCATCCTGATGCCGGCCGATCTCGAGGCCATTGCCGGACGCCTCTCGGCGGTGCTCGGCCTCGAGCGGCCGTCGGCGGTGATCTCGCAGGCGACCACCGCGGAGCAGCTGGTCGTGCGAGCGCCCATCGGGAGCATCGCGGCGGCTGCGCGAGCGGCTCGCGTCGCGCCACCGTCGACGCTCGTGGTCGGCGACGTCGTCAACGTGCTCTCCGAATACGGTCGCGCGTCAGCTACGGATCGCCGGGAGTTCGCCGAGGCCGTCGCCGCGCAGGGGTGAGACCGGCTGATCGCGCGAGGTCGCGTTCGGCAGTGGCAACGCTAGGATGGTCGTCGCTTGTCCACCCAGGTCACCAAGGTATCGCCCGCATCGCTCGCCTCCGCGCCTCATAGCGGTCCCGGGCCCATCGAGCGCATCCTCGATGCGCTTCCGTGGTGGGCGTTGCCGGCGACCGTGGTCACGGTGCTCGGCCTCTTCGGTCTTTATTCGATCTGGACCGCATTTCTGACCGGCGGGATCAATCAGAGCGGGTCATATCTCTCGCCCTTCTACTCGCCGACCATCTGGTCGACCGGTCCGGTCAGCCCCGCGCTCTGGGTGCTGGGGTCGCCGCTCCTGTTTCGCGCCACCTGCTACTACTACCGGAAGGCGTACTACCGCTCGTTCTTCTGGGATCCGCCGTCGTGCGCGGTCGGCGAGCTCCGCCACCGCAAGTACCGCGGCGAGACGGCGTTCCCGCTCTTCCTCAACAATCTGCACCGATTCCTCTTCTACCTCGTGCTGATCGTCACGGGCTTCCTCTGGTACGACGTGTATCTGGCCTTCTGGGCACCCGACGGTCATGTGCAGCTCGGGCTCGGCACCGGGATCATGCTCGTCAACGTCGTCCTGCTGAGCGGCTACACGTTCGGTTGCCACTCGTGGCGGCATCTCGTCGGCGGTGGGCTCGACTGCTACTCGAAATCGCAGCTGGG
>DASZJB010000031.1:0-2718 GCA_035948615.1 Candidatus Dormiibacterota bacterium
GCACGTTCAGCGCCGCCAATCGAGCGCGCCTCGCACCTCTGATCGCGGCGCTGCGCGAGATCGGCGATCGTCACCGCGCGACGCCGGCGCAGGTGTCCCTCGCGTGGCTGATCCGGAAGCCGAACGTCGTGGCCATCCCGGGCGCTTCGAGCGTGCACCAGCTGGAGGAGAACGTCAGGGCGGCCGACATCGTCCTGTCGGATGAAGAGTCGGCCCGGCTCGATGGCCTGAGCGCATGAAGCTTCACTCAGTGGAGATGCGGCGGATCCGGCTCGCGCTGGTGGCGCCATTCGAGACGTCGTTCGGCGTGCAGACCGAGCGCGACATCCTTCTGTTGAAAGCGATCACTTCCGACGGCGAGGGTTGGGGCGAGTGCGTGGCCGGCGAGGAGCCGGTCTACTCGTCGGAGTACGTGGAAGGCGCACAGCACGTGCTGCTCCACCACCTGCTGCCGCGCCTGCTGGAGCAGCCGCGCCTAGACGCCGAAGCCGTGGGGCGTGTGCTGCGGCCGGTCCACGGCCATCACATGGCGAAAGCCGCGATCGAGATGGCGATCCTGGACGCGCAGCTCCGCGCGCGAGGCGAATCGTTCGCCACCTACTTCGGCGCCGTGCGCCCGGCCGTCGACGCGGGCGTGTCGGTTGGCATCCACAAGACCATCCCGGAGCTGCTGGAAACGGTGGGCGACTACCTCGAACAGGGCTACAGGCGAATCAAGTTGAAGATCAAGCCTGGCTGGGACGTCGAGCCGGTCAGGGCGGTGCGTGAGCGATTCGGCAAGGTGCCGCTGCAGGTCGACGCGAACACCGCGTACTCGCTGTCCGACGCCTCCCATCTCGCGCTGCTTGATCCTTACGACCTCCTGCTCATCGAGCAGCCGCTGCCGGAGGACCAGGTGCTCGCTCACGCGATCCTCGCGAAGTCGGTGCGCACCCCGATCTGTCTCGACGAATCGATCACGTCGGCGCGGGCCGCGGCGGACGCCATCGAGCTCGGCGCGTGCCGGATCATCAACATCAAGCCGGGCCGCGTCGGGGGATACCTCGAGGCGCGTCGAATTCACGACCTCTGCGCCGAGCATGGTCTGCCGGTGTGGATGGGCGGGATGCTGGAGACGGGGATCGGGCGCGCCGGCAATGTCGCGATGGCGGCGATGCCGAACTTCACGCTGCCGGGCGACACCTCGGCGTCGGATCGCTACTACCACCGCGACATCACCGCGCCGTTCGTGCTGCGCGACGGGCGGCTGGACGTGCCGGTCGGGCCGGGCCTGGGCGTCGAGGTCGACATGGAGTTCCTTGACTCGATCACGCGCTGGAAGCAGACCGTCGGCGTTTAAGCCGTCTTGTTGCGGAGCTTCGGCGGGGCCGTCACGGCGATGAGGTCGGTCATAGGCGCGGCCTGTGCCGCCTGGCCCAGTCTCGCGACTCTGAGCGTGTCCTCGATCGTCGCGAGCAGCGAGTAGTGGTTGTAGGGCTGCGCGCTTACGTGGTTCACCGGGTTCGGGCGGATGATCACGGTCAGGACCGAGTTGGCGCTGTCCTCGCCTTCGTCCCAGGTGATCACGAGCATGCCGCCGTCCTGCCACGCGTTGGAGCCGAGGATTGCGGGCACCGTATGGGAGAGCCACGCGTCGGCGACCGAGCTGGAGCAGTCATGACCGTCGTTGCAGAGGTTCGGCGTTATCCATGAGAACTGAGGCGTGTCGCCCGCCAGGTCTGAGGCGAACTGAGTGAAGGGGACGACCTCGGGCGGGCAGGCGCCGCCGTAGTAAGCGAAAGGGTTGTGCTTCAAGGCGTAGGGGTAGGCGCTGTGGAAGCAGCCGTTGGTCATGCTCTCCATGTAGGCGCGCCAATCGATCCCGGCGTTGGTGAGCTGCGCGCCGAGACCGCCCGCGGGGAGTGTGTGGAACCCGTCGTCGGCGATCCCCCAGGTGCTGCCCGACGTGAGGGCGAGGTAATTGGGCAGGCTCGGGTGCGAGACGCCGCGGTAATTGGTGGCGACCGCGTACTGGGCGGCAAGGCTCGACATGTAAGGGCTCGAGATGGCCTGGCCGTAGCTGCGGTTCTCCATCACGATCAGGAAAACGTGGGGAGGCGCGGGCGTAGGCGAGGGGTCGGGGGTCGGGTCGGGCGCGCCTGGGATGGGGGAGCGGGCGGGGCTGTGGGTGGGCGTCGCCTGGGCAGTTGCCTGGGTGCAGGCGGCGAAAAGGCAGGCGGAGATGACGAGGGCAACCAACCGCATCCTCCATGAGCCTACGATCCAGCGGCCTTGAAGTTGCTCAGGGGTTCCTGGGAATTGGTGGTTCGGCCTGAGCGTGGAGGGCGGATCACCTCGCTGCGCCTGGATGGGGAGGAGCTGCTCGAGCAGGGGATCGGGGTCGACGATCCGGGTGCCTCCGGGTTTGTCGCCGGCGGGGCGTTCGGCTGGGACGAGATGGTGCCGACAGTGGACGCGACGGAGGCGCTCCCCGATCACGGGGAGGCCTGGCGGTTGCCGTGGCAGGTGGGGGCGAAGACGGATGCGTCCGTGTTGATGCGGTGCTCTGGACGGGTACTGCCTTGGGAGCTCGAGAGGCATATCAATGTTCTTGTCGATCGAGTGAGAGTCACGTACATCTATAGGAATAAGGGCGCCGAACCACATCGTGCTTATTGGTGCGCACACCCTTTGTTCAAGTTCGAGGGCGGGATGGAGATCGGGGTGCCGGGCGGGGAG
>DASZJB010000032.1:0-10034 GCA_035948615.1 Candidatus Dormiibacterota bacterium
GGCGGCGGCGAAATGCCCGCGACCTCGCAGAGCGCGCGAAGCCCCGGCAGGTCGGCGATTCTGGGCAGACCGTCTCGGACGATCACGCGGTTCTCGCCGCGCAGCGGCATCATGTCGGCGATCGTCCCGAGCGCGGCGAGCCCGAGCGACGCCTCGCCGCTGCCGGCGGGGACGACGCCGCGCGACTCCAGTGCCTGGACGAGCTTGAAGGCGACCCCGGCGCCGGCGAGTCCGTCGAACTCGTACGTCGAGCCGGGGAGCTTGGGGTTGACCAGCGCGTCGGCCGGTGCAAGTTGCGGCGGCGACCCACCGGGAGCGAGCGCCAGGTGGTGATCGGTGACCACTAGGCGCATGGTCCCGGGCCGGCCGAGCGCGACATCGACACTGCTGGTGCCGCAGTCCACGGTGATGACACAGCGCACGCCGCGGCCAGCCAGCTCGGCGAGCGCCGCCGCGTGCAGCCCATACCCCTCGGTCATGCGGTTGGGGATGTAGGGGATCACCGTCGCGCCCGCCGCGCGCAGGCAGCGTGCCAGCATGGCGCAGGCGGTCACGCCGTCGGCGTCGTAGTCACCGTAGACCGCGATCGTGCCGCCCTCATCGATCGTCGACCTGATCGCCCCTACCGCCTCCCCCATCGCCGGCAGCCCGAATGGATCGTGGTAGCCACCACTCCTTTCTAGGAACGCGGAGGCTGCGGCCAGGTCGAACCCGCGCGCCGCGAGCACCTGACCGACGACCGGATGGAGGCCGGGGAGCGGTTCGGCGTCGCTCAGCCGCCAGCGGCGCGGCGCCGGCTGCATCGGCGAGCCTCAGGCGCCCGAAATGGGTGGTGCGGGCGGTGTCCCCGGTGCCGGCGCGGGCGCGGGGGCCCCCGGTGCCTGGCCGTAGGTCGCGTTGGTGATGGCGCTGAAGTCGACCTTCGGCGCCTCGCCGACCACCGCGCGCTGCGCCGCGTCGATCTGGAAGAACTCGGCGGCCTGGAAATGGAACATGTTGGCGATGACATTCGACGGGAACGCCTGGATGCGGGTGTTGAACTGCTGCACGTTCGCGTTGTAGATCTGTCTCGAGGACTGGATGCGATCCTCGGTGTCAGCGAGCGTCGCCTGGAGCTGCAGGAAGTTCTGGTTGGCCTTCAGCTCGGGGTAGTTCTCCGCAACGGCGAAGAGGTGACCCAGAGCCATCTGGAACGGACCCTCGGCGGCAGATGCGGCAGCCGGGCCCTGAGCCTGCAGGCCGACCGACCGCGCCTGGGCGACCTCCTCGAAGACACCACGCTCGTGGGCGGCGTAGCCCTGCACTGTTGAGACGAGGTTGGGGATGAGGTCGTAGCGGCGCTTGAGCTCGGTGTCGATATCAGCCCAAGCGTTCTGCACCGCATTGCGTTGGGAGACGAACCGGTTGTACGAGGCCACCACCCCGAGCGCGATGACCACGATGATGACGAGGACGATGATCAGGGGTATCACGGACGTCTCCTCAGGAGCGGGGAATCGAATTCGGGCACTAGGGTACCGCGCTGCGAGCGCCGGTCAAACGCCATTGGCGAACCAGGCTCAGCTGCTGCAAGCGTCGGTTAAACGCCACTGGGGAGATCGGGCGCCGCTTCGGGCGCGCGCACCAGCGCGGGAATGCGCTGCGTGATCAGTGCGGTGGCGTCGAGGAGGGACCCGATTTCAGCGACCGGCTTGCGGCGCGCGTAGACCATGAGGTAGAGCGGTCCGAACATCACGCCGTACGTGTGGTCGAGAGCCAGCAACGTCTCGATCATCCGCGCGTCGATCAGCTCGACCGCAAACGCCTCGTCGCTTGATTTGACATCGAATCGGTCGTTGAAGTCGATCGACTCGAAATGGATGCCCGGTGCGCCGAACGACTTCTCGGCGAACTCACCGATCGCGCTGCGCGGCGAAACCGTCACCTGGGGCATCTGCACGCCGAGCGTCGCGATCACGTTGGAAAACGACACCGTGTTCTGGTTCTTCCCGTCCGAGACGACGTACGAGTAGTCGCAGTACGTCACCGGGAGACCGTTCCACGCTCCGCGAAGCACGTTGCGCCAGTACCGCCGGTTTCCGGCGCGGAAGAGCGGGAACCCACAGTCGCCGAGCTCCCAGTCGTTGCCAATCACCGTCAGGCCGTGCGCCGTGGCGAAGGCCGCGATGTCGCGTATCCGCTGCTGACCGACGAAGTACGACACCACCCCGACCACCAGGACAACGATGAAGAAAAGGACGAAGAGAACCATTCAGTCGTCCCGTGGCTGCGGCATGTTCAAGCGCGCTCAGGCGCCCATCAGTTGACGGAGCACGAGCGGCAGGATCCCGCCGTTGCGCAGGTACTCGACATCGGTCTCGCTGTCGAGGCGGCACACGGTGTCGAACTCGATGTCGGGCTGTCCGGCGCGGCGCGCGCTGACGTGCACCGTCGAGCCCGGCGACGCGCCGGCAACCCCGCGAATCGTGTACAGCTCGGTCCCGTCGAGGTTGAGCGTAACCGCGCTCTCACCTGCGCGGAACTGCAGCGGCAGGATGCCCATGCCAACCAGGTTGCTGCGGTGGATGCGCTCGTAGGACTCGGCGATCACGGCGCGAACACCCTGGAGCAGCGGCCCTTTCGCCGCCCAGTCCCGCGACGACCCGGACCCGTACTCGCGCCCCGCGATCACGACGAGTGGAACGCCTTCCTGCTGATACAGCGCCGACGCGTCGTAGATGGTCATGACCGCGCCGTCGGGAAGGTGCGCGGTCCAACCGCCCTCCTTGCCGTCGGCGAGCTGGTTGTGCAGCCGGATGTTGGCGAACGTGCCGCGAACCATCACGTCATGGTTGCCACGCCGCGCACCGTAGGTGTTGAAGTCACGCGCCTCGACGCCGTGCTCGCGCAGGTACTCGGCAGCGGGGCTCACCCCGGAGATGCTGCCCGCCGGGGAGATGTGGTCGGTGGTGATCGAGTCACCGAGGAGAGCGAGCACTCGCGCATCGATGATGTCGGTGGCTGGCTGCGGCTCCGGCGACATGCCGACGAAGTACGGCGGCTCGCGGACATACGTCGAGTCGGCATCCCAGTCGAAGAGCGCGCCCGTCGGCGACGGCAGCTCGCGCCAGTGCTCGTCGCCGTCGAAGATGCGCTCGTACTCCCGCGTGTACATGTCGCTCCCGATCGCCGCACGCACCGTCTCGGTCACCTCCTCGGCGCTCGGCCAAATGTCGCTGAGGAACACCGGGTTCCCGTCACGTCCGGTTCCGAGTGAGTCGGTGGTGAGATCGATGTCGAGGCGTCCCGCGAGCGCGTACGCAACCACGAGCGGAGGCGACGCGAGATATGCCGCGCGCACCTGCGGATGGATCCGGCCCTCGAAGTTGCGGTTGCCGCTGAGCACCGCGGCGACGGTGAGGTCCTCGGCGTCGATGCGCTCCGCGACCTGTTCGGGGAGCGGTCCGCTGTTGCCGATGCACGTGGTGCAGCCGTAGCCCACGAGGTTGAAGCGGAGATGCTCGAGGGAGCCGAGCAATCCCGCCCGCTCAAGGTAGTCCGTGACCACGCGTGAACCCGGTGCGAGCGACGTCTTGACGTAGTCCGGGGGCATCAAGCCGCGGGCGACCGCGTTGCGTGCGAGCAGACCAGCGGCCACCATCACCGTCGGGTTCGACGTGTTCGTGCACGACGTGATGGCGGCGATAACGACCGATCCGTCGCGGACGAGGTCGACGTCCGGGGTCCCGTTGGGCACCGGCTCCTCGGTGACGGCGTCGGGGTCGATGCCTCCCTCCTCCTCGAGCCGCGATTCCTCACCCTCGGCGGTCACCTCGCTGGAGCCGGCGTCAGCGCGCTGCGCCCACACATTGGTGAACGACTCCCACACGCGCGGGAGCGCGACTCGGTCCTGCGGCCGCTTGGGCCCGGCAACGCTCGGCACCACGCTCGCGAGGTCCAGCTCGACCATCTCGTTGAAGCTCGGGATCTCCGAGTCATCGGTTCGGAACATGCCCTGTTCCTTCGCATAGCGCTCGACCAGGTCGACGTGGGCCGGATCCCGCCCCGAACCGCGGAGATACTCGAGCGTTCGCACATCGACGGGAAAGAGCGACGCGGTGGCGCCGAACTCGGGAGACATGTTGGAAAGCGTTGCGCGGTCGGGAACCGACATCGAGGTCAGGCCGCTGCCGCAGAACTCCACGAACTTGTTGACCACACCGTGCTTGCGGAGCAACTCGGTCAACGTCAGGACGAGGTCGGTGGCCGTCGTCCCCGTGGGCAGCGCGTTGTGGAAGCGAACCCCGACCACGACCGGCGCGAGCAGGAACAGCGGCTGGCCGAGCATGCAGGCTTCAGCCTCGATGCCGCCGACACCCCAGCCGAGCACACCGACTCCGTTGACCATTGGGGTGTGCGAGTCGGTGCCGACCAGCGTGTCCGGCAACGCCGTGCGCACGCCGTCGATCTCGCGCACCTGGACCACCCGGGCCAGGTACTCGAGGTTGATCTGGTGCACGATCCCCATCCCCGGCGGTACCACCCGGAAGCCCTGAAAGGCCTGCTGGGCCCAGCGCAGCAGTGAGTAGCGCTCGCGGTTGCGCTCGTACTCGCGCACGATGTTGCGTTCGTACGCCTCGCGATTGCCGAAAGCGTCGACCTGAACGGAGTGGTCGACGACGAGATCGACGGGGACGAGAGGGTCGATGCGCATGGGATCGCCGCCCGCCCGGGCGACCGCCGACCGCATCGCCGCGAGGTCGACGACCGCCGGGACGCCGGTGAAGTCCTGGAGGAGCACCCGAGACGGCATGAAGGCCCGCTCGCGGTCGGCTCCTGTCCCGGCGCCGTCCCAGCTCGCGATCGCCTCGACGTCTCCCTCGCGGACCGACGGCGCCGCGGCATTGCGCACGCTGTTCTCGAGCAGGATCTTCAGCGTGACCGGCAAGCGGGAGACGTCCCCGATGCCCCGCTCGGTGAGCGCACCGAGACGGTGGTAGGAAACCCCCGGGACCAGCTCCGCCCTGGTGCCGTAGGGATCAGGGGCAGCCATCACCATCCATCTTCGCACCCGGTGATGGCGCGAGGCCGGAGGCGAAGGTTGAGCCGCTGCTTTCGCGCGAAACAGTCGGATTGACCGCAATAGCGCGTCCGCCGCGGCTATCCTTCTCCCCCTGACGACGCAATGCAGGGGAGTTTGGCGTGGCAAGCAGCCAGAGAACCGACGTACGCCCGGAGCACCAGCTCTATCACGAGTACACGACCGAGGTCGACCAGGCTCGCACCAACGTCCACTATGAGCAGCCGCCCGAATTCTTCCTGCTCATCACCGGCGGCGAGTGGAACGTCTACTCCGCCAACCTCTGGGACCCGGGCACCGAGGACGACACTGCCTCACAGCAGGCCAAGCTCGATCTGATCGCGCGGCTCGCGGGTCTCGAGCGGGGCATGGGCCTCATCGACGTCGGGTGCGGTTGGGCGGGCCCGCTCACCTATCTCTGCGACACCTACGGCCTCACCGGTACCGGGCTGACCCTGTCGCCGACCCAGAAGGCCTACGCCGAGAGCCGGATCGCTCGCCGCGCAACCGACGCGAAGATCGTGCTCAGCCACTGGGAGGACTACACCCCGCCCGAGCAGGTCGACGCCATCTACACCGATGAGGTGATCGTCCACTTCTTCAACCTCTCGGGGTTCTTCACCAAGTGTCACGACTGGCTCAAGCCCGGCGGCGTGATGATCAACAAGGAGTTGCATCTCAAGCATCCGCGCCACGCCAAGCTCGAGCGCGGAGGCGAGTTCGTGAGCCAGATCTACGGGGACACGGGCAATTACCGCACGCTCGCCGAGGAGACCCGCCTCGCCAACGAGGCCGGATTCGACATCGAGCGCGTGCACCACATCGAGCGACGGCACTACGAGACGACCATCGACCACTGGCTTGCCAACATGCACAAGCACGCCGGCCAGCTCAAGGAGATGGTCGGGGACCAGCACTACCGAGATTTCAGGGTCTATTTGAGGCTCGCCCGACACATCCAGCGCAACGTGACCCTCGACGTCGTGGTGTGCCGCAGATTCGACTGATCACGTTGGCGTCGAAAGCTGCGCCAGGTACGAGGTCAGGTGGGTGTAGGCGCCGGTGGCAAGAAGCACGCCGAGCGCCACGGTGATCACCCCTCCGGCGAGGGTGAGCGGCCGCACGAACCGGTTGAGACGGCGTGGGAGTTCGGGAAGTGACGCCCAGAGGAGCGCGACGGCGACGAAGGGTAGGCCGAGCCCCAGCGAATAGACGATCAGCAGCAGCGCACCGGTCAGCGCGTGCGAGCTGAGCGCGGCCAGGGTCAGTGCCGCCGCCAGGTAGGGACCGACGCACGGCGTCCAGCCGAGACCGAAGACGACGCCGACCAGGAATGCGCCAAGCACGCCGCGACGCCGCAGCCGCTCGGGGAGCTGGAAGCCCTGGGTGCGTTCGAGGATGCCGACCCTGACCACACCGATGATGGCCAGACCGAAGAGGATCACCGCCACGCCGCTGACGATCTCCACGACACGCCCGCTCACCGCCCCGTTGGCGACGCGCGCGATCCCGCCCGCGGTGAGGCCGAGGAGCACGAAGACGACCGTGAACCCGGCGACGTAGAGGAGCGATCCCGCCAGGAGCCGGAGCCGGAAGCCGTGCCGGTCCGGGTTGCTGAGCTCGGCGGCGCTGACGCCGGAAACGCACGCGAGATAGGCGGGCAGCAGCGGGACCGTGCACGGTGCGAGGAAGGATCCGAGCCCGGCGACGAAGGTCGCGAGCACCGTGGCAATCGAGAGCATCAGCCGAAGGTGAAGGTGTAGAGACGGAAGCCGGCGGGCACGGTCAGGTCGATGAGATGGTATCCGGGCGAGATCCCGGAGAGCAGCTGGAAGAGGTCCTGGCGGGTCACCGTGAACCCTGAGCCGCTCAACGCGGAGCCACCGTTTCCCGCGGCGACGCTCTTTCCGTCAACTTTGACGGAAACGGGAAGCGCCGCCCCGGGCGTGCCCGCGACGACGTACACGCTGTCGGCGGTGAAGTTGAGGCGCACGTGCCCGGTGGCGTCCGCCTGAAGATACTGGCCTTGATCCGTCCAGGTGCCGGTGACCTGGATCGCATCCTGCTGCAGGGGTGGGCCATGATCCGCGTAGACGGTCGGCGAACCCGGCGATCCGTAGGGCACGTTGTCGGCGAGCTGCCCACGGATGCTGCCCGCGTAGAGCTCGGGTGTCGTGTTGCTGGGCACCGGGGTCGATGACGGAAGCGCCGCGGTGTGCACCTTGAGCAGCTCAGCGACGGCAGCGTCGGTCTGCGCGTAGTCCCCCTCGCCGATGCTCGTGTACGCGACACGACCCTGCTGGTCGAGGAGGTATTCGGCCGGCCAGGAGTTGTTCTGGTAGGCGTTCCAGGTGGCCATCTCGCTGTCGATGGCCACCGGCCACGTGACCCCGAGACGCTGCACCGCGGCCGCGACGTTGGCGGGGATCTTCTCGAAGTCGAACTCGGGCGAGTGGACGCCGACGATCACGAATCCGTCCTGCTTGTAGGCGTTGTAGAGCACCTTGAGATGGGGGATGGTGCGCACGCAGTTCACGCACGAGAATGTCCAGAAGTCGATGAGCACTACCTTGCCGCGGAGGTCGGCGAGGGTCAGCGGGGTGGTGTTGAGCCACCCATCGATGCCGGTGAAGTCGGGAGCCGCCGAGCGCTCGCCGACGGGATAGACCTGGCCGCTGCCGGTGCTCGCCGCCGGAGGGTTGGTGGCCACGGTGAAGAGCACCACGGCGGTGATCGCCACGGCGACGGTCGCGAGAGCGAGTCGATATCGATTCACCTGGGCCGAACAGCACTCTACGGGCTCTGCCTTGAGAGACCATTACGAACCCGGTCCCGTCTGCTAGCTTGTGACGCGACCTTCGGTCGTACATGAATTCGATGAGCAACCCCGTCTCCGACCGGATGCTCGGCGATCGGAGGCGAGTGGTCGTCGAACACGTCAGGCCAACCGTCGACGGCGGCGAGTTCCCTGCTAAGGCCACCCGCGGACTCCCGCTTCGCGTGTCGGCGCGTGCATTTGCCGACGGCCACGATCCCCTGCTCGCCTGGGTGTGGCACTGGCCGGGCGCCCGGCCGCTGACGCGCGACGCCCCGCCCTCGGGGATGGTCGAGGTGCCGATGGAAGCGGAGCCGCAGGACTACTACTTCGCGTGGATCAAGCCACGCCGAGTCGGCGCCTGGAGCTTCGCCGTGGTGGGGATCCTCGATGTCTGGGGAGGCTGGGCTCGCGATCTGACCATCCGGTTCCAGGCGGGCGTCGACGTCGAGCTCGATCTCGCCGACGGCGCCGCCCTCGCCACCACCCGGGCGGATCTGCCGGTCATCTCCAAGTCCGATCGGCGTGCGCTCACCACCCTTGCCGCCAAGCTCGGCGCGGCCACCGCCCCAGAGACCAGGGTCGAGCTGGCCACCCGCGAAGCCACCATGGGTCTGATGCGACGCACCGCCGACCTCAGCCACGCCACCATCGCGGGGCCGTATCCGATGTGGGTCGAACGTGAGGTGGCGGGCTACTCAGCGTGGTACGAGATGTTCCCCCGGTCGGAGGGTGCGGTGCCGCCCAGGAGCGGCACGTTCAAGCTGGCCCAGCGGCGCCTTCCGGCCGTTGCGGCGATGGGCTTCTCGGTGCTCTACCTGCCGCCCATCCACCCGATTGGGACCACCCATCGCAAGGGGCCGAACAACGTCGCCGAGTGCTCCCCCGGCGATCCCGGGAGCCCGTGGGCGATCGGTGCGGCGTCCGGTGGTCACACCGCGGTCCATCCCGAGCTGGGCACCATCGACGACTTCGACGAGTTCGTTGCCGCGGCCCAGGCGATCGGGCTCGAGGTGGCGCTCGACTACGCCCTCCAGTGCAGCCCCGATCATCCATGGGTGACCGAGCATCCCGAGTGGTTCCGGCACCGCTCCGATGGATCGATCCGCTACGCGGAGAACCCGCCAAAGCAGTACCAGGACATCTACCCACTCGATTTCGACAGCGACGATGCGGCAGGGCTCTGGATCGCGCTGCGCGATGTGATGCGCTTCTGGATCGGCCATGGCGTGCGCATCTTCCGCGTCGACAATCCACACACCAAGGCATTCCCTTTCTGGGAGTGGCTCATCGCGGAGATCCGCCGCGAGCACCCGGACGTGGTCATGCTCGCCGAGGCGTTCGTCCGTCCCGCGGTGATGCAGCGGCTCGCCAAGATCGGCTTCTCCCAGTCGTACACGTACTTCACCTGGCGCAACACCGCCTGGGAGCTGGGCCAGTATCTGACAGAGTTGTCTCAGACTGAGCTGGTGGACTGGTTCCGGCCGAACTTCTGGGTGAACACACCCGACATCCTGCACGCGACCCTGCAGCATGGCGGCCCCCACGCATTCGGATTGCGCGCCGTCCTCGCCGCGATCACGTGCCCCTCCTGGGGGATGTACAGCGGATACGAGCTCGTCGAGAATGCGGCGGTGCGGGAGGGCAGCGAAGAGTACCTCGACTCCGAGAAGTACCAGCTGCGACCGCGCAACTGGTCGCAACCCGGGTCGATCGCACCCTTGATCACACAGCTGAACGAGATCCGCAACCGTCATCGCGACGCGATCGCGCAGTTGAGCACGCTTCGCCTGCACCACATGACCAGCGACGCGATGCTGTGCGTCTCGCGGTCGACACCCGAGAAGGACGACGTGATGATCATGGTGGTCAACCTGGATCCCCACCAGCCGCAGGAGGCGAACACGTGGCTGGACCTCGGCGCGCTCGGTGTCGCGGCCGACCGGCCGTTCGACGTTCACGATGAGCTTGGAGGAGGGACCTACACCTGGTACGGCGCGGTGAACTACGTTCGGCTTGACCCGTCCACGCGACCGGCTCACGTGCTCCACGTGCGTCCACACCAATGAGCGCCCGCACCCGGCTCGTCGAGGACCACCTGTGGTTCCAGAAAGCGGTGTTCTACGAGCTGTCGGTGCGCGCCTTCTACGACGGGAACAA
>DASZJB010000033.1:0-16525 GCA_035948615.1 Candidatus Dormiibacterota bacterium
CAGGGATTTCGTTACAGAATTGCTCTGTGCAACCACTCCTGCGCACCTCCCGAAGCGATGTCTCGGCGCGCAAGACCTACGATCTGCTCGACGAGCCCACGGGCCCCGACTACACGGGGCTGCTCGAGTGCGCCCTGGTCCAGTGCACCACGGCGGTGCTGACCGTGCCGTCCGGCGAGATGGACCCGGAGGGACAGGCCACCGTTGAGAGCCTGGCGCGATTCCAGCAGGCGAAAAGCATCACGTCGGCCGGCAGCCTGGTGCGTTACGCGCTGAGCCGGGAGAGCGTCACCGTGCTCCAGGAGGCGACCGGCGGCCTCTATGGCTGGCAGCACCCCGGCCTGCCCGACAACCTCTGCCTCTATCGCGGTGATGGCAGCCCCTGGCTGGTGTCGAGCGCCGGGCAGCACATCGGGTACCTCGAGGTCTCGCCCTTCGAGAAGCTGCTGATCGGCCGGACCGCTCCAGGGCTCATCGCCGTGCTCGCCCATCAGAGCGCACGCGACGCGATCCTCGCCTACATGGAGCGGCGGTTCGAGTCCAACGTGGCCGCGTTGACCGACCAGCTCACCGAGTACGCGCGCATCGTGATCGGCGACGGACGCGAGGGCCTCGTCGACGCGCTCGAGGACTGGTTGCGGTCTGGAGAGGAGGCGCGCATCTCAGCGGCGCTGGAAGTCGCCCGCGCGCTCCGGCTCGTGGAGCTCCGCGACACCGTGGCCACGATGCTGCGCGCATCCATGCGAGAGGATGCCGCCGCGCCAGACGTGTATCGATCGGTGCCAGCGCTCCGGTCGCGGTGGCGCATCGCCCGCCGGCGTCAGCTCGAGCGCGTGTTTCGCCAGCTGTCCTGAGGGATCGGACTCAGCCGCCGGAACCGAACTGGTGGGCGACTTCGATCACCGCCGGGCCGAGCAGGACGATGAAGAGCGTCGGGAAGATGCACCCGACCATGGGGAAGAGCATCTTGAGCGGCGCTTTCTGGCCCTGCTCCTCGGCGCGTTGACGGCGCTTGCGGCGGATCTCCTCTGACTGGATGCGGAGGACGTTCGCCACGCCGACGCCGAGCTGCTCGGACTGAATGATCGCCTGGATGAAGTTGCTCAACTCCTCGACCTTGCATCGCCGCCCGACGTCGTCGAGCGCCTCGAGACGCGGTCGACCGAGTCGCACCTCGTTGAGCATGATCGTGAGCTCTCGCGAGAATTCGTTGTTGTACTTGTCGACCACCCTGGTGAGGGCTGCATCGAAGCTGAGGCCGGCTTCGACCGAGATGGTGAGCAGGTCGAGCGCGCTCGGAAGTGCGAGCAGGATCTCCTTCTGACGCTTCTTGATACGCCGGGCCACGACCATCTGCGGCGCCAAGTAGCCGAGGATCAAGCCGCCCAGCGGAACGACCGCGAAGAGTGGCATGGCCAGTGCGCCGAAGAGCGCGAGCGCGAGACCGAGAGCGGTGAAAAGCAGCATGGAGAGGAGCCGCAGCGCGAGGAATCCCGATGCGTTGAGTCCCCATGGGCGTCCCGCCAGGTTCAACTTCTCCTGCAGAGCATCGGTGCTGCCCTGACCCGCGTTGCGATTCAGGCGATTGCCGATCTTGTCGAGGAATGGACGCACCACGCGATCGAAGAGCGGGAGCGACATCTCGACTTCCGCGAGCGTCGCCGGCGCGCGCCCGGCCTCCGCGAACTGGGCGAGTCGCGCCTCCAGCAGGTCACCCTGCCGCGGAGACACCGACATTGCCAGGCCGAACGCGATGAGCAGAATTCCGCCGCCGAGAGCGGCGGCCAGACCGATGGCAAGAAGACTCACGTCAGACCTCGATCTTTACGATCTTCTGGATCGCGACCGCGCCGACCGCGATCGAGAAGATCGCCATGCCGAGCATGATGTGGCCGAGCGGATCGGTGATCATCGGATCGAAATATGACGGGGAGATCAGGGCGAGAAACCCTGCGAGCGCGATCGGGAGGATGGTGATGATCCAACCCGAGGCGCGAGCCTGAGCGGTCAGTGTCCTGATCTCGCCCTGGATGCGCACGCGCTCGCGGATGGTGAACGCGATGGTGTCGAGGATCTCGGCCAGGTTGCCGCCGACCACGCGCTGGATCTGCACGGCGGTGACCATGAGGTCGAAGTCCTCGGACTTGTTGCGCACGACCATGTGGTTGAGCGCTTCGTCGACGTTGATGCCGAGCGCGATCTCACGGGTTGCGCGCGCGAACTCTTCCGAGATCGGGGGATTGGCGTTCTTCGCGACCGACGCAAGCGCCTGCGCAAAGGAGTGGCCGGCTTTCAGCGCGTTGCTCAGCAGCATCAGCGTGTCGCCGAGCTGATTGTTGAACGCGCGGGTACGTCGCTTCTGACGGAACTTCAGGAAGAATCCGCTCAGAAAGTAGACGACGATGGGGCAGGGGAGGAACGCGATCGGCGATCCGTAGCGGAACGCGACGAGCAGCCCAACCAGGATGCCGAGGCCGATCACGGCGAGCAACCATTCCGACGACTTGAGCTTGAGGTCGGCCTTCTGCAGGTCGTCCGCGAGCTTACCGGTGTGCGACGTCCGCGAGAGCAGCGGGTTGAGGCCGCTGGTCAGGGCGTCGAGGAGGTCGCGCAGCGCATTGCCCGTCTTCACCCGGGGCGGGGCGGTGACGGCCACCGTGTCGCCGCCGTACTGGTTGAGGCGCCGCGCCATCTCCCCAGCCTGGTTCTGCCCGCGGCTGAGGAGGAAGGCGAAGATCGAAAGGACTGCCGATGCGGCCAGGGCCGCTGCGACAACTGCGGCTGGCGTCATTGGTGTCAGCCGCCGAAGAGACTGTCCAGCGTGCTCGGGGTCACGATGGTCTGCTTCACCGATGGGACGCTGATCGTGCCCGCCGGCTCGTAGTTCGGCGTGTAACCGGTCGCGGTCAACTTGCCCCATTCGGACTCGGGACGAAGGACGTACTTGACGATGAACTCGTGTCCGTCACCGACCACGAGGCCGGAGAGCAGCGGTGCCTCGGCGCGGGGAACCTCGACGAGGAGCACGTCGGCAGCGCCGGTCGTGGTGGTGCCCGCATTACCAACCCGAAGCACGATGAGGTCCTGGAAGGTGTAGCGCAAACCCTGCGTTCCGTTCGTCGACTGCACCAGCATGTCGATGTGGTCGCCCGGAAGGATGTAGAAGGCATCCGACACGAGAGGACCGCTGAAGTTGTTCTGCTGCAGGGTGGTCAGGGACGTCGGAACCGAGGCATTGGTCGGAATCGCCAGGGCGACGTAGCCCTTGGTGATCTGCGTCTCCACGGAGACCGCGGCCGAACCCGTGCCACTCGACGTGATCGACAGCGCGGGAGTCGAGAAGAAGCCTGGAACCAGCGGCGTGTTGTTCGCGAGTGCCACCTGCGTGACCTTGCCGACCACGGCCACCGGATCGGTGTAGGCATCGCCCGGCTTCGCCGTAAGCGGAACCTGGGCCACCTGGACCATGGCGGGGGTCAGCGTGGTCCCGGCGGGAATGCTGGTGTCGGACACCACAACGCTGACTTCATTCGCAGGTGCATTCGAGCGCACCAGGAGCAGCACGGCAACCGCCGCCGCCGCCGCCAGCACGACTCCAAGAAGCAAGAAGATTCGGCTGTTCGGTTTGTTCGCCTGGATGGCCACCTGTTCTCCTCGGTTGTTCTCAGTTGGTGTCGGTCACGCTGTTGCGGCTACGCTGCATCCAGCACAGCGATGCTGGCCCGGATGACGGCCGCACCCGAGTGTGGATCGAATCTGCCCTGCGGTTCATCGCCTTTCGGTAACAAACGCATCGCACAGCGGACGAGCTTGGCCACGCGCCGTGTGACCGGACGTTGTCCATGAACCGTTTATTCGTCGAAGCGGCCGTTGGCCTGGGCGCGCATCAACATCGCGAGAATGTCATCTCGATACGGGGCAATGGTCACGATCTTGCGGTAGAGCTTGAGAGCGCCCTTGTCGTCATTGCGCAACCTGCGAAGTCGCGTCACGCGCTCGAGGTACGACACTGCGAGATCGATATCGTGATCATCGATGCAGATGTCGGCGAGACGCAGCAGCGGGGTCTCGTGCACCGGATCCGCGCGCGACGCCGCGAGATAACAGCTCAGGGCGGCATTCCCCTTGCCAAGCGCGCGGCATCGATCACCGGCATCGAGGGCCAGCTCGGCGAGGGCGCGACCGCCGACGTCGTTCGCAAGTCGCTGCAGCAGTGCCGCCGCCTCGTCGCAGCGCCGGCGACGAAGGCGATCGTTGATCTCGAGGCGAGCCTCGACCACCTCCGGGTCGGTCTGGAATCGACTGTCCTCGGAGTCCGTGTCCGACGTCAGATCGTGTGCCTGGTCGGCGTCGTCATCGCGGAGGCGCCACCCACGCGCGGCCGCGCCGCCCGGCGCGTCCGGTACGGTCGGACCCGGCGTCACCTCGGTTTCCGGGGCCGTGGACGCGGGTGACGATGCCGATTCGGGCGTGTCGATCATGTCAAAGGTGTTGTCGGGCTCAGGTGCCGGAGCGGTGTCGGCGTCCACGGTCGCCGGTGCCGAACGCTGGGTGACCGCGAAGTCGGCGAGGTCGCTGAGGTGGAAGCCATCCTTGGGTTTCACGAACGGCTCGGCGTCGTCGCCGTCCACATCGCCAGGGGTCGCAGCCGATCCGTTCGTGCCCTCTGTGTCGGTTTCCGCCGCGGCGTGGCCGTTGGCTCCCGACGCGGCCTTGTCGGTCTTTGACGCGCCGGCTCCGGTACGCCGGAACAGCGTGAACGCCGGGCGGGTCGCCGGCTCGGCGGAGGACGCCGTGGCAGTCTCCTCAGCGGCGGTCGCCTCGACCTCGGGCTCCGAGACGGTCGCAGGCTCGTCGTCGAGCGGCTCATCGGGCGAGAGTTGGGCGTCGAGCTCGGCAAGTCCGGCCTCGACGCGGTCGGCGGCCGCGGTGGCGGCGTCCGGATCAAGCCGCGCCTGCGGGGCGTCGACCGGTCTCGGCTCGACGTCGGGCTCCGGCGCGGCCGTGGTGACCGGCGCGGGTTGAGCGACCGTCTTGACATGGCCGTTACGCCCGAGGGCCGCTACCTCCTCGGCTCCGATCAGGCTGGTATCGGTCTGCGGATGACCGTTCGAGCCGTCGCGGCGAGGCGGTGGCTCCGGGAGCGCGTCGAGGGAGAGCAGATATTCGTAGACAGCCCGCTGGAGCCGCCTTGTCAGGAAGTACAGCTCCTCGGCGGGAAGCGAATCACCGGCGGCGGCGGTCACCTCGGTGACCACTCTCAGAAGCGACTGCTCGTCGAGGCGTTCGTCGATGACAGCAGCTTCGAGACCGTGCTCGAGGACTTCCGGGAGTGTGTCGAGGCCGGGCGCCAGGGCGGAGGCGGCGTCGAGCCAGCCCTGACGCAGGATCTCCACGTTGGTTGTGGTCATGGTCATGCGCTGCGGCCAATTGTGGTCGGCGCCGACCCCCGTCTCTGGCACCATGGCGCAACGACTCTGTGACCGCTCGTCATACAGGGGAGAGACTTTCGGTGGCGGCAATCCTCGTGGACGGTTTGCGCAAGTCCTACGGCGCCGTCGAAGCGGTCCGCGGGATCAGTTTCACCGTCGAGGAGGGTGAGGTCTTCGGGCTCCTCGGTCCCAATGGGGCGGGGAAGACCACCACCATCGAGATCCTCGAGGGCTACCGGACCCGCGATGGAGGAGACGTGACGGTCCTGGGGATTGACCCGCACGGCGGCGGCCGGAAGCTTCGCGAGCGGGTCGGGCTGGTCCTCCAGGAGGCGGCGGTGCCGCCGATGCTCTCGGTGACCGAGATCGTCGAACTCTATCGCGGCTACTACCCGACCCCGCGCCCGGCCGCGGAGATCATCGAACTCGTAGGGCTGACCGAGAAGGCCGGCGAGCGGGTCACCAAGCTCTCGGGGGGACAGCAGCGCCGACTCGACGTTGCGCTCGGCCTGGTCGGCGACCCCGAGCTGATCTTCCTCGATGAGCCGACCACGGGATTCGATCCGTCGGCACGACGCGCCGCCTGGGAGGTGGTGCGCAACATGCGAACGCTGGGCAAGACGATCGTATTGACCACGCATTACATGGACGAGGCCCAATACCTTGCGGACCGGATCTGCGTCATCGCCGCGGGCAAGGTGGTCGCTCAAGGCACGCCGGAAACGCTCCGTGCCGGAACCGAGCAGCTCACCCACATCCGCTTCGAGCTTCCCGACGGCATGGCCGCGGCTGCGCTCCCACTTCCGGTGAAGGTGGGCGAGGGCATCGCGATCATCGAGACGGCGACGCCCACCCGGACCCTCAACGACCTCACCACCTGGGCGGTCGCCCAGGGACTCGAGCTTCCCAACCTCGAGGTCACGCGCCCTTCGCTCGAAGATGTCTATCTGGAGCTGACCAGGAGTGAGTAGCACCGGTATCGCGTTACGTCAGGTCACGTTCGAGCAGAGGTCGTTCTGGCGCAACCCTGCAAGCGCCTTCTTCTCGTTTCTCTTCCCGATCATCTTTCTCGTGGTGTTCGCGACTCTGTTCAAGGGACAGAAGGTGCAGGTCGGTCCGGTGCAGACGACCTACGACGATTACTACATTCCGGCGCTCGTCGCTTTCGGCGTCATGGGCGCGTGCTTCACCAATATCTCGATCACACTCTCCCTGCGCCGCGACAACGGCATCCTCAAGCGGCTGCGGGGGACCCCGCTCCCGCCCTGGGCCTTCATCGCGGGCGTCGTCGGCTCGTCGATCATCGTCAGCATCATCCTGGCGCTGCTCACCACGGGCTTCGGGATTCTCGTCTACGGCGTCCACGTGCCCCAGCACATCGGCGCCGCTGCGGCGTCGATCGGTGTCGGCGCCCTCGCGTTCTGCGCGCTCGGGATGGCGATGACAATTGCAATTCCCAATGCGGAGGCCGCGCCCGCCATCGTCAACGGCGTGTTCCTTCCGATCGTGTTCATCTCGGGAACGTTCTTTCCCGTGCCTTCGTCATCGATCCTCGCGCAGATCGCCGAGTGGTTCCCGGTGCGCCATTTCATCGACGCCATGTTCACCGCCTTCGATCCGGCGCACCTCTATGCCAGCGGGTTCAACGGCAACGACCTGCTGATCATGGCCGCGTGGGGCATTGGAGCCGTGGTGGTCTCGGTGCTCCGCTTCCGCTGGGAACCGCGCAAGAGCTGAGCGACTCTACCCGGAGCCTGGGGACTCGTTCTGTGTTTGCAGGCCGCAGAGGACAAGCGCATCCTCGAGTCGTGTCCCCCCGTAGCGACCGCGCACGACCATGACGTCGACGACGTTGCGGACGCGCCACACGACGGTGATCTCGACCGCCTGGAGGCCGCCCGGCGCCGCGCGCACCACGCTGGTCGAGTGCGCCTCGTCGCCGAGTGGACCGGTGGACACCGGCACGGCACCGGCAACGCCGTCAAGTTGTCGCACGCCCGCGCCGTAGGCGCTGGTGGCTCCGCCGATGCCGGCAAAGCGCTCGACGGTCGCAAGGATGTCGATCGGCCCGTTGCTGGTGCTGAAGTTGACATCGCGCTGATATTCGACGCGCGCGGCGGCCTGCAGTCCGTCCGTCTTGAGGCTCGACAGGACTGCTCCATCGCCCGCTGCGATGGTGGCCGCGTCGATGTGTGCGGGGGCACTGGTGACCGTGAAGTCCGGTGCAACGAGCTGATCAATGGTGATCAGGTCGTGCAACGGATCACCTGTGGAGAGTGAGGGGGAGACGCTGCCACATGCGGCGAGCGCGACCAGCGACGCAACCGGCGCCAGGACGCGAAATCCCCACCCGCCGACGGTGCGCATCGCCCGCTACTCGTGTCGCAGCGCGCTGAGCACTGAGGTTCGCACCGCTCTTCGAGCTGGACCGATGGCGGCTACCACCGCCGCAAGCACAACCACCAGAATGACCACGACCACGGTTTCGATGGGGAAGACGAATCCAGGTGCGAAGGTGGACGTGGTGCTCGCCTGCAGCATCGGCACGGCGATGAGACATCCTGCGGCCACACCGATCAGGGTTGCCGCTCCGGCGAGGAGCCCGGCCTCGGTGAGCACGCGGCGCATCGCCTGACGGCTGCCGAGGCCAACAGCGCGGAGCAGCGCAAGCTCGCGGGTTCCCTGACGGGCGTTGACGAGCAGCGTGTTTACGACAGCGAGCATGGCGATGATCACGGAGATGATGGCGACCGCGAGCACGAGACCGATCGAATGCTGGAGGGCATCGCGAGCATCACTTTCGATCACGCTCACCGAGACGGCCCGCATTCCGTAGCTCGCAGCGGTGGCGGCGAGCGCCGGCGCGTTTCCGTGCGTGGTGATCACGAGGTCATCGAAGCCGTACGCCGTCGAGCCGAAGTACGTCCGTGCGAGATCGTCCGCCATCACGAGGCTCTCACCTCCGTCCCCGGCGGGGAAGGAGTGACTGACGATCCCCACGACCGTGAAGTACACGACGCCCTTCTGGGTCTGAACGGGGAGCTGCGACCCGACCGTCCAGCCGGTTGCGGACGCCAGCCCTGCGGGCTCGAGGAAGCTGGGGCCATCCTCGAGGGATGCGAGCGCCGTCGCCCGTTCGCCGGAGACGACATCGAGACCGCCCAGCGATGCGTAGGCCCCCGGGTCGATCGCGGCGACGCCTACGGACGCGCCGGCAACGGTCTCCGACAGGAATCGAAGCGCGGTGGCCTGGGAGACCCCCGGGGTGCTGCTGATCGCCGACGCGATCTGGTCGTCCTGGGTGACCGGACTGGTCACGACCATGTCCCCCGCAAACAGATGGGAGACCCAGCTGTCGCTGGCGGTGAGGGCTCCCGCGCTCAGAGCACTGACGCCGACCGCGCTCGCCACGGCGATCGCAAGTCCCCCGGCGGTCATGGCCGTCCGGTTCCGGGCGCGTGTGAGATGAGCCGCGCCGGGCTGCGCGCCGCTGACGAACGGCGAGATGGCCAGGGCGATGAGGCTGATGACCAGAGGAGCGATCAGAGGGAGGGCGACCACAAGGCCGAGCAGCAGGGCGACCACGCCGAGGGCGACGAGGCCGCTGGAGGTGCTCAGGAAGCAGAGGGCGGCGATGATCAGCAGGACCGGGCTCGCCGTGCGTACCAGCACACCGGGGCGCTCATGATCGCTGACCGGATGAGGTCGCAAGGCGTTGAGGATCGGGAGACGTGCAGCCGCGAAGAGCGGTAGGAGTCCCCCGATGAGCGCGGCGCCGAGCCCGGCGGCGATGGCAGCCACCACCTGGCCCGCCTGCGGCGTCAACGAAGGCGCCGCGAGATCGGCCGGGGAGAGGTTGCCGTTGAAGACGGCGCCCAGGATCAGGCCTCCCGCCACCCCGATCGGGACGCCGGCTATGGCGACGGTCGCGACCTCGGCAGCGAACAGGCGGAACACCTGCCGCGATGACGCTCCGGCGGCGCGGAGCAGGCCGATCTCGCGCCGCCGCTCGAAGGTGGCGAGAGCCGCGCTGTTGGCGGTCACCCCTGCACCGACGATCAGGCTCAGCACGGTGGCGAGCACGAGCAACGGCTCCAGGTCCTGCAACGGCGCCGACCCGCCCGCCCGCGGGTCGTAGGTCGTCACACTCGAGCCGAACCTGGCGTGCACCTCACTCGCCACCCGAGCCACCGTGGCGCCGGGGCCGAAGCGCAGGGCAACCAGGGGAGTGCGCAAACCAAGCCCGAAGGGTCCGAGCATGGCCGCGTCGTCGACAAAGACGGCGTCGTGGGTGAAGGACGGCCCGGCAACGGTCCCCGACGTGAAACCGACGACCGTGAACTCGTCCGGTCCGGTTGCAGTGATCATCTGGATGGCCTGACCGATCTGAATCGGGGACCCGACGCCGCCACTCAGGGCTGTGCTCAACCCCTGGTCGATGGCGACCTCCGTGGTGCTTCCCGGCACCGGAAGCCGTCCTGCAACCACCGAGACGCCGCGGAGCGCCGCGCTTGAGTCCTGGAGGCCGACCAGGGTCACGGTATCGCCCGTAAGACCAGTCCCGGCCGGGCCTGCCGTCACCTGCTTCTCGTAGAGCGGGACGGCCTGGACCACGCCCGGGAGACCCCCAAGCTCGGTGATCTCCGACGCGGTCAAGCCGGAGCCGGCGTCAACACGGACGTCGAGCGACGAGGCGCCGGCCTGCTGCGATTTGGCTTCACTCGCCTGCACGGTGAGGCCCTGGATCGCGATCTGGACCGCGAGCACCACGGCGATTCCGAGGGCGACGGCGGCGGCGGTGAGCACGCTGCGAAGCGGGCGCGCCTTGATGGCTCGAGCCGCCAGCACCCAGATGTCGCTCACAGGTCCAGCTTGGCGAGCCTGCCCACCAGGACCGAGGGGTCTGGCATCGCGTCCGGTGCCTGTGCCTCATGGCTCAGGGCGACTTCGTCCATCACAACCCCGTCGCGCATGATCAGGACCCGGTCGGCGTACGCCGCGACCCGTGCGTCGTGGGTGACCAATACCGCCGTCTGATGCTCCTGACGGCATAGACGTGTCAGGAGCGCCATGACCTCGTGCCCGCTGGTCCAGTCGAGGTTCCCGGTCGGCTCGTCGGCGAGCAGGAGAGACGGCGAGGCGGCGAGCGCCCGAGCCAGCGCTACGCGCTGCTGCTCTCCGCCGGAGATCTCCTCCGGGCCATGGCCCTGGAGACCATGGAGGTTGAGCTGGTTCATCACCGCGTCCACCCGTTCGCCGATCACCTGCCGGGAGAGCCGCTGCCCGTGCTTCCCGGGGGCGTCGTTGCGCAGGCGAAGGGGCAGGGCGACATTCTCAGCCGCGGTCAACGTCGGAAGAAGGTTGAAAAACTGGAAGACGAAGCCGATGTGGTCGCGCCGGAACGCTGAGCGCTCCTCGTCCTGGAGCGCGTACATATCGATGCCCTGGATCGTGACCGTCCCCTGGTCGGGCGGTTCCAAGCCCCCCAGCATGTGCAGGAGCGTGCTCTTGCCGCAGCCGCTCGGGCCCATGATGGCAACGAATTCGCCGGCCGCAACGGTCAGCGACATATCTCGGATCGCCTCACGCGGCGGGCGGCTCACCCGATAGATCTTGCGGAGACCCGTGGCGACGACGATGCTGCCATCGAGCTCGCCGGTGGACGCTTCGACGGTGCTGAGCTGAGTCAGAGTTCTGTGCCCTTTTAGAACGTCAGGAAGGCTTCGAGGACGGATTCGATCGTGTTGGGGAAGAGCCCCTCGTAGCCGCCGACCGGCGGTGCGGGGAGGTCCTGGGGGAGGCTGCCGGCCGGGATCAGCAGCGGCGTCGGCGACGTCGATGGCGTCGTGTCAGGTGTGACGCTCACTCCAGGTGCGGCCGGAGCCACCGGCGCCGGCGAGTTCCGTGCCACGGGCTTGGGCCGCGGCTTGCGGGGCGGGGGTGGCGGCGACGACGCGCCCGCCTGGGCGAACTCCTCGCTGAACATCCAGACGTTCTGCTCGCTCCCCTGCCCGGTCCAGGTCACGCCGGGCGCGCTCTCGTCGGACCCGACCCCCATCTCCGTGTAGTTCGAAGAGAGGATGTTGGCTCGGTGATCGCTGCTGTTCATGAAGGCACCGTTGATGTAGCTGGCCGGGCTCGAGGAATATGCAACCCAGCCGATGTTCTCGCCGGCCGACCGGTAGCGGATGCCGAAGGCCTGCATCATCGAGAACACGTATTCGCCGCAGCCCAGGATCGGATGGGCGAAGTAGTTGCGCCGGATCATGTCGACGGATCGGCCGGAGACCTGGACGCCTCGGCAGTTGTAGGGCGCGCCCTCGCCGATGTTCTGCAGCGTCCCGCTGAACCTCAGCGAGTGCACACCGTTGCTGGTCCGGTCCTGGTTGGTAAGCGAGAACAGCTGCGAGTCATACCCGCCGTTGGCCATGGCGGTTCCGGTCGTCCCGGCCAGGTGCAGCACAGCCAGCCCGCACGCCGCCACGAGGCCGGCGGTCATCGCCACCGGGCGAATGGCTCGCCGATGGCGGCGGTGTGGCGCCGGGGACGCCGGGGCTTCTGGTGCCCGCACCGCCGAAGCCGTTCGGAGCATCTCATCCCACGCTGAGGGCGACAGCCGACGTTCCATGCGGCGTTCCTTCACGTGAACTGGCAACTGAATTTGACGGACCGGTTCCGGCGGACCCCATTCAACCCCCTCAGAGCCCCTGGGACGCTGCTTCGACAGGATCGTTGCACCGTTTCCCGTGCATCCCGGGGATGCTTGGTTCTGCCTCCGGGCAGGTATTCAACGCGATCACACGAGGTGGTTTGAGCTCTCATGTCGTTGCTCGACCGAGTGCAGCGGAAGGCAGAGGGAACTCCTCCGGCTTCCACACCCAGCGCGCCGTCGCCATCGGCACCCTCTGGAACGCCCGACCGTCCCGTCGATGACGGAGCGGACCGGTTCCCCCCGGCCGGCTGGCAGAATCGCCCCGGCGGAGCTTCGGCGCCAGCGCCGCCAACCCCGCCGCCCGCGCCTCGTCCGTTCGAGGTCGAGCGCCCCACCGTCGCACCTGAACCACAGCGCGCGCCCACGCTGCTGAACCGTGCCGGTGGGATGTCGCGACCGGGGCTGGGCAAGATGGGTGGACACGTCAACACCCACGTAGCGCTGCGCGGCAAGGTGCACCAGCGGCTCGTGGAAGAGCTCGCCCAGGGCACCGACTCCGTACCCCCCGAGGT
Organism: Candidatus Dormiibacterota bacterium; assembly: GCA_035948615.1. Taxonomy (GTDB): domain Bacteria; phylum Chloroflexota; class Dormibacteria; order Aeolococcales; family Aeolococcaceae; genus Palsa-851. The sequence goes on from DASZJB010000033.1 coordinate 12,657, forward strand.
CGTGCGCCAGCGCATCTCCGAGCTGCTCAACGACGTGATCACTGAGCAGAACATCACGATGAGCCGGCCGGATCGACTTCGACTCGTCGAGATCCTCATCAATGATGTTCTCGGTCTCGGGCCGCTCGAGGAACTCCTCGCGAGCGAGGACATCACCGAAATCATGATCAACAGCTACAAGCAGATCTATGTCGAGCAGCACGGCAAGCTGACATTGAGCCCGGTCACCTTCGAGAGTGACCAGCAGTTGATGCAGGTCATCGACAGGATCGTGAGCAGCATCGGCCGGCGAGTCGATGAGTCGTCGCCGATGGTTGACGCGCGGCTGAAGGATGGATCCCGAGTGAACGTGATCATCCCGCCGCTCGCGTTGCGCGGACCGACGATGACCATCCGCAAGTTCGCCAAAGAGGCGCTGACCATCGATGATCTGATCAAGTACGGGTCGATCACCGAGGACATGGTTCGCTTCCTCCGGGCGTGCGTGCGGGGAAAGATGAACGTCGTCGTGAGTGGCGGCACCGGCTCGGGAAAGACGACCACGCTCAACATCCTCAGCGGCTTCATCCCCGAGGACGAGCGCATCGTCACCATCGAGGATGCGGCCGAGCTGCAGCTGCGTCAGGAGCATGTCGTCACGCTCGAGACGCGTCCAGCGAACGTCGAAGGTCGTGGACGCGTCTCGATCCGCGACCTGGTCATCAACTCGTTGCGCATGCGACCGGACCGCATCGTCGTCGGAGAGTGTCGTGGTGGCGAGGCGCTGGACATGCTCCAGGCGATGAACACCGGCCACGATGGATCGCTGACAACCCTCCACGCGAACAACGCGCACGACTGCATCAGCCGTCTCGAGACGCTGGTGCTGATGGCGGGAGCGGAACTGCCGTCGCGCGCCATCCGCGAGCAGATCGGCTCGGCGGTCAACGTGATCGTGCAGCAGTCCCGTCTGCGCGACGGAACTCGCAAGATCGTGAGCATCACCGAGGTGCTCGGCTGTGTGAACAACGAGGTGAAGCTGCAGGACATCTTCACCTACAAGCAGGTCGGCGTCGACGAGGATGGCAAGGTCGTCGGCTCGTACATGCCGAGCGGTGTCATTCCGACATTCCTCGAGCATCTCACCACCTCGGGCGAGCAGCTCTCAGAGGACGTCTTCCAGCCCATCCACGTGATGGACGGGGTGGGATCCGCCTGATACGGACGGCATTTTCGGGCGTCCCGGCATCTCTGAGTCCGCCTGCGTACAGATGTTTTCTCCGCGGCCGCGCAGTGTATGGCCATGCCAGCGGCGGAACGGCGACTTGCGCGGTGCCCGAATTGCGACGGGTCAGGGGACCGTAATCGCAAGGTGGAGTTTCGCGAGGGCACCGTCGGTGCCTGGGCGTCGAAGGCGACCGTGGGCGACGAGTGCGGACGCTGCTGCGGCGAGGGCCTGATCTACGAGCCGGTGAACGTTCCGCCGCCTGCTGCCTGAGGCCGCTGCTAGGCGACCCCGCTCAGATGACCGTTCTTCTCGGTGACGACGCCGACCTGGCGCCGGTCCGGGAAGATCTGCGCGAGGCGCGGCGGGAGCGGGATGCCCATGTCGAACAGCCTGTCGATGATTCGCGGCCGGATGCCCGTCGGCTCGAAGTCGCCGATGATCTTTCCGGTCGACGGATCCGCACCGCGTGACTCGAACTTGAAGATCTCCTGCACGGTGATCATCTCGCCCTCCATCCCGATGACCTCGGTGACGGACACGACCTTGCGCGAGCCGTCCTTGAGGCGGTTCAGCTGGATGATGAGGTTGATCGCGCCGGCGATCTGCTGACGGATTGCCTTGAGGGGCAGGTCCAGACCGGCCATGAGTACCAGGGTTTCGAGCCTCGAGAGGGTCTCGCGCGGGCTGTTCGCATGGATGGTGGTCAGCGATCCATCGTGGCCTGTGTTCATCGCCTGGAGCATGTCGAGCGCCTCACCGCCACGGCACTCTCCAACGACGATGCGATCGGGACGCATACGCAGCGAGTTGATGACCAGCTCGCGGATGGCGATCCGGCCTTCGCCGTTGACATCGGCCGGACGAGCCTCGAGACGGCAGACATGCTCCTGGTGCAACTGGAGCTCGGCAGCATCCTCGATGGTGACGATACGTTCGTCGATGGGGATGAAACCCGAGCAGACGTTGAGAAGAGTCGTCTTGCCTGTACCCGTCCCACCCGACACCAGGATGTTTGCGCGCGCGAGCACGCATGCCTGGATGAACGCGGCGGCTTCCTGGGTCATGGTGCCGAACCCGATGAGGTCGGAAACCTGATACGGGTCCTTGCTGAACTTTCGAATCGTGAGAATGGGACCGTCAAGCGCAACCGGCGGTATCGCCGCGTTGACGCGGGATCCGTCGAGCAGACGCGCGTCCATGAGTGGCGTGCGCGCATCGATGCGCCGTCCAACCGCAGCACCGATGGTGTCGATCACCCGCATGAGATGGGCCTCGTCATCGAAGCGGATATCGGTGAGGAGGATCTTTCCCTTGCGCTCCACGTAGACCATCTCCGGTCCGTTGACCATGATCTCGGTCAGGCTGTCGTCATCGACCAGTGGACGCAGGGGGCCGAGAGCCTCGAGGTAACGGCTGTCGAGCTTCTGCGGGACGGCTGCCATGCTCACGTGAAGATGCTCCTTGGATTTCGGACGGAAGGCGGTTCCGCGCCGATTGTGTGCGCCGCAGCGGGCCGTTCTGACGACAGCAACCGGTTCGATACACGTTCGATTCCGGCAGCGTTCCAGACATCCACGACTCGTTAACTCGTCCGAGTACGATCACGTCGTTGTGATGAGTACGGGGGCGATGGCGACAGTGGGGGGCGCCTCGATCCAGGACGACGATTGGTTCGGAGAGGGGAGCGCCTTCGACTCCGGTGAAGACCTCGCCGCCGCGCTGTTCGCGCTGGCGGGCACGAAGGTCGCGCCGGCCACAGCACCACTGCCCGTCGAAGAGATCAGCTGGCCCTCCTTCGTCGCCCCAGACGCCGATCCCGTGTTCGTCGAGGTGGAGCGTCCAACCGGTCTTGAAGGCGCCAGGCGCCCCGGGTCGATGCATGACGGGGCATCGGGTGGGAGGAGCAGCTCGAGCAGCTGGTCGGTCCGATCGCCCGGTGAGCAGTTGCTGCCGCCGACGATGTCCGGCCGCAAGGGCTGGACGATTCGCAACAGCGTCGCTGTGCTCCATCGCACCGAGGACGCAATCGCGAAGCTTCGTGAGGAAGCAGTCGCGATGGCTTTCCTCGCGGCTGCCGAGGCGTGCGGCCGGGGCCGGCCTGCATCGCTCGAGCGCCGCAGCCACCCCAGGTAGCGTCCTCAGCGTTCGTACTGGCGGAGTCGCTCTTCGACCTCAGAGCCGCTGAGCGACGTCGCCGCGGCAGTCCCGTTGCCGTTGGCGCCCGCGGTGGACGATCCACGCCCAGAGGAGCTCGGTGCCGGGTCCTCGTCCTGGGCCGCGCTCTCGGCTTCGCGGCGCCGCATCATCGCGTACACGTTGTCGAGGGTCGGGGCGTGGCCGAGGCGGAGCAGCGCCAGCACGGCTTCCGGGTCGATCGCGCCGGGCGCCGCGAGTGCCGCCGCACGAGCGGACTCCAGCGCGGCTGCTTGCGCAGCCTTCATCTCATGGCGCGCGTGACGCGCCATCCGGAGCAGAGCGAGACAGATGATTCCTTCGACGACGGCGAGCCCCGCCAGGATCAGCACCGAGTGATCCTGGATCCAGCTCACCAACTGGTTGGTCACCGGGTCATGCTCCGCACAGCCGCTCTGCAGCCTGCTGATGCATCTCGCGTGCCATCGCCTGAATCGAAGCAGGATCCTGGCCGTCGACGTGGAGGCCG
>DASZJB010000034.1:0-6548 GCA_035948615.1 Candidatus Dormiibacterota bacterium
CACGTGGATCGGAATGCCCGACGACTCGGCTGCGCGCACCGGCGAATCATGGCGACGGTAGTAGTTCTTCAGGGTCAGCACCAGGTCGGCATCGTCGACGTGATGCTGGATGCGAACCGGAAGGCGCATCTCACGAAGCGATTGCTCGAGGTAGCTGCGCGAGACTCCGTAGGGAAAGATGGAGAGTGGCGGGCCCGGTCGCACCGCCGGCGCCGGTGGCTCCCACTCGCGCTCGCGCCGCTGCTGTCCCGCGATGTACTCGTCGACGTCGAAGCGACGCCTGCGCTCGCGCGTCCGCCGTCCGCCGCGTCCACCGCCCGGGAAGGGGGCGGGCTCGAACGGCGACGGTCGGGTCGCGGCCGCGCTCGAGTCGATGCGACTGACGATCGCCCCCGCCTCGTCGCGAGTCCGCAGCTGGGGCGGGCGAACCCTGCCGCGCAGCGCCTCATCGACAGTCTCCGCAAGCGGGGCGTGCACGACCACGCGGTCACGCTCCTGAATCTCGATGAGCACGTCAAAGGTGGGTGGGGACTTGCGCTCGAGCACCGACTTCTGCGTGCCTCGACGCCGCGCCTCCTCGTCCGACAGGGTCACGGTCTGAATCCCTCCGAGCAGGTCGTTGAGCGTCGGATTCACCAAAAGCGAGTCGATGTTGGAGCCGTGCGCGGTGCCGACGAGCTGCACGCCACGCTCCGCGATCGTCCTCGCCGCGACCGCCTCGAGCTCGGTACCGATTTCGTCGATGACGATGCACTGGGGCATGTGGTTCTCCACCGCCTCGATCATCACCGCGTGCTGCAGCGCGGGAGTCCGGACCTGCATCCTGCGCGAACGTCCGATTCCCGGGTGCGGGATGTCACCGTCGCCGGCGATCTCGTTCGACGTGTCGACGATGACCACGCGCTTGCCGCATTCATCGCTGAGGACGCGAGCGCATTCGCGCAGCATCGTCGTCTTGCCGATGCCCGGGGGGCCGAGCAGCAGGATCGACTGGCCGCTGATCACCATGTCCTTGATGATGTCGATGGTTCCGGTGACTGCTCGACCGACCCGGCAGGTCAGTCCCACGATCGTGCCCTTGCGATTGCGGATCGCGCTGATGCGGTGCAGCGTGCGTTCGATCCCCGCCCGGTTGTCGTCACCAAAGAGGCCGACGTGCTCGGTCACATAGTCGATCTCGGCGTTGCCGATATTGGCTGAGTCGAGGATGGCCTCACCGTCGGTGAACCTCGCCTCCGGCTCGCGGCCGAGGTCGAGCACCACCTCGAGGAGGTCACCCCGTCCCTGTGAGAGACGTTGCGCGGCGGAGGCGATGCGGGGCGGGAGCGCTGCGAAGAGCAGGTTGAGCTCCTCTTCCCATGAGGATCCATAGGGCATCATCTGGGCGACGATCTCTGTCTCCTGGTTGTGGTCGTTGACAGGACGCGAAGCGGAACCGACGGGGACGGGGAGCTGACAGTGCGCGCGATCCCGGCGTGCACCAGAACCGGCTTCTTGCGCCGCGACGGCGCGTTGATGCGCACCTTCTCGCCCAGCTCGCTGATGAGCAGCAGCTGCGTGCCGTAGACGGCGAACCCGCGCACCTGGAGCGCGCGGATGAGCTCCGAGTCGTAATGGCGGAGGACACAAGATGCGGGACCCGACGGCAGCTCCGCCAAGACCGCGTCGATGATCGCATCGCGCAGGGTGGGATCGTGGCCCTCGCACATCATGCTGAGGCTGGCGGGCTGCGCGGCCGTGGGCGGCCGGATCGCCGCCCACGCGACGATCCCGGGACGCTCGACAACCAGGTGGCGCACGCTGTCGCGACCCAGCGATGCGATCAGCCCTTGTGCGTATCCCGCCTGCCAGGTCTTCAACGACGGGCCCTCCACATCGGCGACGTGAGAGGGTGTCGTGCGCAGATAGAGCAGATAGATGGCACCGATGTCATCGCGCCGAGCAGGACGGATGAGCGTCGATCGCACAGATGGCTCGACATCCGCCGCCGCCTGGTCGCGATAGAGGATCTGCTCGGTGGCGAACTGGGTGAACCCGTGCTCGAGGAAGACGGGAAGCAGCGGGTGATCGAGCGGCAGACGCACGTGCACGCGTTGTACGCCGTGCTCGAGACCGCGGTTGCGCACCCCGTCGAGCAGCTCGGCGCGAGCGAAATGGCCGTGTGCCGTCGTCGAGGTGCACAGGTTGAGGATCTGCCACGAGCGTGGGCGAACCGACAGCGACTGGACCTGCACGAAGCCGACCACGCCTTCCTTCGCATCCTCGGCGACGAGCATCTCCTCCGAGACATCGGTGATCGGGACCAGTGATGACAGCGATTTGGTGAGTGCCTGCCAGAGGCGCAGCAACGTCGCCTGCGGCACTGGGCTGTCGGGGGTCATCTGGGCGCCGTGACGCTCGTCCTCGGTTGCCTCCCGATACAGTTGTTCGATTCGCGCGAGATCGCGAAACGATGCCGAGCGGATGATCACGCCGCGCTGACCTCGAGTGCCGCAACCGATCGTTCCACGAACAGCTGATGGAGGCGCGAATCGTCGGTCATCTCCGGGTGGAAGCAGAGACCGATGTGCGGTCCCTGGATCACGGCAACCGGGTTGCCGCCGAAAGTGGCAACAACCTCGGACTCCGGTCCAGCGTGCTCGATGCGTGGTGCCCGGATGAACACCGCGCGAAAGGGCGCAATGCCCAGAAGCGAGACCGGGACATCAGCTTCGAAAGAGTCCACCTGCCGCCCGTAGCCGTTGCGGCGGACGCTCACGTCGAGAATTCCGAGCGCGAGCTGATCCGCCCGGCCGTCGAGCACCTCGCGGCTCATCAGGATCAGACCGGCGCACGTTGAGAGCGTCGGCATGCCCGCTGCAAGGCGCTCGCGGAGTGGCATCTCGAGGCCGAAGACCTGGAGAAGGCGGCTCATCGTCGTCGACTCCCCGCCCGGGAGGACCAGCGCATCGACGCTCTCGAGCTCGGCGGGTGTCCGCACCGTGGATGCCTCTGCGCCGCAGCCGCGGAGTGCCGAGAGGTGCTCCGCGACGTCGCCCTGGAGGGCGAGGACGCCTACCCGAAGGATGGTCAATTCCCTCTCAGCGGACGCGAACGCTCCGTCCCTGGCGGGGCAGGCTTCGCGTCATTCGCACACCTCTAGTGTACGCCGCAGGCGCGCCAATGGCAGTGCTACCAACCTCGGGTTGCGAGCAGCTCCCCGGCCGGCATCGACGCGACGTCCAACCCCGGCATCGCCTTGCCCAGACCGGCGCTCACCTCCGCGATGACCTCCGGCTTGTCGTAGAACGTCGTCGCGGCCACGATTGCCTTCGCATACGCCTCGGGGTTGGTGCTCTTGAAGATCCCGCTGCCCACGAAGTTGCCGTCGCACCCAAGCTGCATCATCAGGGCGGCGTCGGCGGGAGTCGCGATGCCACCGGCGGAGAAATTCACGACGGGAAGCTTGCCCGTCCTGTGAATCTCCTGGATGAGATCGAAGGGCGCGCCGAGATGTTTGGCCTCGGCCATCAGTTCCTCCGAACGCATCGACGCGATGCGGCGGATGCCGCCCTGCACAGCGCGCATGTGGCGGACCGCCTCGACCACGTTGCCGGTTCCCGCCTCGCCCTTGGTGCGAATCATCGCCGCACCTTCGCCGATGCGTCGAAGCGCTTCGCCAAGGTCCCGAGCGCCGCACACGAAGGGCACGTCGAACTGCCACTTGTCAATGTGGTGCTCCTCGTCCGCCGGGGTGAGCACCTCGGATTCGTCGATGTAGTCCACACCGAGGGACTGCAACACCTGCGCCTCGACGAAATGACCGATACGGGCTTTCGCCATCACCGGAATCGTGACCGCCGCGATGATTTCCTTAATCAGGCTCACGTCGCTCATGCGAGCGACACCGCCGTCGCGCCGGATGTCGGAGGGCACGCGTTCGAGGGCCATCACGGCAACTGCGCCGGCGTCCTCGGCGATCTTCGCCTGCTCCGCGGTGACGACATCCATGATGACGCCGCCCTTCAGCATCTCCGCCAGGCCGCGCTTGACCCGCACGCCGCCGGTATGGGGCTCGTGTCCGTTGGCCGCCGTCTTGTCGCTTGTCATGTTCTCGCTCCTCGTCCGGCTCGCTGCGCCGGGAACGCCTTCATTCTAAGCGTTTCTCGGCGGATTCCTCGCCTTGGATCCTGAGTGTGCAGCAGGCTTTGTTGCAGCTTTTGTGGTGCTTCTCGCCGACGAGGAGGTCGCCTTTGTTGCAGATTTTGTGGTGACCTTTGGAGCCGGCTTTGCGGCCGGCTTCGCGACCCCGAGCTTCTCGGTATTGCGCTTGAGAGTCTCGACAGATCGCTGCAGGTTGCTGCGCACGATCGGCTCTGCCGCACGACCCAGGAGCTTGCCGGCAATCCCACCGCCGAACTCGTACTCCATGTCGAAGGTCACCTGGGTTGTGTCGCCCTTCGGCTTGAACACCCACATGCCGATCTGCTTGAAGCCCTCATTGGAGTGCCAGCCAATCGCCTTGTTCTCGCTCCACGTGGTGATGTCGACCACGGATGTGAGCGTTGTCGGACCGGCCTTCATGCCGACGCCGAACTTTGCCCCCTTGCCATGTGTCACCTTGCCCGTCGGTTGCCACTTGATCAGATCCTTCATGTACTTGGTGGTGTTGCGATAGTCGTCGACGTACGCGAACACCGTGGATACAGGAGCGTGGATGGTCATGTCGATGGTGATGCGACCCATATGCCTGGACTCCTTCCGCGGTGGCACCGCGATAGCCTCAGTATGCGATGCGGAACGGCGCGATGTCGTGGTCGGCGAGACCCCGCTGAGGCGGGTGGTATCATCCGGGCCGAGGCGTCGGGAAGTAGCTCAGCCAGGTTAGAGTGCACGGTTCGGGACCGTGAGGTCGGGAGTTCGAATCTCCCCTTCCCGACATTTCACACCAGCTGACCCGCGCACGCATCATCGCGAGACCGGGTACAGCAGGTCTGCCCACTGCCGCTTCTCGTAGTTGGCGATTACAGCGACCGGATAGCATACGAGCAGCGGCCCCGTAGCTCAGTGGATAGAGCAGAGGTTTCCTAAACCTTGTGCGCAGGTTCGATTCCTGCCGGGGCTACCAATGTCGTGTATGCAAGCACGCCACCGAATCCGATCAGACCGGCGCCGGCGACGCCATCGGTGACGCGGAGTGCGCGCCTGCTCACCGATCGGCCCGCGAATGCGACGCCGGTTGCGAGCACGGAGACCCACGTGAGGCTACCGACCGCGACTCCGGCGACCAGGAGCACCGCGGATCCAGACGTGTGGACGAACCCGGCCGTGCTCGCGGCGGCGAAGATCGCGCCCCACGACACGATGGTGGACGGGTTGGAAGCCGTTCCACCGAGTGCGGTGAGAAAAGCGCGTCTCGGAGTCGACACCTCGAATTGAGTCTCTCCGCCGATGCGCACCCGGAGCGCGTTGTAGAGCGTCCTCACTCCAAGCCAGACAAGCACGATCGCCCCCACGAAGCCGAGCGCCAGGCGCACCGGATGGATGCTGAGCAGCGGCGTCGCTCCTCCGGCACCAGCGGCCGCGTAGAGGCCGTCGACGGAGGCGATGCCGGCTCCGACCGAGAGCCCAACTCTCCATCCGCTGCGGAGGGTCGACCTGATGAGAAACAGCGACATCGGACCCAGCTGCAGGGCCACGAAGAACCCGAGTCCAAAGCCGGCGATGGCGGCGTTCATCGCTCAGGACTCTAGGCCTGTCGCTAAATCAGGTGAGGCCGGGAAAGCGGTGAGGTCCGATCCGCTTCCAGAAGACGAGCGTGCCGGTCAACCCTCCATGAGGCTTGAACGCGTAGTCGGGGATCTCTCCGGTGAGAGTGAATCCCAAACGTGCATACAACCCCGCAGCGCCGCCGTCGACAGCGGTGTCGAGCACCAAAAGGGTTCGTCCCCGCTCGACGGCAGCGGTCTCCACAGCACGCATCAATGCGGTCGCGATCCCCCGCCCGCGATGGCTGGGACGGGTCATGAGCTTGGCCACCTCGGCCCGATGCGGCTGGTTGGGCGGCAGGGCAAGGAGGAGCGTCACCGTTCCAGCGAGCACGTCGCCGTCCCAGGCGCCAAGGATCACCCGCTCAGCGCGGTCGGCGGCTGCCAGCGCGTCATCCCAGTAGGCGTCGGCGGCCGCGACATCGAGTGGATGCATGAAGCTCACCGAGCCACCGCTCGCGACCACGTCGATGAGGATCTCGCTCAGCAGCGCACGCGTGCTGGCCGAGCCGCTCAGGACCGTTACCTCGATCTCGCCCATGACCACGGAGTCTGCCCACACACCGCGGAGTCGCGCACCGCGTCGAGCTAGATCGCGCCGGCTGTGACCGCCTGCTCGATCCACGGGATGACGTGATCAAGCATCTGATCGAGCGTCGTCGTGGCTTCGAAACCCAGCACGCGCCGTGCCTTCTCCACCGACGGAATCCTCCGCTGCACGTCGTATTCGAACGGAGCGTCGCTGACGTACCGAAAGGGCACGGCATCGCCGTTGATCCTGTGCCAGATCTTCTCAGCCAG
>DASZJB010000035.1:0-26838 GCA_035948615.1 Candidatus Dormiibacterota bacterium
GCGCAGCGGCTCCGCGCGCCGGACGAGCTTCGTGCCCAGTTTCCCTGGGCGCGTGAGGTCGTCGTGGCGCTCGGCATTCCGATCGTCGAGATTCCCACCTTCGAAGCCGACGACGTCATCGGCACGCTGGCACAAAAGGCGGAAGCGGCTGGGCTCGACGTCATCATCGTGACCGGCGACCTCGATGTGCTGCAGCTGGTCACCGAGCACATCCGAGTCTTCGCGAGCCGGCGCGGCATCAGCGACACGATCATCTATGACCTCGCGAAGGTTCGCGAGCGCTACGGTTTCGAACCGCCGCTGGTGGTTGACTTCAAAGCCCTGCAAGGGGATCCGAGCGACAACATCCCCGGTGTTCCGGGCATCGGAGAGAAGACCGCCATGTCGCTGGTGCAGCAGTACGGGCCACTCGAGAACGTGCTCGAAGCGGTGCCGACGATGCCGGAGGGACGGGTGCGGCGCGCACTCGAAAGCCACATGGAGCAGGCGCGGCTGAGCAAATGGACGGCGACGATCAAGGTCGACGTGGATGTCGACCTTCCGCTCGAGGAAGCGCGCCTCTTCCAGTACGACGAGGGCGATGTGCGCGAACTGTTCGACCGCCTCGAGTTTCGCAGCCTGCTCCCTCGCCTGCCCGGGCGCACTGTGGACGCGGACGCGCCACCGTCGGGGTTGGCTGTGGAGACGGCGGAGCCGCCGCCGCCGCCACCGGGTGACCTGCAATTGCCGTGCACCGAGGTGGAGATCATCGTCGACGCGCATCAGGCCGCTGAAGCAGTGCAGCGGATTCGAGCAGCTGGTGCGATGGCGATGCGCACCGTGCTCGACGGCAGCCCGAGAACCGGTGATCTCATCGGAGTCGCATTCGCGCCGCAGGGGGAGGACACCGCGTACTACATGCCCGTGTGGCACGCTGGCTTGGAGCGAAACGCCGATGCCGCCGCGGTCGCGGCGCTGGAGGAGGTGCTCGTCGACAGCGCCGTTCCGAAACGCGGGTACGATTTGAAGCGCGAGGTGCTTGCCTGGCGGCGGCGCGGCATTGCCTTACAGGGCTTGCATTTCGACGCACTCCTCGCCGCGTACCTGACCAACTCCCGACTCAAGGTTCCGACGCTGCCCGTGCTCGCGCATGACCTCGCGGCGCTGAGCGTCGAAGCCGAGGAGTCGTTGCTGGGGACTGGTCGCTCCAAGCGTGGCATCGCCGATGTGCCGATCGACGAAGCAGCCGCGTACTACGGCGTCTGGGTCGGATTGCTCGACCCGGTCGGCGCCGTGCTGGTGCGGGACATGGAGCGCACCAATGCCACGCGACTCCACGACACCATGGAACTGCCCCTGGTACCGATCCTCGCCGCGATGGAGGTCGAGGGCGTGGCGGTCGACTGCGACCTCCTCGGAGCGATCAGCGCCGAGATGCACCAACGGATCACCGCGATCGAGAGCGAGGTCCAGGAGGTCGCCGGGTACACCTTCAACCCTGGAAGCACGCAGCAGCTTGGGCGTTTTCTCTATGACGACCTCGGGCTCGCCAGCGGGCGCAAGACCAAGACGGGGCGAAGCACCGATGCCGATACACTCGAGGCGCTGCGCGCTGAGCACGCCGTGGTCGACCTCATCCTGGAATGGCGGCAGCTCACCAAGTTGAAGAGCACCTACGTCGACGCGCTCCCGTTGTTGTGCACCACCGACTCGCGCGTGCACACATCCTTCAACCAGGCGGTGGCGACGACCGGGCGGCTGTCATCGTCCGACCCCAACCTGCAGAACATCCCCGTGCGCACCCAATGGGGACAGCGAATCCGCCGTGCGTTCCATGCCGACAACGGGCAGCGCCTGATCAGCGCCGACTACTCGCAGGTCGAGCTTCGCGTGCTCGCCCACGTGACCGGCGAGAAGGAGCTGATCGAGGCATTCAAGCGCGGCGAGGACATTCACCGGCGTACCGCGGCCGAGGTGTACGCGGTCGAACCCGACGCGGTGACCCCGGACATGCGCCGCATCGCCAAGGTGGTCAACTTCGGTGTCGTGTATGGCTTGAGCGACTTCGGCCTCGCCCGCGACACGGGGATGAGCCGCGAGGACGCGCACGCCTTCATCGACGCCTACTTCCGCAACTTCCCGGCGGTCACCGCCTACCTCGAGAGCGTGCGCAACCACGCTCGCGAGTACGGCTGGGTGGAGACCTTCATCGGTCGGCGCCGCTACATCGCTGATATCCGCGCCGCCAACCGGCAGCTGCGTTTCGCGGCGGAGCGCATGGCGGTGAACATGCCGATCCAGGGCGGCGCCGCCGACATCATGAAGCAGGCCATGATCCTGGTCGACGCGGCGCTTCGCGAGCGGGGGCTGCGCAGCCGGATCCTGCTCCAGGTGCACGATGAACTGCTCCTCGAGGCGCCGGAAGAGGAGGTGGACGACCTCGTCATCCTCCTGCGCGAGCGCATGGGCGCCGCCGAGGCCCTCAAGGTGCCCCTCGACGTTGACGTCAAGGTCGGCGACAACTGGGGAGACATGACGCCCATCGCGAGGAACTGAGGGTGCCGGAGCTTCCCGAGGTGGAGACCGTCGCCCGTGATCTTCGGGCCGCGGTGACCGGACGGCGCATCGATCGGGTGACCGTCGACCGGCCCGATATCGTGCGGGTTCCGGACGGACGCATGCTCCCGGCGCTGCTCACCGGGCAGCGCTTCGAGAACGTCGATCGCCGCGGCAAGTACCTGCTGCTGGAGCTTGACTCCGGCGACGAGCTGATGGTGCATCTCGGCATGACCGGGCACCTGCTGGTCTGCGATGCGGATGCCCCGCTCGCGAAACACACCCACATCCGCGCCTCCCTCGACGACGGAACCGAGCTCCGTTTCGACGACGCGCGTCGCTTCGGCCGCGTGGCCTACGGGTCGCGCGATGCGCTGACCGCCGCGGGGGTGCTGCCCAGGCTCGGTGTCGAACCGCTGTCCGACGCCTTCTCCCAGGAACGGCTCGACGCCGTGCTGCGCACCACCACGAGGACCGTGAAAGCGGCCCTGCTCGACCAGAAAGGTGTGGCGGGTCTCGGCAACATCTACATCGATGAGGCGTGTTTCCTTGCGGGCGTGCGGCCCACTCGACGCTGCCATCGCCTCACCCGCCGCGAACGAGCAGCCCTGCTCGATGCCATCCCACGCGTGCTCAGCGCAGCCGTCGCCAACCGGGGCAGCAGCGTCGACGACTATCGGGATGTCTGGAATGCGCGCGGGAGCAACCAGGAGCGCCTCCAGGTGTACGGGCGCGGTGGGATGCCCTGCTTCGTGTGCGGCACAACGCTGCGCCGCACCGTCACCGCCGGCCGCACGACCGTCTACTGCCCGCACTGCCAGAAATGACCCGGGTCACCATCGCCAGCTACGACGACGATCCGCCGCTTGGCGGCCAGGGCGTCGTCGTCCACGGTATGCGCGCAGCGCTCGAACGTCGCGGTGCGCGTGTGCACACCATCTCGGGGCGCGGCGAGCATGCCATCGCGTTCGCGCGGCGGACCGGCCGGGCGCCGCTCGACTTCTCGCTGCAGCTCAACCGATATCCGCAGATCCTGCTGCGCGCGGCCCCGGACGTGATCCATGCGCACGGCGGCCCGGGTGGTGTGCTGCTCTGGAAGCACCTCGGTGCGCCGCTCGTGTACACGGCGCATCACACCTACAGGCAGGCACATGGCCGCGGCTCGTTGAAGCGGTTGCTCAACGGCGTCGAAGCTCGCTCCTATCGCGGCGCCGCGATGGTGCTCCCGGTGTCGCGTTCCACGGCGAACGCGCTCCTAGAGATGGGGATTCCGGCATCGCGCATCGAGGTCCTCTCGAACGGTGTCGACGCGGTGGATCTCCCCGGCGTGGAGCACGAGAACGGCCGGGTGCTGTTTGTCAGCCGCCTGGAGCGCGAGAAAGGCGTGCTCGATGCCATCGCGCTGCTCCAGACGCTGACCGCAGCTGATCCCCGGGTGCGTGGCGTCATCATCGGTGGAGGCAGTCTCCAGGCCGACGCCCAGCGTGCTGCGGACGCGAGCGGTGGGCGTATCGAGTACCCGGGTCCGCTCGACCGTGAGGCGCTGAACCGGGAGTACGCTCGCGCCGCGATCGTGGTGATGCCCTCGCGGTTCGAGGGGCTGGGCATGGTTGCACTCGAGGCGCAGGCGGCTGGAACCCCGGTGGTGGGCTTCGACGTTGACGGCCTGCGCGACGCGGTTGGCAGCGGCGGGGTGCTCGCTCCCGCCGGCGATCTGTCTGCCCTGCGTGTCGCTGCCAAGGATCTGCTGGACGATCCGGTGCGGCGCTCGGAGTTGGGCGCTCGCGGACGCGAGGTGGTGCTTGCCGAGCATTCCTGGGACGCGATCGCGAAACGTCTCGAAGAGATCTACGCGGGGGTGACCTGAGCTCGATTCGGGGGGAGTCGTGCAGCGACTAGACTCGAAGCGTGCCCGCCCTCGAGTTGCTCGCGCCCTTCAAGCCCGCCGGGGATCAGCCCGCTGCGATCACGGCGCTGAATCGCGGGCTGACCGAGGGCCAGCGCGAGCAGATCCTGCTCGGTGTGACGGGCTCGGGCAAGACCTTCACGATCGCCAACGTGATCGCGGAACAGCAGCGTCCGACCCTCGTGCTCTCGCCGAACAAGACGCTCGCCGCACAGCTGTGGGCGGAGTTCCGGGAGTTCTTCCCCAAGAACGCGGTCGAGTACTTCGTCTCCTACTACGACTTCTACCAGCCGGAGGCGTACATCCCGCGCACCGACACGTACATCGAGAAGGATTCGTCGCGAAACGATGAGATCGACCGGCTGCGCAACAGCGCGACCCGCGCGCTGCTGACCCGCCGCGACGTGGTGGTGGTCGCATCCATCTCCTGCATCTACGGCATCGGTTCGCCGGAGAACTACCTGGGGGAGTCGATCACCGTGAAGCGGGGCGACTCGTGGCGCCGCGACATCCTCCTGCGCAAACTTTCGGACCTCCAGTACGCGCGCAACGACATGGACTTCGGACGCACGCGTTTCCGGGTGCGAGGCGACGTGGTCGACGTTCAGCCCGCCTATGAGGAGATCGCCACCCGGATCGAGTTCATGGGCGACACCATCGAGTCGATCAAGGACTTCGACGCGCTCACCGGCGAGATCCTCACCATGCGCGACGAGCTCACAGTGTTCCCGGCGACGCACTACGTGACCCCGCAAGAGCAGATGGAGCGTGCGCTCGTCGCCATCGAGGCTGAGCTCGAGGATCGCGTGAAGCTCCTGGAAACGCGGGGACGTTTGCTCGAGGCTCAGCGCCTGCGCCAGCGGACCAACTTCGACATGGAGATGATGCGCGAGACCGGGACATGCGCCGGGATCGAGAATTACTCGCGTCACCTGAGCAATCGCGCGGAGGGGCAACGCCCGCACTGCCTGCTCGATTTCCTGCCCGACGACGCGCTGCTCATCGTCGATGAGTCGCACGTCGCGGTTCCCCAGATCGACGGCATGAACAAGGGGGATCGCGCTCGCAAGATTCCCCTGGTGGAGTATGGGTTCCGGCTGCCGTCGGCGCTCGACAACCGGCCCCTGACGTTCGCTGAGTGGGACTCGATGATCGGCCAGATCATCTACGTGAGTGCCACGCCGGGTCCGTACGAGGAGGGGCGCGCGACCCAGGTCGTGGAACAGATCATCCGGCCAACCGGTCTCGTGGATCCGACCATCGAGGTGAAGCAGTCACACGGGCAGATCGACGATCTCATCTCCCAGCTGCGGCGTCGCATCGAGCGCCACGAACGCTGCCTGATCACCACGCTGACCAAGAAGATGGCCGAGGATCTGACCGACTACCTGCGCGAGGCGGGGATCAAGGTCCGTTATCTGCACAGCGATATCGACACGCTGGAACGTGTCGAGATCATCCGCGACCTGCGCCTCGGCGTCTTCGACGTGCTGGTGGGGATCAACCTCCTGCGCGAGGGCCTCGACCTTCCCGAGGTGTCGTTCATCGGGATCCTCGACGCCGACAAGGAGGGCTACCTCCGAGGCTACCGGTCACTGATCCAGACCGTCGGTCGGGCGGCACGCAACGTCTTCGGGCACGTGGTCATGTACGCGGATCGGACGTCAGACGCGATGGAGAAGGCGATCGCCGAGACCGACCGGCGCCGCGCCATCCAGGTCACCTACAACACCGAGCACGACATCACGCCGCTGTCGATCGTCAAAGCCGTGTACCAGATGGAGTCGCATCGTGACCAGCAGTCGCTTCGCGCCGCGGCCTTCCAGGAGGCGTCCGGGTTGCCGCCTGACGAAGTGCTCCGCCTGGCGAAGGACGTGGAGAAGGAGATGCTCCGCGCCGCCCGTGACCTCGAGTTCGAGCGCGCCGCCGAGCTGCGCGACCGCCTGGTCGAACTGCGCCGGCGTATCGAGGGCGAGGAGGAGCCGGAGCCTGCCCAGACGCACCGCGGCAGGGGGCGTCCGGTCCACTCGCGCTAACCGGCGGCTACCCGCTCGGGTTGTTAGTCGGGTCGCCTGGCTGCCAGTACACCCGGATCTCCCACCTGTTGTCGGGGTTGACATCGACCACGAGGGTTTCGCGTGGCCCGGCGTAGTTGACTGTCCCGCCGACCCCGTCTGAACCGCAGTCCGACGCGCCCATGCTTTGGTGTCCGTTGGAGACGAAGACCGTGATTCCGCCGGGTCCCGAACACCACCACTGAATGTGGATGAAGCTGCGGTACGCAAAACTTGGGAGGGCTGCAACTCCCAGTCCATAGGTCACGGGGACCAGCACCTTTGCGTTCGCAGGCAGGGCCGGCAGCGCCGGCAGCGTCGACGGCGTCGCGGTCTCGGCAAGGACGATCTCCCAGCGTACGGATGGGCTGGTCACGACCTTCAACACCACGGGGCTGCCTGACAGCGGCCCGTAAGCACCTGAGATTTGGGCATCGACCGGGTGAGCCGAGCTCGAGCACGACCTGAAGCTCTCGCTGAGCGTTCCATCGGTCGAGACAATGTGGAGGTGTCCTGTCCCAAAACAGGCGTACTGCACGTATACCCACCCAGCGGGAACGAAGGCGGGCAGCACTGCTGAACCGGTGTGCCTGGTGACCGGGATCACGATGTGCCACGACGCCGGGAAGCCCGTTCCATACACGGGCATCGGGACAGGAGCGATGACCTGCGGGAGCGGGGGGGACGGGCTGTAGACGGGCATGCTCGGCAGCGGAGCCCCCTGCGCCGACGACGGCGTAGGGGCCGGACGCGGGTGACCGCTGAGTTCCAACGCGAACACGGCGATCCCTGCCGCGACCACAGCGATCGCAGCCAGGCCGACGATCGCATTCAGCGACCTGTGGCCGCGGGTCGCGGTCGGTTGGAAGGTCATGAGACGTTGCGGCGGGTTCTCCGCCTCGACGCGGTCAAACTTTGCCCGGAGCTCGCTGTCCAGTCGAGGACCGATGTCAATCATCCTTCAGCTCCTTTCGCAGCGTGGCGAGGCCGCGCTCGAGGTGCGTTCGAACCGTTCCCGGGCGGCACCCCATGAGGGCAGCGCACTCGTCCACGGAGTACCCATGCCGGTAGTTGAGCGTGATCGCCGCGCGCTGCATGTTGGACAGGCGCCCGTAGGCGCGATCCATGTCGACGCCCTCAGCGTCATGCCCTCCTTCCGGCGGCGGTCCCGCGCGATCGAGTAGTCCGGGCCACGGCCAGCCACGCGATCGAAGCATCCGTCGCCGGCTGATGCAGTGGTTGACGCACACTCGCGTCAACCAGGCGGCCTGACGATCCATCCGCGACAGCGAGTCCCAGGCCCGCCACGCCTTGAGCAGCGTCTCCTGCACAGCGTCTTCGGCTTCGCCGCGGTCATCAAGGATGGAAAGCGCGAGCGCGAAGAGGCGCCTGACATCGGCGACGACGACCGCCTCGAATGCCCTGTCGGGCGTGCTGTCGTCCGACGTCACCAGACCGGCTGATGCGATCACGCTATTCCCAACGCGCACAACCTTCCGTTTGCGGACACCACGGTGCGCTCCGCCGCACCCAGACGTCCCAATCGTGGCGCGGGTCTCGCGGTAAAGCTCGCACATTAGCCGGGCACTTGACCGAGCGTACATCTGTTCGCTACCATGCGTCGCCCATGGCTACCGAGTTGCAACGCGCCGCCGTCCGCCTGCACTACCTCTGCTCGGCGTGCGGAGCCGAGGCGCCGAAGTGGCAGGGGCGGTGCCCCGCGTGCCAGGCGTGGAACAGCCTGAGCGAGGACCTGGTGCGCCTGCCTGGACGCAAGCCGGCGATCGCCGCTGCCGCGACCACGACGGCAATGGAGGCGGTCATCGCGGCGCCGGCACGAGTACAGGCAACCGGTTCGCTGGAAGTCGATCGCGTCCTGGGAGGTGGGGTCGTTCCCGGCAGCGTCGTGCTGCTCGGTGGTGACCCTGGCATCGGGAAGTCCACCATCGCGCTGCAGGTATCGAACGGCTGCGGCGACGAGGTGTCACCGGCGCTCTACTGCACCGGTGAGGAGTCGCTTGAGCAGCTTGCCCTGCGAGCTCGGCGGCTTGGGTGCACCGGTGCCAGGGTTCGCCTGCTGGTCGAATCCGATCTCGATACCGTGATCGCAACCATCGAGGCGGAGCTCCCGTCCCTCGCGGTGGTCGATTCCGTGCAGACCCTGCGCGACGCCGCGACCCCCGGACCCCCGGGGAGCGTCTCCCAGGTTCGCGCCGCGGTGCTGCGCATGAGCGAAGTCGCCAAGGCCACCGGTGTGCCCGTGCTCCTCGTCGGGCATGTGACCAAGGAGGGCGCGATCGCCGGCCCTCGCACGCTCGAGCACATGGTCGACGTGGTCCTGTATCTCGAGGGGGAGCGTCTGGGCGAGCATCGGATGCTGCGTGGAATCAAGAACCGCTTCGGGGCGACGGGCGAGGTGGGCCTGCTCACCATGGAGCGCGACGGCATGCATGATCTCGCCGCGCCGAGCCGCGGGATGCTCGACGCCGCTTCGCTGGGTGCGTCGGGCAGCGTGCTCACGATCACGTGCGACGGGCTGCGCCCGATGGCGGTCGAGGTCCAGGCGCTGGCCGTTGCATCGCGATTTGAATTCCCCAGACGGACGGCGTCCGGGTTCGAGCTGAACCGGTTGCATCTCATGCTCGCGGTCCTCGCCAAGCGCGCCGCCATCGACGTTTCGAAGCTGGACGTCTTTGTCAACGTCGCCGGCGGGATCCGCCTCGCCGACCCCGGCACCGATCTCGCGGTCGCCCTCGCCATCGCCGGGTCCACATGGAATCGGGCGGTGTCACGCCACTGCGCGGTGATCGGCGAACTCGGCCTGGGCGGCGAGGTGCGCCGAGTGTCACGGACCGAGGTGCGCCTCACCGAGGCGGCGGCCGTCGGCATGGCGGCCGTGATCCTGCCCGAGAGCTATCGTGGAGCGGTCCCCGGCGGCCTTCGCTGCAATCGAGTTCGCAACTTGATCGAGGCGGTTGCGCTACTCGGGTGACCGTCGTGTCGCGCCGCCTTTCGGTGCGGAGATCGTGTGGTTCAATCGCTGAGATGCACACCCATGCCGATCGGACGATCCGAAGGGCGCGAAATGTCTCCCGGATTATCGGCGCCGGGGTCGGTTTCGTATTCGGCGTGCTCTACGGCGTCTTCATCCTGTCGGGCACCCCGGGCGTGCTCACCCAGAACACCACCACCGCGGGAGCTGCCCTGCTCGCCGCCGGAGCCGCGGGAGCAGCGTCGCTGGCGCTGGCGGCGCCGTTGCTCAGCATCGAGCCATACCTGTGGCTGGAGCGGAACCTCGAAGAGGCGCCGCCAGGACAGCTCATCGGCGCCATGATCGGCCTCATCGCCGCGCTCCTGATCGCGACCATGCTCGCCGTCCTCCTCAACCCGCTGCCGTACGGCCTCGGCGTGCTGCTGTCGCTCGGACTGGCAACCGTCCTCGTATACGTGGGTGTCCGCACCGGCAGCCGCCGGCGAGACGCCCTCGGTGTGGTCTTCGGCCGGAGCACCTCGGTGAACATCGACGAAGGAGGTCCGGCGCCGCTCGACGGTCAGCCGGTCATCGTCGACACGAGTGTGCTCATCGACGGTCGCATCGTCGACGTTGCGGCCGCGGGGTTCGTCCCGGGCCGCCTGCTCATTCCCGGGTTCGTGCTCGAGGAACTCCAGCGCGTCGCCGACTCCGCCGATCCCTTCCGCCGCCAGAAAGGCCGCCGTGGCCTGGGCGTCGTGGACGCCCTCCAGAAGTCGGAGGAGGTCGTCTGCGAGCTGGTCGATCTCGACTTTCCCGGCACGCCGGACGTGGATGCCCGGCTCGTGAAGCTCGCCCGGGCCCGTGGCGCCGCGTTGATGACCCAGGACTACAACCTCAACCGCCTTGCCCAGATCGAAGGCGTGCGCGTGCTCAACCTCAACGACCTTGCCAACGCGGTCAAGCCCATCGTCGGCGCCGGAGAGAGCATGGCGATCACCATCGTCAAGGAGGGGAAGGAACCCCATCAGGGCGTGGGCTACTTCGAAGACGGCACCATGGTGGTCGTGGAGAACGGGAGCAGCCGGGTCGACGAAACGGTCACTGTCACCGTGACCACAGTGCTCCAGACCACCGCGGGCAGGATGATCTTCGCAACGCTCGCCGCCGACGATTCGACCAAGCCCCGGGTCCTCCGGCCGGTTCGCGCCAAGGTCGCGCAGCGCTGACCAGCGCGCTCATCGTCCCCGCCTTCGGCCGCGGCGTGCGGACGGGCGAGGACAAGCTCTGGGCGGTTGTCTCCGGACGGCCGGTGCTCGCGATCACGCTGGAGGCCATCGCCGCGGCGGGCTGCTTCGACCTCCTGGTGATCGCCGCCCCGGTGGCGCGCTGGAAGGCGATCCGCGCCATCGCCGCCGAGCATCAGGTGGCCGATGTGGTGCTCCTCGAGGGTGGTGAGCGCCGCCAGGACAGCGTCGCCGTCGCCATCGAACGCTGCTCCGGCCACGACTGGATCTCGGTCCACGACGCTGCGCGTCCGCTCACGCCACCTCACGTCTTTCGGGCAGTGCTCGACGCGGCCCGCGAAGATGGAGCGGCGACCGCGGGGGTACCCTGCGTGGACACGGTGAAGCAGGTGCAGCACGGCCGGGTCGCGGCCACCCTCGACCGCTCCTCGATCATTGCGGCGCAGACGCCCCAGTCCTTCCGCGCCGATCTGCTGCGCCGCGCGCATCAGAACGCGGCCGACAGGGAGATCACCGCCGGCGACGACGCCGCGCTGGTCGAGGCGCTCGGCGAACCCGTGACGGTGGTGGCCGGCGACCCGCGGAACTTCAAGATCACCGTGCCGCAGGACCTGGTCCTGCTCCGCGCCTTACTCGAGGAGGCCCGATGACCCCGCGGATCGGTCATGGCATCGACGCGCACCGCTTCATACCTGGGCGGCCATTGATGCTCGGAGGCGTCCTGGTCCCGTACAGCCGGGGCCTGCTCGGTCACTCCGACGGCGACGCGGTCGTGCACGCCCTCGTCGACGCGATCCTCGGTGCGTCGGGGCTTGGCGACATGGGCAAGCACTTTCCGTCGAGCGACCCAAGATGGAAGGACACCTCGGGGTGCGAGTTCCTGACCGTCGTCGCAGAGAAGCTCCGCGTTGCGGGTTGGAGGATCGCCAGCGCACACGTCATCGCGATCGCGGAGGAACCGCGCCTCGCCGCACACCTCGAGTCGATGTCCGAGGCGATGTCGAACGCGCTGGGTCTCGAACCCGGGACGATCGCCGTGGGCGCGACCACCACCGACGGCATGGGGTTCTCGGGCCGGAGCGAGGGGATCGCCGCGTCGGCGACGGTGCTTCTGGAACGACGGTGACCCTCCAGCTGCACGACACGATGAGCCGTGAGCTCGTCGCGGTGGAGCCGATCGACCCAGGACATATCAGGATGTACACCTGCGGCCCAACTGTCTGGAATCGAGTCCACATCGGCAATTTCCGGACGTTCATCTTCGAGGATGTCCTGCGCCGCTGGCTCGACCGCAGGTTTGCGAACAACGTCACCCACGTGATGAACCTGACCGATGTCGACGACCGGATCATCAAGAACGCGGTCGCGAACGGTCACTCGCTCCAGGAGGAGACCGCGCCGTGGATCGCCGCCTTCGAAGAGGATCGCGACACCCTCGGCATCCGGCCGGCGCATCACTATCCGCGCGCGACCGAGTACATCGAGCAGATGGTCGACCTGATCGAGCGTCTCGAGCGCGCCGGCGCGGCATATCAGGCCGACGGCAGCTACTACTTCCACATCGCCGCGTTTCCCGCCTACGGAAAGCTGAGCGGTGCGAACGCTGAAGGGCTCGTGTCCGGCGCGAGCGGCAGGATCGACGCCGACGACTACACCAAGGAAGACGTTCGCGACTTCGCGCTTTGGAAGGCGGTGGGACCGGACGACATCGGCTGGGACACCCGCATCGGCAGGGGACACCCGGGCTGGCACATCGAGTGCTCCGCGATGAGCATGACCCTTCTGGGAGAGAGCTTCGACATCCACTGCGGCGGCGTCGACAACATCTTCCCGCATCACGAGAATGAGATCGCGCAGTCGGAGGCCGCGACCGGTAAGCGCTTCGTGCGCATCTGGTGCCACAGCCAGCATCTGCGCGTCAGCGGCGAGAAGATGGCCAAACGTGTCGGTAACTTCGCCACCGTGCGCGAGGTGCTCGATGAGGGCGCGAGCGCGGCGTCACTTCGCTATCTGCTTGCGGCGCGAACCCACTACCGCAAGCCGCTCGAGTACTCGGATGAGCTGCTCGCCGACAGCAACATGGCGGTGCAGCGACTCGTCGACTTTCAGGCGCGCGTCGCCGGACTATCGACCGTCGAGGACGCCGGGAGCGCAGACGACGCGGTCCTCGCCTCCGTACGCGGGATGCGGATCGGGTTCGAGGAGGCGATGGACGACGACCTCAACGTTCCTGAGGCGATGGGCATCGTCTTCTCCGGGTTGCGCGACGTGAATCGCGTGCTCGACACCGGAGCGGTCAGCGCTGAGACCCAGCGCACCCTGCAACATCTCCTCACCGAGATCGACGGTGTTCTCGGCGTGCTGACGCTCGTCGCGCGCGACAGTCAGGCGGCGCCGGATGCCGAGGAGCAGCGCTGGCTCGACGAGCGCGCGGCCGCGCGTGCCGCTCGCGATTTCGCGCAATCCGATCGTCTCCGGGTCCAGCTCGCGGGTCGAAGCATCGAGGTGGAGGACACGCCCCAGGGTCAGCGCTGGAAGCGCATCACACAGCGCCGCGGCTGACTGGGTGGACATCCTCTACGGGCGCAACCCGGTGCTCGAAGCCCTTCGGTCGGGCCGTGCCGCGCGCAAGATCGTGATTGCAACCGCGATCCGCCCCGAGGCACGCCTCACCGAGATTCTCGAGCATGCCGAGGCGCGGGACATCCTCGTGGAGGAGGTGTCCCGACAGCGCCTCGATGACATCGCGCACACCGAGCATCACCAGGGCGTGGCGGGGTACTTCCACGCACGCGCGGCGCTCACGATCCACGACCTGCTCGACCATGCCCGCCCGCCCGCGCTGCTGGTGGTGCTTGACGGCATCCAGGATCCCCAGAACGTCGGCGCGATCGCGCGCAGCGCCGAGGCCTGCGGCGCGGACGGCTTGGTGGTGCCACGCCACCACGCGGCACCGCTCACCCCGGCGGCGGTGAAGGCGTCGGCAGGCGCGACCGAGCATCTCCCGATGGTGACCGTGCCCAACCTCGCGCAGGCGCTCGAGGTCATCGGCGTGGCGGGGATCTGGCGTGTCGGCCTTGATGCCGGCGCGGGGGACCGCTACGACACGGTCGATCTTTCGGGGCCCGCGGCGATCGTCGTCGGCGCCGAGGGCGCGGGCATGCGACGGCTGACTCGCGAGCACTGCGATGCGCTCGTGTCCATACCGATGATGGGGCACGTCGCATCGCTCAACGCGGGGGCGGCCGCCGCGGTGCTGCTCTTCGAGGCGCAGCGTCAGCGCGGATTCGCACCGCGCTGAGGAGAGCACCCACGCGATGCAGGCGCTGATCGTCGACGGGTACAACATCATTCACGCGTGGCCCGCGCTGCACGCGACGCTGCGCGAGCGGGGACTCGACGATGCCCGCCGTCAGCTGGTGAGCGCGCTCGCGGAGTACGCCGCCCAGACCGGCGTCGCGGTCACCGTCGTCTTCGATGCGCACGGACGGCCTGGGGCGATTCCCTCCACCGAGAAGCTCGACGGGGTCACGGTGCTCTTCGGGTCCAAGCGAGCCAGTGCCGATCACGTCATCGAACGCGCCGCGTACCGCGCCTCGCAGCGCGGTGAGGGCGCGGATGTCGTGGTCGCTACCGACGATCGTCTGGAGCGCGACGTCGTTGGGGCGATGGGTGTCGCGACCATGGGAGCGCGCGCCCTCGAGGCCGAGGTGGCGAGGGTGGCGGGCAGCGTTGGTGCCGAGACCAAGCGCATGCGCGAGGACAGCCGGCGGCGCACACGGCTCGAGGACGGCCTCGACCCCGAGATCCGGCGCCGGCTCGAACGCATGCGTCGCGGCGAGGACAGCTAGGCGCGGGCCGCGATCAGACGTCCGCTAGGCTAGCGGCACCATGCAGGACTCGCCGTCGCTGCGAGCCAACAGCGTGCGCTACGCCGGGGCGACCGCCAGCGCGGTGGGCATTCAGGCTCCGACGGCGGGGGTGACGTTCCTCCCGGCGCTCATGGCGGCGATCGTCGGCGAAGCAGGGCCGCTCGCGTTTCTGCTCGCGCTGCTGGCGATGTTGCTGGTGTCGTACGCATTCATCGTGCTCGCCGCCGACTTCGCGTCGGCCGGCTCGGTGTTCGCCTTCAACGGCAGGGCGCTCGGCTACGGGTATGGATTCCTGTCAGCGTGGATGTTGCTCGGCGTCTACATCGCCTACTCGTCGTCGATCTACGCGAGCAACGCCAACTTTATGGAGAGCCTGGCCGGTGCGGCGCACGTGGCGATCGCGTGGCCGGTGTTCGCGTTGCTGTTCTGGGCGCTTGCGCTGCTCCTCGCCTACCTCAGGATCTCGGTGTCCACGATGCTCATCTTTGCGCTCGAGGGTGTGGCGATCGTGCTGGTGGCAATCGTGGCCGTCGCCGTGGTCCTCAAGGGAGGCTCGGGCGGTCACGCCGTCACAGGTGCACCATTCACGCCCGGACGGATTCCGGTCACGACCATCGGGCTCGGCGTCATCTTCGCCTTCACCGGGTTCTCCGGATTCGAGGTGTCCGCAACCCTCGGTGAGGAGGCGTCGCGGCCGCGACGCGTCATCCCGGTGTCGATGATTGCCGCGCTCCTCGTCTCCGGTGGCATCTATGTCGTCGTGTCGTGGGTCGAAACCATCGCGTATCCGAGCGCCGGGGCACTCGCGAATCAGTCGGTTCCACTTGTCGATATCGCCGGGCGCTACGTGACGCCGGCGATGGGAACGATGATCAACGTCGCCGCATTGATCAGCGGCATCGGCGCGCAGCTGGCAACCGTCAACGGCGCCAATCGACTGCTGTTCGCGCTCGCGCGAGACGGTTTGGGACCGCGCTGGCTGGCCACGGTGCATCGCCGTCAGCGGTCACCGATAGCGGCACTTACGGTTGTCGGGACCGTGAGCGTCGTTGCGGTGACGCCCTTCATGCTCATCGGGACAAGCCCAATCGATGCGTTCTTCTATCTCGCGACGTATGGAGCCGATCTGATCATCATCGCCTACCTGCTGACCTCGATCGCGGCGCTGGTGTGGTCGATACGCCGCGGGCACGCCTTCGGGTTGCGCGTCGTCGGCCTCGTGGCGGCTATCGCGGTCATGGCGTACATCATCAAGGGGACGGTGTACCCGGTTCCGGCGGCGCCCTTTGATCTCTGCATCTATGCGGCCGGGATCACCATCGCCTGCGGCGTCGCGCTGCTGATGGTGCCCCGACTCCGAGCGAACCTGTCTCGCTCGCCGCTCCTCGCCAGCGCTGTCGCAGACTGAGGCAGACGATGCCAGTCGCGCTGACCACGCTCAGACCGTTGCGGGATCGAATCGAGGCCGCCGTCACCGCGCATCGAGAAGAGGAGTGCGTGGTCCTGCCCGACGCACGACTCACGTATGGCGAGC
Source organism: Candidatus Dormiibacterota bacterium (assembly GCA_035948615.1). GTDB lineage: Bacteria > Chloroflexota > Dormibacteria > Aeolococcales > Aeolococcaceae > Palsa-851. The sequence goes on from DASZJB010000035.1 coordinate 16,120, forward strand.
TCGACCGGCTTGCGAACGCGACGGCCAACGTGCTGCTCGAGTGCGGCGTGCGCGAGGGCGGCGTGGTCATGACCCTCTGCCACAACAGTGCCGCGTTGGTCAGCACATGGGTTGCATGCATCAAGATCGGGGCGGTGTTCGCTCCGCTGAACGCGTCGCTGACGGGCGACCCACTGGCCCACGTGATGTTCCGAGCGGGTGGGCAGGTGCTCGTGTGCGACGGGGCGCTTGCCGGCGAGGCGCGCGCGGCTTCGCGCGATCTCACAACGCTGACTGCGATTCTGGTGACAGGCGCGAAAGCGCCCTCCGGTTTCGTGAGCCTCGATCAAGCGGCGGGCGGTGCGGGTACTCAGGCGCCACCACCGCCGCCGCCGGACCCGGCGGCGCCGGCTCGGCTCATGTTCACCTCAGGGACCACCGGTGAGTCCAAGGCAGTGCTCTGGAGCCGCAACGCCGAGACCATGCACGCGGTGTGCTACGGAGAGGAACTGGTGCGCACTGCCCCCGGTGAGACGGTGTACTGCTGCCTGCCGCTGTTTCACGTCACCGCGCAGGGCACGTTGCTCGGCACGCTGCTGCGCGGTGGACGCACGGTCATCGACCGTCGCTTCGAGCCGTTGCGTTTCTGGCGACGCACGCGCGCGGTCGACGCGGTGTTCTTTCCCTACGTCGGGACAATCATCAGCACGCTGATGTCCCGAACGCCCCAGCGCAAGGATGCGGAGAACCCCGTGCGCCGCGCCATGGGCAGCGCCACGCCGACCGGACTCTGGGAGGCGTTCGAAGGTCGCTTCGGTGTCGCTCTCGAGGACGTCTGGGGTCAGACCGAAACCGCGTCCTGCTGGACCCGCGCCGGCCCGGGCGGTCCGGTGCCAGGCACTGTCGGCGTTCCCTGCGATCGCTTCGAGGCTCGAATCGTGAGCGCGGCGGGCATCGAGGCCGCCCGCGGCGAGGCCGGCGAACTCTGGATACGCCCCAGGGAGCCGCACGTGATCTTCGCGGGGTATGCCGATGACGGAACGCGTGGCCTGGACGGAAGCGATGACGGCTGGTACCGGACCGGCGACCTGCTGGCCCGCGGCGAACGGGATGTGCTCAGCTTCCACGGCCGCCTCCGCGAGGCCATCCGGCGGCGTGGCGAAACCATCGCGCCCGCGGAGATCGAGGCCGTCGCGCTACGGCATCCAGCGATCCGGGAGGCGGCGGCGATCGGCGTGCCTGCGGATGACGGGGTCGAGGATGAGATCCTGCTGTGCGTGGCCGTCCACCAGCCGCTGGCTCTGACACCGTCGGCGCTGCACACTCATCTGATGGGTGCGCTGCCGAGGTTCATGGTCCCGCGCTTCATCCGGATCGAGGCCGACCTTCCCAAGACCGCGACCACGCGCGTCCACCGGGCGGCTCTGCGAGAGGCTGGACGCGCCGGAGCGTGGGATGCACGCTCGGGGCGAGGCCACCATGGCTGATCCTGGCGGCCGTCGGGTCGTCGTCACCGGCATGGGCAGCGTCTCGCCGGTGGGCAACAGCGTGTCCCAAGGCTGGGAATCGCTCCGAAACGGTCGCAGCGGCATCGCCCCGATCACGCATTTCGACGCCTCGCGCCTCCCGGTCCGCATCGCCGGAGAGGTGAAGGACTTTGACGCGTCCGCCATCTTCGGTTCCAAGGAGGCTCGCCGCGGCACCCCGCACGTGCACTTCGCCATGGCCGCAGCTCGCGAGGCCGCACTCGACTCCGGCCTCGACATCGCCGCCGCGTCGCCCGAGATCGGCGTCCTGATCGCATCGGGAATCGGCGGGCTCCAGGTGATCGAGAACACCACCCGGGTGCTCGACACCGAGGGGGCACGCCGGGTGTCGCCGTTCGCCGCCGCGATGGCGCTCGTGGACATGGCGCCGGGAATGGTCTCGATCGATCTCGGCGCACGTGGGCCGAACATGGCGGTGGTGAGCGCGTGTGCCTCGGGCGCGGACGCGATCGGCCAGGCCGCCAACTGGATCCGGCAGGGAGATGCGGTGGCGGTGCTCGCCGGTGGGACCGAGGCCGGGATCACGTCAACGGGGATCGCAATGTTCGCCGCCGCTCGCGCACTGTCGACGCGCAACGACGATCCGGAACATGCGTCGCGGCCGTTCGAACGCGACCGCGACGGCTTCGTGGCCGCCGAGGGATCCGCGGTGCTCGTTCTCGAGGATCGCGAGCACGCGCTCGCCAGGGGGGCGACCATCCATGCGGAGCTGATCGGCTATGCCGCGTCGGCGGACGCGTACCACATCACAGCGCCGGAGCCGAGTGGCGACGGCGCCGTCCGCTGCGTGCGCCGCGCGCTCGAGCGTGCCGGAGTGCGGCCGGAGGACATCGACTACATCAACGCGCACGGCACCGGGACGCCACTCAACGACCTCGCCGAGACGCGCGCACTCAAGCAGGTGTTCGGTGAATCTGCCTACTCTGTCCCGATCTCATCGACCAAGTCGATGACCGGGCACATGCTCGGCGCCGCCGGGGCTTTCGAGGCGATGGTCACAATCCTGGCGATGCGCGACGGATTCGCTCCGCCGACGGTGAACCTCGAGAACGCCGGCCCGGAGTGCGACCTCGACTACGTGCCGAATGTCGGGCGGCCTGTGAGCGCGCGATTGGCGATGACCACGTCCTTTGGGTTCGGTGGCCACAACGCCTGCCTGGTCTTCGCGAAAGAACTGACGCCGGCGTGAGTGATGCCTTCGACCTCGCCGTCATCGGGGGAGGGACGGCGGGGCTCGTGGCAGCGGAGACCGCGGCACACCTGAAACGACGCGTGCTCCTGATCAGCGAGGGACCGCTGGGAGGCGAGTGCACGTGGAACGGGTGCGTGCCGTCCAAGGCGCTCATCGAGGCGGCGTCGGTGCGCGACCGTGTGGCAAACGCCGATCACTTCGGCATCCGCATCGCCGATGTGCGCGTCGACTTCCCCGCGGTCATGGGGCGCGTCCACGATGTCATCGACCAGATTGCGCGCTACGAAGACGAGGCACATCTCGCAGCATCCGGTGTCGAGGTGCGTCGAGGGCGCGCTGCTTTCGTCGATGCGCGCACGCTCCAGGTCGGCGACGACCGGTTCACCGCGACGCGCGTCGTGATCTGCACCGGCAGCCGCCCGGCGATTCCCGCGATCGAGGGGCTTGATGATGTGCCCTACCTGACCAACGAGACGGTGTTCGAGTTGCGTGTGCAGCCGCGCCGCCTGCTCGTGCTCGGTGCGGGGGCGGTCGGGCTCGAGCTCGCGCAGGCGTTCGGTCGGCTCGGCACCGAGGTGGACGTCATCGACGCCGCCACATCCTTTCTTCCGCGCGAAGACCCGGACATCGCTGCGCTGATGCGCGGGATCCTCGAGTCGGAGGGGATCCGCGTGCATCTCGGGGCGCAACCGTTGCGGGTCGCGCGACGTGGCAGCGACGTCGAACTCACGGTGCGAGACGGGGGTGGTGAACACGCGCTGAGCGGCGACCAGTTGCTGGTTGCCACCGGCCGGGCGGCGAACGTCGACGGCCTTGGCCTCGACACCGTCGGTGTCCGCGTGGAGGAGCGGGGGATCGCCGTCGATTCCCATCTGCGCACCTCGGTGAGCGGCATCTTCGCGGCCGGCGACGTGACCGGGATGCTGCCATTCACTCATGTAGCCGCGTACCAGGGACGGCTCGCGGCGCACAACGGGTTCGAGCGTCAGCAGGCGGCGTCGTATCGAGTGATCCCGTGGGTCATCTTCACGGAGCCGGAGATCGCGCACGTCGGCCTCACAGAGCCGGAGGCGCGGCGCGCGCATGGCGATGCCGTGCGCGTCGCGACGCTTCCGTTCACCGCGGTCGATCGAGCGCTCATCATCCAGCGTCCGCGCGGGCTCATCAAGGTGATCACCTCCGGCCGGCCGCTGCTCGGGCACGCCGGCGGGGGCGCGATCCTCGGTGCACACATTGCCGGACCCGGCGCCGGCGAATTGATCCACGAGTTCGTGGTCGGGATGCAGGTGCGCGCGTTTGCAGGGAGGCTCGCCCAGGCGGTCCACGCCTACCCCTCGATGTCGGTCGGCGTGCAGCAGGCGGTCGCCCAGCTGTTCGAGAGCGGTCGCGCCACCGCCGGTGACCTGCGCGAGGACGTGCTGTCGCCGGCCGTCAGTTGGGGCTCGACACCACCCGATCGAGCGCAGCCTTGATGATCCCGTAGCACTCGCAGGCGACGGACTCGAGGCCTTCGCGATCGACGATGGTCACTCGCCCACGGTGGTACCGGATCAGCCCGGCCGACTGAAGCAGCCCAGCGGACAGCGTCACCGTCGCGCGGCGCGAGCCGAGCATCTGGCCGAGGAATTCATGCGTGATCGGGAACGTGTCAGTGCCGACCCGGTCGTGGCTCATGAGCAGCCAGCGACTCAGGCGCTCCTCGTTGGAGTGCAGGCGATTGCACGCAGCAGCCTGCGAGATCTGCCCGAACAGCGCCTGAACGTACTTCTGCACCAGCCCGCGAAATGCAGGCAGACGCTCCAGGTCCTTGATGAACTCGCTTGCCTCGAGGCGCAATGTGCGCCCGCCGACCTGTGAGATCGCGCGGACCGCGAGCGATCCGCCGGGTACGAGCGGCACCCCAACGATCCCCTCGTTGCCGATGGTCGCCACCTCGACGATGTTGCCGTCGGCGAGCGGGGTGACCAGGGAGATCACGCCGTCGATCGGGAAGTGCACCGACGGGATCGTCTGGCCAGGATCGAACAGCACGGTCTTGACCGTGAGATGCGCAGGCCGAAGCTGCTGCAAAAGCGCCTGCCGCTCGTCGTCTGGCAGCGCCTCCAGCAAGTGGTTACCCGGCTGCGCCACGAGGGTGCTTACCTTTGACATGGAACCGGATCGAGAGTACCGCAGGTCCCCCGGCCGCGGCAACTGGGATAAGCGCCCATGGGAGAATCGGGTGGCCCAGCCGATGTAGCTCAGGGGTAGAGCAACCGCCTTGTAAGCGGTTGGCCGGGAGTTCGAATCTCCCCATCGGCTCCAGCCTGAGGGTCAGACATCCTCGACGACCCAGCCTGCGGCGGCCAGGTCGGCGATCTTACGAGCGAACCCGTCGTCCTCGACGCTGGGGATGACTCCGCTCGCTGCACTCATCACCTCCGGGTCGCTTTCGCCAACTGAGTAGCTTCGGCCGGTCACGCGGAACATCGCCAGGTCGTTTGGCATGTCCCCGAAACTGACGGCGGAAGCCGGCGTGAGGCCCAGCGCCTCGAGAGCGCGACACGTCCCGGTGCCCTTGTCGATTCCGTCCGCTGTGACATCGAGGACCGTTGACCGCCCGACGTGACTCAGCGCCGCGGAATCGGACTCCGCGGCCACGAGCCCGGCGATGTGATCGAGGTTGCCGTTCGCGTGGCGCACCGCCATCGTGCAGCACGCGGTCTCGGCCAGCTCGCCGCTCTCCACCACGACGCGCGGAGGTCCGTGCGGTTGCGTCGGGCTCAGGCGGTAGTACTCGTCGGTCATCCGCCACAGGCTGCCGTCAAAGCTGGCCACGCCCGCGCTCTCGGTGAGGGCGATCTCGACAACGCGGCCGATCGCCGCCGGGGTCATCCAGGCCACCCACACGAGCGCCTGCTCCGGTGAAGACCACCCGATCGCGCCCGAGCAGCAGACGGCCAGGCGGGTTCGAGGTGCCAGCTCATCAAAGTGCTCCAGTCCCTGGGGAGTCCGTGCGGTGGCGATAACGAACGCGATCCCCGCTGACCTGATGAGATCCAGGGCGGTGAGTGTCGCCGGCGAGACCGAGAAGTCGGAGCGGACGATGGTCCCGTCGAGATCGGTGACGACGGCCTCGACCCTCACGACGAGCAGCATGATCCCTCAGGCTCGCCGGCCCAGGGTCGCAGCGGCTCAAGACCGCTGCGACCCCGCGTGCTCAGGAGCGGTCCGCTGCTGCCGCCTCGACGCGGAGGCGTGCCTCAGCACGAACCCGGGCATCGATCTCGTGGGCGGAGCGCCCGAACAGAAACACGACCTCGGAAGCCGGCAGGCTCCGGTCGTTGTGGTTGCGGTGGTGCCGGCGGCTGCGCCTGGCGTCGTCGATCAGATCACGGCTTCGCTCGCGGGCGAGATCCAGAAGGGCGTTCGAGTTCATCATGTCGCTGATGCTACACGCCAATATGGACAGTATCCGTCCTATATGATGCGAATGTGGATCTTTCGGTCGGCCGCCTACTCACCCTCATCGAGCTGCTGCAGGTGTACCGGCAGCTCAACGCTGAGGAGATCGCCAGCCGCCTCGAGGTGAGCCCCCGGACGGTGCGTCGATACATCACCGGCCTGCAGGAGATGGGCATCCCCGTCGAGGCCGAGCGGGGGCCCGCCGGCGGGTACCGGCTCCGTCGGGGTCCGAAGCTTCCCCCTTTGATGCTCAGCAACGACGAGGCACTGGTCACCGTCATCGGTCTGCTGGCGGCCCAGCGCCTCGGACTGTCAGCGTCCGGTGCGGCGGTGCAAGGTGCGCTGGCCAAGCTCGACCGCGTCCTCCCCGAGACGCAGCGCACCCAGGTTCAGGCAATGCAGGACTTCGTCAGCCTCGGGCTTTCCCCGGTCGCCCGGGACCACGCCGACGCCGAGACCATCCTCCGGCTGAGCACCGCCGCGCGGGATCAGTCAGGCGTTCGCCTGACCTACCGCTCCGCGGCCGGCGAGGTCACCGAGCGGCTCGTCGATCCGTATGGGGTCGCGTTTCAGAGCGGCCACTGGTACCTGGTCAGCTGGGATCACTTTCGGGGCGCACTGCGGACGTTCCGGCTTGATCGGATGCTGGCGACCGAGGTCACCAACGCGACCTTCCAGCGTCCCGACGACTTCGATGTCGTCGCCTACCTGCGCCGGGCGATCGGCGAGGCGGTGTACGGAACGCGCTGCGAGGTGCTGCTGGCGCTGAGCCTCGATGCAGCGAAAAGTCGAGTGTCGCCCACCGACGGGACGCTCGAGGCTTCCAACGGCGGCACCCTGCTTCGCTTCAGCGCGGATGACCTCGACTGGGCGGCGTCCTTCCTCGCCGGCCTCGAGTGCGACTTGGTGGTGGTCCATCCTCCCGAACTTCGTACGTCATTGCGACGCATGGCTGCACGCCTGCAGGCCGCAGCGCGAGGCCGCGGTCGGCGTCGAACCGGCGTCAACCTTCCAGCGCCGTGAGGCAGCCGCTACATGGCCGTGACACGAGCGCAGGGTGTCCTGCTATCTCGTTCGACCAGACTCGACCCATGACCTTTTCCGCCATTGCAGCGCACCCCATGAGCGGCGCAACCCCGATGCGGCCATGAAAGTGGTGAAGGCGCTCGCGGACGAGCTCTCTGAGGCGGATCTTGCCGTCTTCGGAATCGAGGACCACGAGGACATGGCCCCGCCGGCGGGAATCACGTCGATCGGCTACAGCCTCGACGCACTGCCCGACCGTGCCGGCTTCCTTGACGAGGCGGCGCGTCACGTCTCTCACGCACGGCGCAGCAAGCATCCGCTGTGCTTCGCGCTGATCGCCTTCGATCACGGCACCAAGGGCCAAGGCGCCGCGGGGCATCTCGCCGAAGAGGCGTTTCTCACGGAGGCGACCGCGCGATGGCGCGACGTCCTCCGCGCGGAAGACCTCATGGGCCGATGGGGAGAGGACGAATTCGGCGTCGTGCTCGTGAACTGCACCACCGTGAGTGCCGTCCAGTTGTGCTGGCGGCTTCGCGAGGCGACACCCCAAGGGCATTCGTTCTCGGCCGGCCTCGCCTCCTTCCAGGGAACGGAAACGGTCGACGACCTCGTCGATCGGGCTGACGACTGCCTCGCCCAAGCACGAGCGAAGGGCCGGGACAGGACTGTCGCCGAGGGACTCGTCGACCTCGACTGAGGTCCGGGCATCGCCTGTGGCGAGCGCCCCGGGGCCTCACCAAGGCCTGGCTCTGCGTGCAATCGCCCATACTGCGGTTCGGGCCGCGACACAACTGCGGCACGCAGTGAAGAGTGAGCACATGACTGACGACCCACCGGCAGACGATCCTCCCGAGCACGAGAAAGGCAGGCTGCGCCGCTTCGAGGACGCGGTCCACGATCGTCTGCTCGCGGCCGAGGTGGCTGCAGAGGAAGCAGCTGGATACGGCACGCTGACCGCCGCGCGCGAGGCCGCGGAGACCGCCGCCAACCCGAAGCACGAGCTGGGTGGTGAAGACGAGTCCGGCGCCGCCGATTCCGAGCCCGGTTCGCCCAAGGAATAAGGAAACCCCGCCCGTGTGGTGGGACGAGCGGAAGCCGGGCGGGGCGATCCGATCGCTCATCTTCATAGCCCATCCGGGGCCTTCAGCACTGGTCACCCTGGTCCTGGTGGCGATCGCCGGACTGGCCGGGCGCCGCGTGCCGGACGGCGTCCTGATCCTGCAGCTGGTGGGTGCGATGCTGCCGGTGCAGCTCTGCATCGGTGTCATCAACGATGTCGCTGATCTCCACGCTGATGCCCTGGCGAAGCCCTACAAGCCGCTCGTCCGTGGAGTGGTCACGCGCTCGACCGCGACGGTCGCCGGCATCGTGCTCGCCGCGATCGGGCTCGGAACCGCCGCGACCGTCAACCTCGCGACCCTCGGGCTTGACTCGCTCGCCCTGGGAGCTGGCCTCGCCTACGACCTGGGGCTGCGCCGAACGCCACTTTCGTGGGTGCCGTGGTGGGGCGGGATGACGGTCCTTCCGTTGGAGGGATACGCGTCGGTCGGTGCGGTCCCATCGAAGCTGCTCGTCGTACTCCCGTTGTCGGGCCTGCTTGCGCTCGGACTTCATTTCGCCAATGCGCTCCCGGACGTCGATGGCGACCGGCTCGCCGGTCGGCGCAGCCTCCCGGTTCTTGCCGGACCTGGTCGAACGCAGTGGGCCGGGCCGGGAGCGCTTGCGGCGGCGGGACTGCTCGCAGTCCTCCTCGGCGGCCCTCTCGGCCAGGCCGGACTCCTGTTCTACGGCGGCGTCGCGGTGCTCGGCGTGGGGGTGGTCGCGGTGGTCGTCACGCGATCGGCGCGGCCCTTCCCGGTACTGGCCGTGACCACGGCGATATTTGCAGTGACCTGGTTGGCGTCACTCCCGCGGGCCTGATCCCGAGACGGCGCCTTGGTACCATCGGCCGGCGTGCCCAAGTAGCTCAGTGGTAGAGCAACGCCTTGGTAAGGCGTAGGCCGTGAGTTCAATCCTCACCTTGGGCTCCAGACCACCGGGACGGCGGTTTGGGTTCAGGAAGAGCCCGAGTCCGCGCGTATCCGCCCCGCTCCAGACCCGTCGGCGGGCGTCCGCAGCACGTGGGATGTTGACCTAGACGCCCTGGGTCGGCGCTTCCATATTTAGTGACCGTGAGATCGAACGGTCAAGGAGGGCCCGTGGACCAGGCCACCGCCATCAGGGTGCTGCTCGATGAGCTCGCTCGCCTCCAGAAGCTCGTGAACTCAGCGCCGCTCCAACCGAACATGAAAGTGAGCGGGAGACCCCGCGAATCCGATGGGTCGACCACGCTATTTGCCGTTGTCCCAGTCGCGACCCATCCAGTGGCCTTTGTTGCCTTTGAGAACCGAGATCATTCGTAGCGCGTTGCGGTATCTGGCCGAGTCGGATTTGAGCCCGGCGAAATAGCGCAAGATTTCCTTTTGGCGGCTAGGTGAAAGCTTCACCCAACTACCTTCCGCAGCTGGGTCGGCGCTGAGTTCTCTCTCGAGCTCTTCTGGCATCCGGTGCTGGGGGCCATTGCGATAGGTGTGGTCAAACTCGATACTGAGCCTCACAACATCGCCGACCCTGGTTTGAGATTCCCTGCGCATCTCGCCATGAAGATATAGGTAGAAATCGCCGGTACCGCTTGGCATCATGTTGGTCCGCCATCGAGTCCCGTCTTTGCCATTGATCCGCAGTGAAATAGGCATAGGTTTTCGCCAGTCCGGCATGAGCGACGCGGCTTGCCCTGCCTGAATCAAGACGTACGGATTGACGCCTTGTATCTCGATTGTGCTCGTTAGGCTGAGTGCATTGCCCATCTGCTCATATCTTGCACCAAGGTGCCCGAAGTAGTTCTAGTCATTCCAGGCGCAGTCTCAAGAGGACCTTGAAGGGCTCATTAGTGAGGTGCTCGCCGGACTCTCCGCGCGATTCCAATGGATTACATCGCACCTGGTGCAGTCGTCATTCCAACCACTTCCTGATGAATTCACTCTAACTCGAACTCAGTTGGCGCCCGGAAAAATGCTGGTCTGGGGGGAAGGGGTCGCAGGTTCGAGTCCTGTCTCCCCGATTCGCAGCCCAGTGCACTGCAGTGAGGCTGTTTTCAGTCAGTTGCAGCCGATTCCAACTTGCGGGGGTCAGTCACTTTGCAGGGACTAGTCCTCATTCACTGGTTGATGTTCTTTCTGCAAAACCACTCTAATTCACGCTGGCCGACCTGACCGGGCCAGCTGAACGTGCGAACCCGAGGGTTCAATCAGAACGGAGTTGAATCGTGAGCTTCACGCGGACCCTGCTTGTCTACCGTCAAGCAGTCGCCCGTTTCGTTCTGGGAGAAGGCACCCTCCGGGGCGCCCCTTCCAGGGTGGTGACAGTGGGCAAGCGACCAAACGCGGCGAAGCGCGAGCCATGGCACACTAACGACCTTCTGTAGCGCCTCCGGTCCGGAGATCATCAAATGGCACTCGTTAGACCAGTCCTGCTCACCGCAGACGGCCAAGC
>DASZJB010000036.1:0-8069 GCA_035948615.1 Candidatus Dormiibacterota bacterium
GACCGTCACCGATGGCGGCGCCGATCGCGCCACCGCCCAGTGCAAGTCCGGCGGCGATCAACGCTCCCATCACGATCAGCGCATGGTTCATGTGGTCTCTCTCCTCTAACTCGTTGCGTGTGATGTGGCGCCGTGATGCTCCTCTTCGAGACCTTCACGGGCCATGCCGAAATAGATGATCGTCAGAAGCATGAAGATGAACGCCTGGATGGTGCCGATGAGGAAGACATCGAAGAGCTTCCAACCGACCAGCAGGATCACCCAGATGGGACTCGCCGCGGTCTGCACCACCGACGATCCGGCAAAGGCGACATAACCGAGGGTGAGCAGGAACACCATCACCAGGCCGCCGAAAATGTTGCCGAACAACCGGAGCGCAAGACTGAGTGGCTTCGCGATCTCCTCGATGATATTGAGCGGCGTGAAGGCGATGCGCGCCAGGATCGGGAGTTCGAACGGCTTGGTGAAACGGCGCAGGTAGCCACGGAAGCCGAGGACATGGATGCTGTACCACTGCACGATGACAATCACCGCGATCGCCATGGCGATCGTCAGGTTGATGTCCGCGGCAGCAGGCTCAACCGGTGCGGCGAGCGGAAAGAAGTCGAGCCAGTTGGCGAAAAGGACGAAGAGAAAGATGGTCGCCGCGATCGGGGTCACGAACCCGGCGTCATCGCCGATCATCTCCTTGATAAGTCCCCGAATGTAGCTGAGGAGTAGTTCCAGCACCATCTGAAGTTTCCCCGGCTTGCCGTGACCGAGCCGGTACGCAACCCCGAGACCGACCGCAAGCGTGACCACCAGGGCGATGCCACTCGAGATCAACGTGTCGTAGTTGAACGTGCAGAAGAACGCATTCCCGCATACCTGGACGGTCGGGTGGTTCCCCGGAGCCGGGATGAGCGAGGCGGCGATGATCACGTGATTCGTAGCTGCTCACGCAGCGCGGCTGCGGCGAGGACAACCTGCGCGACGCCGAGACCGAGGATGACCAGCCAGATGTTGGCGACTCCGAAGGCGAGACCGATCGCGATGCCGATCAGGCTCAGGGTCATGATACGGAGCAGGCTCGTGGCGAGAAATGGGATGGGCAGCGCGATCAACCTGGCGGCCATCGCCCCGTTGATCGAGCCGATGGCAAGACCCGTTGCGAGCGCGCCCCCTGGCGCCGGATGGCCGAGCACGATGCCCAGCAGCGCCGAAATCACCGCCGCACCGGCGCAGACAAGCGCGGCGTTTCGTACGAGGCGCAACGCATTTGCCGCGGTTTTCGGACGTGGAGGAGCGCCTTCCGAGGTCACCTCTGCTCCCGCTGCCTTCACTTGGACTGTCAAACCAAGGCAACGATATCAATTGGGCGTCGCGACACGGACCAGCGCTTTATCAGACGTAGCGTCTGAACTGGGCGAATGCGGTGTAGCAGGAGGCGGTGACCCCGACAAGCAGGCCCACCAGCACCCCAAACGGATTGCTCTTCAGGAAGTGGTCGACGACGACGCCGAGTAGGAGCGGCACGATCAGCGCGACAGCGATCGATATACCCATGCCGGCGAGTTCGGCACCCGACGGCTTGCGGGGCGCCGGCGTGCGGCTCAGTCAGCCTCGCCGCGGTGATGGATGTGCGTCGGCAGCGCCCGCCGCCCATCGACCTGAACCTCGGTCTCCTCAGCCACGACGAAAGGGAGGCGCGGGACTCTGCGTCGATTGCGCCACACGAGCACGACCAGCGCGACCACCAGCAGCCCGAGCGCGACATCGATGATCCGACGGTGTCCGTAGATGGTCAGGGCGAGGCACCCGAGGATCCCGGTAACGAGATAGAAGGTGAGCGCGGTCTCGACCGGATTCATACCGACCGCGCGGAGGCGGTGATGGAGGTGACCGGCGTCCGGTGCCGCGGGGTTGCGCCCGGCGAGCGTGCGCCGGACGATCGCGAACGCGGTGTCCCCGATCGGCAGACCGAGAGCGATGAGCGGCACCAGAATCGACAGCCCGACGACGACCTTCGCAACCCCGAGGATGGTGATCACCCCCAGCGCGACGCCGAGAAAGTGGGAGCCGGAGTCGCCCATGAAGACCCGGGCGGGCGGGAGGTTGAAGATGAGAAACCCGAGGCAGCAGCCCATCACGGCGCCGCTCAGGATCACCACGCCGCTCTGCACGTCGGTGGGTGTCTCGATCCGGTTGATGGCGGCAAGGAGGCAGACGACGGCGACGATCGCGATCACCCCGGCGGCGACGCCGTCGGCACCGTCGAGGAGGTTCACGGACACCTGCATCCCGACCAGCCAGACCACGGTCACCGGCGCGGCGAGCAACCCGAGCTCCCACACCGACGGGGTGTGGCCCCCGGGTATTGCGATGGTGGTGATGGTGATGCCCACGAGCACCGTGAAGACACCGATGCCCACCTCGATGGCGAGCTTGCTGAGCCAGTTGAGGTCGAGGATGTCGTCGACTGCCATCGCGACGGTGATGGCGCCGGTCACGGCGAGGATCTGCCACTGGTAGGTGATGCTCGAACCGAAGATCGCGATGGCCACCGCGAACCCGGCGAACATGGCGATACCGCCGAGGCGCGGCGTCGGCCGGGGATGGAGGTGGCGATCCTCGTCCGGCTCCGCCATCGCCCCCGTCCGTCGCGCCAGCCACATCGACGCCGGCACCGCGGCGATGCACACCGCGCTGGCAACCAGGAACGGCGGCAGGGCGCTCAGCCAGGGAGACGAGGCGGCAGCGATCACCCGGTCGATACGCCTCGATAGGGAAGCGGGAAGCGGCGGCACAACGCCCGGCTGCGCTCGCTCACCTCAGCCCGGACCGCCGGGTCGTCGAAGCCGTCGAGCATGATGGCGACGAGGCCCGCGATCTCGTCCATCTCCGGCTCGCCCATCCCCCGCGAGGTCACCGACGGGGAGCCGAGACGGATCCCGTTGGGGTTGTACGGCGTCCCGCCGTGCCCGGGAAAGGCGTTGGCATTGACGGTGACACCCACCTCGTCGAAGGCGGCCTGAACGGCGCGTCCGCGCAGACCGGTCGGCCGCAGGTCGATGACCATGAGGTGGTTGTCGGTGCCCCCGGTGGTGAGCTCCAGGCCGCGCCGCATCAGCCCGGCGGCCAGCGCCTTGGCGTTGGTCACCACCGCGTGGGCGTATTCGCGGAAGGCAGGCTGCGCGCACTGCTGGAACATCACCGCCTTGGCGGCGATGGCGTGCATCTGGGGACCGCCCTGGACGTTCGGGCAGGCCGCCTTGTCGACCTGGTCGGCGTGCTCGGCGCGGCAAAGGACCACCCCGCCCCACGGCCCGCGCATGGTCTTGTGGGTGGTGAAGGTCACGAAGTCGGCGTGCGGGACCGGGCTCGGGTGCGCGCCGCCGGCGACCAGGCCCGCGAAGTGGGCCATGTCGACCAGGAGCAACGCCTCGACCTCGCGGGCGATCTCGGCAAACGCCGGGAAGTCGAGGATGCGCGGGTACGAGCTGTAGCCGGCGACGATCATCTTGGGGCGGTATTCGAGGGCACGTTCGCGCACCGAGTCCATGTCGAGCACGCCGGTCGTCTCGTCGACGAAATAGGGCTCGAAGTGATAGATCTTGCCGCTGAAGCTCACCGGTGAGCCATGGCTGAGATGGCCTCCCTGGTCGAGTGCCATGCCGAGCACCTTGTCGCCGGGACTGAGCACGCTGGCGTACACCGCCATGTTCGCCTGGGTGCCGGAATGGGGCTGGACGTTGGCGTGCTCGGCGCCGAACAGCGCCTTGGCACGGTCGCGGGCGACGTTCTCGACCTTGTCGACAACCTCGCAGCCGCCGTAGTACCGCTTGCCGGGAACTCCCTCGGCGTACTTGTTGTTGAGCCACGAGCCCAGCGCCTCGAGGACCGCCACCGACGCAAGGTTCTCGGATGGGATGAGCTCGAGCGTGTCCTCCTGGCGCTCCAGCTCCTCGTCGAGGAGTGCCGCGATCTCGGGATCGGTGGCGCGCAGGGCGGGTTTGTCGGTGAATCCGGCGCCCGTGGGGACGCTCGGACGGACGTCGACATGTGTGCCGGTCATTGCGATCTCTGCCCCTCCGTTGTGGTTGCTGGAAAGCCCCCAAGAAGCGAGAGCAACGCGGTGGCGCTGATCGGGCCGTCGCGCAGCACGCGAGGGGTCGTCGTCGTGCAGTCGATGATAGTCGAGGCAAGTCCGGCCGAGCGACCACCGTCGATGACGATGTCGATCTCGGCGCCGAGCGCCGCTGCCACTCCGGCCGCGGTGTCAGCGGCGGGCTCACCGTGCCGGTTGGCGCTGGTCGTGGCGAGCGGCCCGGTGCGCCGGAGCAGCTCGAGCGTGATCGGGTGATCCGGGATGCGGACGCTCAGTGTCGTGCCCTCGCGCGGGATCGCCCAGCGCCGGCTCCGGAGCGCGCTCACGATCGAGAGCGCTCCCGGCCAGTAGCGTTCTGCCAGGGTTCGCGCCGCCGGACTGAGGTCGACGTCGGCCTCGATGTCGGCCACCGACGCGGCCAGGAGCGTCAGCTCGAGCGCGCCGGGCCGGCGCTTGATTGCGTAGATGCGGCTGACCGCAGCCGTGCTGGCGGGATCGCACGCGAGCCCGTACACCGTGTCGGTGGGAATCGCGACCACACCGCCGCGACGGATCGCCCTCACGGCGTCCTCGATGCTCACGCCATCGCCACATCGAGCACGCGGGTCCGACCGGTGAGATCGGGCACGGGGACTGTGGTTGCGCCCGGGAAGGTCGCGCTCACGAGAGCCGTGACCGCCTCGGCATGGCGGGGGTCGACCTCGAGCATCACCCGGGCCACGATGGCGTGATCGCGCACCGACACCAGCAGGGGACGATAGGCGTCGAGGCCGTCGTCACCGCCCAGGAGCGCGTCGCGAGGCTCGAAGTCACGGACATCGCGCTCCACCGTCTCGAACTCCTGGGTGGTCACGTAGGGCGGGTTGCTGACGATCAGGTCGAAGCCACCCTCGATGCAATCCGCCCACGAGCACTCGACAAAGGAGACGTCCACCCCAAGCGCCTCCGCGTTGTCACGGGCCACGTCGAGCGCGGCGGCACTGACGTCGGTGCCGACCGCCCGAACAGCCGTGACCTCTGCCGCCAGTGTGATGGCGATGCAACCGCTTCCGGTGCCCAGGTCGGCGACCCGCAGCTCCGCGCCCGGCCGGTCGCGCAGAAACGCGACCGCCTGCTGCACGAGCGTCTCGGTGTCAGGCCGCGGCACCAGGACGTCGGACGTGACGTGGAACGGTCGCCCGTAGAACTCGCGCGTTCCCGTGATGTACGCCACCGGCTCGCCCTTCCCCCGCCGCCGGACGAGCTCACGGATCGAGGTCAGCTCGGTCTCGTCGAGCGGACGGTCGAACTGCAGGTACAGGTCGATGCGGCGGAGTCGGAGCGCGTGCGCGCACAGCAGCTCGGAATCGAGCCGCGCCGACGTGCTGCCGTGATCACCGAGGTACGTCGTGCTGAGACGGAGCACGTCGATGAGCGTGGGAGCGGCGGCCGCCACCTCAGCCGTCATGCCCCGGCGAGACACCATCCGGCTCGTCCTCGAGCAGTCGACGCGCCTGATCCTCGTTGGACAGCGGCTCGATGAGCATGTCGAGATCGCCGTCGAGCACGCGCTGAAGCTGGTGGATGGTCAGGTCGATGCGATGATCGGTCACGCGCGACTGCGGGAAGTTGTACGTGCGAATCTTCTCGCTGCGGTCGCCGCTGCCCACCATCGATCGGCGCGTCGCCTTCAGCTCCGCGTCGCGCTGCGCCTGCGCGAGGTCGTAGAGGCGCGCGCGCAGCACGCGCATCGCCTTGGCGCGATTCTTGATCTGCGACTTCTCGTCCTGGCACGTCACCACCAGCCCGGTCGGCAGGTGCGTGATGCGCACCGCGGAGTCGGTGGTGTTGACGCTCTGACCGCCCGGTCCGGTGCTGCGGTAGACGTCGATCTTCAGGTCGTTGTCGTTGATGTCGACCTCGACGTCGTCCGCTTCCGGAAGCACGACAACCGATGCGGCGGACGTGTGGATGCGGCCTTGGGCCTCGGTCTCCGGCACCCGCTGGACGCGGTGCACACCGGACTCGAATTTGAGCCGCGAGTACGCGCCCTGACCGTGCACCTCGAACACGATCTCCTTGAAGCCGTGGCCGGCGGTCTCGCTCTGGTCGAGCACCTCGATGCGCCAGCGCTGCCGTTCCGCGTAGCGCACGTACATCCGGAAGAGATCCGCTGCGAAGAGCGCGGCCTCGTCACCACCAGTCCCGGCGCGGATCTCGACGATGACGTCGCGCTCGTCATTGGGATCCGAGGTGAGCAGGAGGGCGCGCAGCCTGTCGTACTCCGCCTCGGCGGCGGTGAGCTGCGCGTCGTGCTCCTCCTCCGCCATGGCGACCATCTGCGGGTCACTCTCCGCGCGCGCCATCTCCTCGGCCTCGCGAGCCGCATCCTGGGCATCACGCCAGCGACGCGCGGCTTCAACAACCTCGCGCAACTTCGCCTGCTCGCGCGAGAGCTGCTGGACGCGGTCGAGATCCTGGTACGCGTCCGGCGCGCTGAGAAGCTCACCGAGCTCGTTGTAGCGTGCTTCGAGCGCCGCAAGACGCTGCTCGAACGGATTCATCTCGGTTACAGCCACGGTCTCAACGGGCTCCGGATGGCTCGGAGACGACACCGCCGCCGGACCTCGCGGCGTCGAGCGCGGCTATCGCCACCTCGATCTGGGCGTCTGCAGGGTGTCGCGTGCTGAGCAGCTGGGTCCCGAGCACGGGCGCAAGCGCGATTCGACCCGGCAGCGTGGTGCGCACTCGGACGAGCGCGCGAATGATCTCGTACGACACCGCGGCCACAACCGGGACGAGCACGATCTGACAGACGAGTCGCACCGCGGTGGGGAGGAGTCCGAGCGGCGCGAAGACGCCGACGCTCACCAGCGCCACCACGACGAGAAACCCGGTCCCGCAGCGCGGATGAAGCCGGCTGCGCCCGCGCACGTGCGCCACGTCGATCGCGTCTCCGGCCTCGAGCGCGTTGATGGCCATGTGCTCCGCGCCGTGATATTGAAAGAGGCGGCGAACATTGGGAATCAGCCCGATCAGCAGCAGGTAGGCGACCAGGATCGCGGCGCGAATCACGCCCTCGATGAGCACCGCGCCGATCGACTGGGAGGCGCCGCGATGGAGTAATCCGCCGAGGAGGAGTGGTGCCCCGATGAACAGAGCAAGCGCGAAGACGAGCGACGCGATCATCGCGCCGCGGATTGCACCTTCACCAATTTCCGCGTCCTGGCCGAGCTGCACGAGAGCCGACCATTGCAGCGCGCGCATCCCCAGGTGGATCGTCTCGTAGAGACCGGCGACGCCGCGCAGGAACGGACGGCGCCACACGCCGGCGGTGTACACGCGCGAACGCAGCACATCGGTGCAGATCGCAATCTCGCCGTTGGGCTTGCGCGCGGCGACGGCGTAGTGATCCCGGCCGCGCATCAGCACGCCTTCGATCACCGCCTGCCCGCCGTAGAAGAACGTCCCCGGCGGCGCGCTCACCGCATTGACCGCGACGGTGAGCAGGAGGTCGCGGCAACGCTGGGCTGACCTCATGAGCGGCATGCTAGTCGAGCGCAGCGCACATGGCTCGGCGAGCCGGTGCCACTCCAGCGCCGCCGGGCGCCGGCTGATCTAACTCTTCTTTGCCTGCTCGGCGCGGCGGCGGAAGCGCTCGACCTGCCCGCCGGTGTCGACGATGCGCTGGGTCCCGGTGAAGAAGGGATGACACACCGAGCACACCTCGGTCTTCAGCTCGGTGAGCGTGGAGCCGGTGGTGAAGGTGTTGCCGCAGAGGCAATGCACAACAGCGTCGACGTGGTACTCGGGATGGATCGTGGCTTTCATGGGGCGCCTTGGTTCACGCGGAAGGGACCAGCTGAAGATACCACGCCCGCGTTCGGCTCAATCCAGGGCCATCGCCACCGGGCGGGTGAAGTTGCCGTGGGTCACGCCGGGGAGCCTGTCGACCAGTTGTCGATAGGCGTCCGCGAGCCCGATGCCATCGTCGGGGAGCAGG
>DASZJB010000037.1:0-1557 GCA_035948615.1 Candidatus Dormiibacterota bacterium
CTCCCAGTCCTCACGCTTCGACACACCCGTCAAGGCCACCCCCTTCCTCGACCGCGACGAGGTCCTCGCCGCCGCCCGCGAGACCGCGACACTCGGCGCGTCGGAGTTCTGCATCGTGCTCGCGGTACGCGGACCGGACGAGCGCACACTGCAGCGGATCCTCGAGCTCGTCCCCCTCGTCCGTGACCAGACGGGCCTCAACGTCGCCGTCAGCGCCGGCATCCTCACCGATGACCAGGCCCGCCGCCTCGCCGAAGGCGGCGTGCACCGCTACAACCACAACGTCGAAACGGCGCGCTCCTTTTTCCCCTCCATCGTCACGACCCACACCTGGGACGAGCGGGCGGACACCTGCCGGTTGATCAAGGCGCACGGGATGGAGCTTTGCTGCGGCGCGCTGCTCAACATGGGCGAGACCGACGCCCAGCGCGTCGAGCTGCTCACACAGCTGCAGGAACTCGAGCCGACCGAGGTGCCTCTGAACTTCCTCAACCCGAGGCCCGGTACACCGCTCGGCGACCGCACCATCCTCGGCGCCTGGGAGGCGGTCCGCTGGATCGCGCTGTTCCGCCTCGCGCTTCCCTCGGTCATCCTCCGCTACGCCGGCGGGCGCGAGGTCACGCTGCGCGACCTCCAGGCCATCGGCATGACGGCCGGCATCAACGCGCTGATCGTCGGTAACTACCTCACAACCCTCGGTCGCTCCGCCGACGAGGACCTCCAGATGCTCGACGACCTCCGCATGCCGATCGGCGCGCTCAGCGCCGCCATCTGAGTCGCACGTTCAAAGGCAGGTCCCGCCTCATGCCCGTGGCCACCCACTGCACCGGCTGCGGCAAATCGCTGTCGGAATGCCACGGGTGCGGGCGCAACCTCGACCCGCCACGCTTCTGCTCCGAGTGCGGCCGACGCATGACGGTGACGGTCATCCCCACCGGCTGGGTGGCCAACTGTCGCGACCACGGCGAACTGCGTTCCGACGCCGTGTGACGACACGCACGCTGTGAATCCGGCTCAATGCGATGTCCCCGACCGCCATGAGAGTCCGCGGTATCAGGGTCAGGACGGTTAGTGCTGGGACGGGACCAGTCGCTCTTTGAGCATTCGCTGGCGGTCCTTGGCATCCAGACGAGCTGGTTCCGTGGTGTCCACGAAATCCTCGAGTGCAGCGACGAACTGTTCTGGCGCTTCGATCTGGGGGAAGTGGCCCACGCCCTCGATAATCACCAGTCGGCACCCAGGAATCGCATCACATGCAGCATGCGCATGGCTGACCGGGATGATGTCGTCCCGGTCGCCCCAGATGATCAACGTCGGCATTGACGAAGCCAGGTAGAGGCGATCCAGAGCGCTCACCGATTGACCACCGGGGTCGATGACCGATCTGAGGGTCCGGACGAAGGCCTGACGGTTCTCCGCCTCGGCCAGCGACGCATAGGCACTCCACATCTCGGTGATGCGGCCGATGCGGATACCACGATTGGTAACCGCTCGCAACAGACTGTCTCCCCAGTCGCGCGCGAAGCTCGGGAAGATTACGGGCATCAAATACTCACT
>DASZJB010000038.1:0-38679 GCA_035948615.1 Candidatus Dormiibacterota bacterium
GCGGAGAGCGTGTTGGTTCGGGCGCGTTCGATCAGGCGCTCGTACTCGTCGCGGAATTCCTTGAAGGGGAGCTCCGAGGCGTTGCGGATGACCGGGACGACGAGCGAACGTGAACCGTCCTTGCGGACGCTGTCCACCGCCAGACCAAGGTGCACCGGCCCCGCGACGCGTGCGGGCTTGCCATCGTCGGTCCGTGCGAAATGAGTCGACATCGCGGGACTCGCGGCGGCGGCCCGTGCGATGGCGTATCCGATCAGGTGGGTGAACGACACCTTGCCCGCGTTGCCGCCGGCGGCGAGCGCGGTGTTGAGCTGGCGCCGGCGGCTGTCGAGCACGTCGACCCCGACGGTTCGGAACGACGTTGCGGTGGGGATGTCGCGACTGCGCTCCATGTAGTCCACGAGGGCCGCCGCCGGGCCCTTGATGGGCTCGGCGTGTTCGCCGTCGACGACCCGCACGGTGGCGTCGTGTCGCGGATCAGCGCCGGTCTTGGCGCCGAGCACGTCTGCCTTGGTCACGATGCCGCCGGGACCCGATCCGTGTATGGCGCGAAGATCGACGCCGTTCTTCGCGGCCGCCCTGCGCGCGAGCGGCGCGGCATTGACATCGGCGCCGTCCGGCGCAGTACCGGGTGTGGGGGCGATGGGGACCGCCTCGGGGAGTGGCGGCGGCTCAGGGGCTGGTACGTCCTCTGCGCGGGTCGGCGGCGACGGGGCCTGCTCAGCAGGTGGCTGCGGTGCCGCAGCGCTCGCGGGAGACGGGGCAGGCTCGACCTGTGGGTCAGGTGCAGCGGCAATCGGTGAGGGGGCAGGCGTGGCCGCGGCCCCCGGGGCGATCACCGCAAGGGTCGCGCCGACGGCGACGGTCTCACCTTCGGCCGCGACGATCTCGATCAGCTGACCGGTTGCCGGTGCGGGGACCTCGACATCAACCTTGTCGGTGGTCACCTCGACAACGGGCTCGCCTTCCTCGACGCTGTCACCCACCGCCTTGAGCCAGCGGGACACGATTCCTTCCGAGACCGACTCGCCCATCGCCGGGAGGGTCAGCGAAACAGGGTCGGCCACTCTTGAATCGTCTCACCTTCGCTCTTCACCGGTGCGGACATGCGCCGGAACTCGAATGAGGTTCCGCGCAGATCGCGCCCGGGTATCCGGCCTACCCCGGATCAAGACCGCCCGCGCGCCTAGCTCGCCTACCGCTTGCTCCGGTCGGCGGTCAGTCGGCGCATCGCCGTGCGGAGCCACTGTCGCGTGACCGGGATGAATTCCTCTTCGAGCAGCGCGCAGGCGATCAGCACCACGACCGCGCCTCCCAGTCCGATGAAGCTGCTCTGCCAGATGGCGAATCGTGGTTGCGTGCCGGCGCACGACCCGGTGCACGCGGTTGTGACCTGCCCGGCAGCGAGGCCGAGGAGGATGCCGGCGACCGCCCCGACACCATAGAGCAGGACCGTTCTCGCCGTGTTCACCGCGTGAATATAGGCGTGTGAGCTGCGCGTCAAGGGCGTGCACGGCCTGCGCACTCCATACACAAATCCGTATACTTTTCTGGAAGCCGGATCCGTCCGGTGCGGCCGGAGGGGCGACCGTCAAAGCAGGATCTTTGGAGGTAGCCCATGCCAGGTATTCACCGGTTCCGAATCCTGATCGGTGTGGCTGCGGCCGGAGGCGTGGTCGCATTCGCCGTCCACGCCGGCGCGCAGCCTCCAACGCCAGGTCGCTACATCAGCTGGGCACCTCCGGCCGTGGCGACGGCGACGCCTGGGGCTGGGCCTGCCCTCCCGGTGGCGAGTCCGTCCGCGGTCACGAATGCCGGACCGCTCGGTGGTCTGACCTCGCCGCTGTCAGGGCTGTTCAAGCAGCTGAACGCAAATACGGCGGCGACCGCCAGTGGCCAGTACTCGGTGCTCCACGAGCTCGAAACCGCCCTCGCAGCCCATATTCAGCAGTTCCTGCAGTGGGTGACGGGCGGGCGATGAACGCCTGGCGGTCAGAATCGAGAGGTGCCACCTCCAGTCGTGGCCGGCGAAAAGCGCCGGGCAGACATTCGCAACGTCGCGATCATCGCGCACGTCGACCATGGCAAGACCACGCTCGTCGATGCCCTGCTGAAGCAGTCGCGCGTTTTCGCCGCCCACGAGCAGGTGGGCGAGCTCATCATGGACTCGAACGATCTCGAGCGCGAGAAGGGGATCACCATCCTCGCCAAGACCACGTCGGTTCGCTACAACGGGATCAAGCTCAACATCATCGACACCCCGGGCCACGCGGATTTCGGCGGCGAGGTCGAACGCGTTCTCGGGATGGCGGACGGCTGCCTGTTGCTTGTCGACGCAGCAGAGGGGCCGATGCCGCAGACGCGGGTCGTGCTTCGCCAGGCACTCGCGCTCGGCCTGCAGCCGATCATCGTCGTGAACAAGATCGACCGCACCAACGCCCAACCCGCGGAGACGGTCGAGGCCACCCACGACCTGCTGCTCGAGCTCGCCAAGGAGTCGTGGCAGCTGGACGCGCCAGTGCTCTACACCAACGCACGTGAAGGCACCGCCACCGCGGATCTCATCCACGCGGGGGTGACCCTCGAGCCCCTGCTTGACGCCATCATCGAGCAGGTGCCGCCACCCCTTGCCGACCCTGACGGCCCGTTGCAGATGCTCGTGAGCAATCTCGACCACGACAACTGGAGCGGCCGGCTCGCGTTGGGACGCATACAGCGGGGCACGGTCCATCCCGGTCAGAGCGTCGTCTGCTGCACCGCGACCGGCGTCGGGAAGGTGGAACGAATCGCGACCGTGCTCACCGTCGAGGCGCTCCAGCGTCTTTCGGTGGAGTCCGCGTCCGCAGGCGAGATCGTCTATCTGTCGGGCATCGCGGCGGTTGCGATCGGAGACACCATCGCCGACGCTGAATCGCCGGAGGCCCTGCCACGGCTCGAAATCGGCGAGCCGACGCTGCGGATGCAGTTCTCGGTGAACCAGTCGCCGCTCGCGGGACGCGAGGCGACCGTGAGTAGCACCTCACGGCAGCTGCGTGCTCGGCTCGAGCGCGAGTTGCTCACCAACGTCGCGCTCCGAGTGGAGGACGGACCCACCGCGGACATCTTCGACGTCAGCGGACGCGGCGAATTGCATCTCGCCATCCTCATCGAGACCATGCGCCGCGAGGGTTACGAGTTCGAGGTCTCACGACCGGCGGTCATCACCAAGGAGATCTCCGGCGAGCGTGTGGAACCGGTCGAGGATTGCGTCATCGACTGCTCCGCAGAAGTGGTCGGCGCCATCACCGATGCGCTCGGAACTCGAGGCGCCAAGATGACCGCGATGCGCACCGACGCCGGCGGCGGGGTGCGATTGACGTACCACGCACCCACCCGTGCGCTCATCGGGTTGCGCAGCCAGATCCTGACCCTC
The DNA here is from genome assembly GCA_035948615.1 of Candidatus Dormiibacterota bacterium. Taxonomy (GTDB): domain Bacteria; phylum Chloroflexota; class Dormibacteria; order Aeolococcales; family Aeolococcaceae; genus Palsa-851. The sequence continues at coordinate 3,413 of DASZJB010000038.1, forward strand.
ACCCGCGGCACCGGGGTGATGGCAACGCGCCTCCTCGGCTGGGAACGCACCTGGGCGTTGCCGACGACGACGCGCACCGGCGTGCTCACCGCGAGTCAGCCGGGCGTGGCCGTCGCCTACGGTCTGGTCACGCTGCAGGAACGAGGGCAGCCGCTCATCGCGCCGGGGACGCCCGTCTACGAAGGCATGATCGTCGGCCTGAACCGCAGACCCGGTGACATCCATCTCAACGTGACCAAGCAGAAGCAGAAGACCAACATCCGGTCATCCACCGAGGACATGACCATCCGCCTCGTGCCGCCGCGGAAGATGTCGCTCGAGGAGTGCCTCGATTTCATCATCGACGACGAGCTCGTCGAGGTCACCCCTGTGGGCATCCGCATGCGTAAACGCGTGCTCAACGCGGATGAGCGCAACAAACTCCGGAAGCGCTCGATGGCCGCCGAAGCCGGCTGACGTCGAGCAGGACCTCTCTGGAGGTCAGCGCTCGGCGGGCGCCTGCGCTGCAGTCTGGGCGGCCGCTTTCTTTGCCGCCTTGGCGATTGCGGCAGCCTTCGGCTTCTTACCCTGGCGCTTCGGGGCTCCCCGAGACTTCTCTCCGGCCACGGCGTCTCTCCTCACGTGTTCTTGTCAGTGATGCTGAGATTAGTACAAGTTTTGATGCGTCGGGATGGACCTACAGGTCCCTGGATCAGGAGAAGAGGGAGCTGTATCCGTTGAGTGCCGGCTGCCCACCGAGGTGGGCGTAGAGCACCCTTGCGGAAGGGTCAATCTCCCTGCTCGTGATCATGTCGATCATGCCCGCCAGGGATTTGCCCTCATAGACCGGATCGGTGATCATCCCCTCCAGGCGCGCACCGAGCTTGATGGCCTCGACAGTCCGCTCGTCGGCGATCCCGTACGTCCCGGCGTGGTATCGAGCGTCCAGGATGATCTCGTCGCCGCGCAGATCACGACCAATTTCGATCAGCTCGGCCGTCTGTCGGGCGATGCGGGTCACCTGGTCGAGTGTGTCGTGGGGCTTCGCGGATGCATCGATGCCGATGACCCGGCGGGATCGCTCCTGGGTCGCAAAACCGGCGATCATCCCGGCCTGGGTGCTCCCGGTGACCGAGCACACAACGACGGTGTCGAAGAACACCCCCAGCGCTCGCTCCTGGTCCGCCACCTCCTGTGCCCAGCGGGCGAATCCCAGACCTCCAAGGGGATGATCCGACGCGCCGGCCGGAATCGGATATGGCTTGCCACCGGCAGCCCTCACGTCGTCGAGCGCCTGCTCCCAGCTCGCCTTGAAACCGATACCGAATCCTTCCTTCACCATCCTGATGTCCGCTCCGAGGATGCGGCTGAGCAGGATGTTGCCAACCTTGTCATAGACGGGATCGGGCCAGTCGACCCAGCTCTCCTGGACGAGCACGCAGCGCATGCCCATGCGCGCGGCCACCGCGGCGACCTGACGAGTGTGGTTGGACTGGACGCCACCGATCGACACCAGCGTGTCGCAGCCTTGAGCGATGGCGTCGGCAACCAGGTACTCCAACTTCCTGGTCTTGTTGCCTCCGAACCCCAAGCCGCTGTTGCAGTCCTCGCGCTTCGCCCACACCTCGGCGCCGCCCAGCGACGCGGTGAGCCGCTCCAGCGGATGGATCGGAGAAGCACCGAACAGCAGGGGTTGGCGAGCGAATGCAGCGAGGGTCATGAGCCTCCGGAAGCGCAGGACGGCGGCGAGTCTATCGCTTGACAGATATACACAAATCCGTATAGTCTGCTGAGTGTCCGGGTGCTCACCCGGAACGGCCGGAGGGGCGACCGATCCCGAATCACGTCTATCGGAGGTCGTCCATCGTGACTCAGCTCAAGGCGCTCATCGACAACTGGATCCTCATCGCGCAAGGCCTGCTCGCGAGCGTCGGCGCGCTCGCATTCCTCATCGCGTTCATGTACAAGATCGTGGCGGTCGATCCATCCAGTGTTGCGCAGGCGAAGAAGTGGATCGGCCGCATCGTCTTCGGCACCATCGGTGTCGAGGTGGCGGGAACGCTGACCCACGCGTTGATCGCCAGTGTCCCAGCGACGATCCACTGAGCGCGCCTGATGCAATCGGTTCCGGGGATCGTGCAGGGGATCCGCGATCCCCTCGGCACGATCCTCCAGCTGCTGACCGGCGTGCTGTCGCACTTCATCGCGACCGCGCGAACCGACATCAACGCCGAGCTGAGCCGCTATCTCTTCACAACCGTCGACCCGATCGGATCCGGCATTCGCCCTTTGACGGCAAACCCGGCCATCGCGCACCTGAACGGGGCGCTCGCGCTGGTCGCCGACGTGCTCGTCGGCGCGGTCCTGCTGTACGCATCGCTCCGGAGCATCTTCGAGCACTCGATCCACGCGCGCTACGCGCTCCACCTGGTGATCCCGCGCGTCATGGCGGCGATCGTCATGGTGCACGGGTCGATGTACTTCATTCAGATGGCGATTGATCTCAACAACGCGATCGGCGGGGTGGCGCAGTCGCTCGGCGGGCCGCTGACCATCGACACACTCCCCTGGTCGGGGTCGATGAGCGCCGCGACCGTGTCGATCATCCAGGGTTCACAGGATCTGTTCCACGCGGTCTTCGCGCTCGGCGTGGTCGTGGCCGTCGTGATTCTGATGCTCTCGTACGTGATCCGAACCGCGATGCTCGACATACTCGTAGTGCTGGCGCCCCTCGCGGCGTTGTGCTCGGCGCTGCCCGACACGCGCCGCTATGCATATACCTGGCTGCGTCTGTTCATGGTCGCGGTGTTCATGCAGGCCGTGCAGCTGATCATCCTCAGGGTCGCGACGGCGGTCGGGTTCGGCGCCGGGAGCGGCATCGCCGAGAGCCTGTTCGCGCTGGCGATCCTCTGGATCGTGCTCAAGGTCCCGGGAACGCTCCACGCCGCCACGCATGTCGAGACCAACGCACACACCGCGATGCGCCACGTCCGGCGGTCGATGCACAAGGCGATGGCCCCCGCACACCATGTGGTGCGCCATCGCACGGCGTTGTGATCCGCGCCGCTGCCGCGGTCACGGTGCTGCTCGCTCTGGGATTGTGCGGGGGAACGGCGTTCGCCAGCGGTGCCGCGGGGATGAACTCCACCGGGGTGGGTTTCGCCAAACCGCTGGCGCACTCGTGGGTGTCGCAGGGATTCGGATGCACCAGCTTTGCCTTCGAACCCGTGGATCGTGCGTGCCCCGGCGGCCACTGGCACTCGGGGATCGACCTGGCGGCGGCGCGGGGCACGCCCGTGATGGCGACGCTCCCGGGCATCGCCACGGTCATCGTGTCGGCCACGGGATACGGCTTGCACGTGGTCATCGATCACGGCGGCGGTCTCAGCAGCCTGTACGGCCACCTCGACTCCGTGCTGGTCGCGAGCGGCGACGTTGTGGTCCGAGGTCAGCTGATCGGTACCGTCGGGTCAAGTGGCAACGCGACCGGGCCGCACCTGCACTTCGAGATCCGGCGAGATGGCATCGCCGAGGATCCACGAATGGACCTCTCGCTCCCGTGAGGCCGTTATCCCGTTGGCACGCCCGATGCGCTGCGGGTCTCCGCCGCGAGGCGGCGTGCCTGCTGCCAGACGACCCAGATCCGCTGCACCGCGGTGATGTTGGTCAGGATCGCAAGGATCCAGAGTGCCCAGATCAGCAGCGGCGCGATCACCAGACCGATGACCGTGATGACCACACGCTCAGGACGAGCCAGCAGCCCGCCGTCGCCGTTGAAGCCGAGGGACTGCGCGCGCGCTCGGACGTAGGACACGAGCAGCGATCCGGTCAGCGCAAAGACCACGAGCATCGGCTCGAGCGTGTGATGGCCGTGAAAGATGAAGTAGTAGAGGAGCGCGATGGACGTCATCGCTTCCGCGTAGCGGTCCACGGTCGAGTCGAGAAACGCTCCGTAGCTCTGCTCGCGGCCGGTCACCCGCGCCAGCGCGCCATCGAGAATGTCGAACCCACTGGCAATCAGCAGCAGCACGCCGCCGGGGAGGAGAAACCCGAGGGCGATCAGCACCGCAGAGCCTGCGCAGATACACAACCCGAGCATGGTCAGGATGTTCGGTGTCAGGTGCAGCGCGCGGAGTGCAGGAACGACGCGTCGCGCGCCGGACCTAACCCAGTCCTGGAGCCTGGACGTGAACACCGGATACCACCGTGCTCGCGCCGGCACGTTCACGCGCCACGCGATACACGTCGAGAACTTCGTCGACGACGTGTTCCCAGTCATACAGCTGCGCCTTGACGAGCCCGCGCTCGCTCATCGCGATGCGTCGCGCCGGGTCGTCGAGCAGCGCCCCGAGCGCCGCCGCCCACTCTTTTGGATGGCGCGGTGGAACCAGCACGCCGTCCACGTCATGGAGGATCACGCTGCTGAACCCCGGGATGGAAGACGCGATCACCGGAACCCCACTGGCCATCGCCTCCAGGAGCACGATCCCGAAGCTCTCGCCGCCGGTCGCCGGGGCGCAGAAGATGTCGGCGGACGCGTAGTAGCGCGGCAGCAGCTCCGCGGACACCCGGCCCGCGAACTCGACGTCGGGGATGCCCATGGCCGCGACCTGACTCTCGTAGCCCCATCGCATCGGGCCATCGCCGACCACGACGAGACGCGCGTCCATGCGATGACGGCGCAGCTGACCGTAGGCCTCGAGCAAGGTCGGCAAACCTTTGCGCGACTCGAGGCGACCCACAAACAGGATCGTCGCCTTGCCGGGGGTGCGCAGCTCGTCGAGCTGGACATGGTTGGGATTGAACCGAGAGCAGTCGATGCCGTTCGGGACAACCCGGTACTCACCCTCGAAGTAGCGCGCGATGAAGTCCCGCGCGGGCACGCTCACCGCAACATGCACATGGAGACGGTTGAAATAGCGCTTGAGAAACGGCCTGCCGTAGTAGTACCCGAGGTTGCGCCGGGCCATGGTGTGGAAGGTGCCGACGTTAGCGCCGCTGTGGAATCGCAACACCGTGATCGGCAGCGAGGGCACGAGGGGCTCGTGATAGTGGACGACGTCGAAATGGTTCTCGTCGAGCAACGCTCGCACGCGCCGCACCAAGTGGAACGACAGTGCGATGCGAGCCACGGATCCGTTGGTGCGCACCGGAACGCTCCGTCCGATGCGCACGTACCCGGGGATGCCGTGGTCATCGCCAACGCGGCTCGAGGGTGCGAGCACGGTCACGTCGTGGCCGCGCGCCCGCAGCTTGGCCGAGAGGTGCCGGACATGCTCGGTGACCCCCCCTGGATGCATGAAGTCGTACGGGGAGACCAGGCAGATCTTCATCGCGTCCCGGTCGCCGGCCAGATGGGATCGAGGACGTGCCATTGCTCGGGGTGCTCGCGGATCGCCCCCTCGAAGATGCGCAGCAGCATCTGCGAAGTCTTGCGCACCTCTGCGTCCCTCGGCGCGTCCGCGGAGTACCGGATCTCGGGATACACCATCGCGTCGACCCGATAGCGGTTGCGGAAGAGCAGGATTGGGACGATGGCGGCGCCGGCTCGGATGGCGATCTCGACCGTCCCGATCGGGATCGGCGCGGGGGTACCGAAGAACTCGAGCGGCTCGCCGTTCCCGATCAGATCGCGGTCGAGCGCCATGGCCACGACACCGCCGGAGCGGAGCACCTTGAACACCTCGCGCATCGACGCAGCGCCGAGCCTCCGCGCCACCTGCGGATCGCCCGCGCGCATCGCCTGCGTGTTGAGCGGAATGATGTGGACGCCCTGCGCGCTCCGTGCTCCGACCACGCGGTCGAAGAGTTGTTTGGGGCGGAGCACCTCGGCGACCAGCGCCATCTTGTGGCCCATCTTGTTCCAGCCGGCCAGGCCGACCTCCCAGGACCCGAAATGCATCGACGCGACAACCACGCCGTTGCCCCGCGCGATGGCATCCTCGAAGTGGTAGAGGTCCTGGATGTCGATCCGCGACGGCAGGTCGGTCCGTCGGAACGACATCTCCATCACATCCACCCAGCCATGGGTGAGGTTGCGGAGGTTGCGGCGGACCAGTCGCTTGAGCGGCCGTTCGCCGATCGTCGGAATGACGTGGCGAAGGTTGTCGCGCAGGCCGTCGAACCGGCTCGGCACGGTGGCCAGGAGCGCGTCGGCGGCGCGATCGCCGAGCCAGTACGACACCGATTGTGGGAGCAGACCGACCAGTGCCTCCGCCCCGCGGTAGGCGTAGTACGCCAGCATCGGGTCGCGCGCCGCGGGCGGCGGGACGCCCGTCTTGACCGCCACGTCGCCGGCCTGCATCAACGCTGTCGGCTCCCGCTCGCCCGGCGGACTAATTCGTCGCGGGTGTGGCGGGTTCCGCCTGCTCAACTGCGGGCAGGACGTCGGCGACCCGGCCGTTGCGCCGGCCTCCAATCACCTCGACACCGGCGATGAACTCTTCGGTGGCGCGGTGGGCTTCGTCGTCCGAGACCTGGCGCGGGGGTGACTTCATGAAGTACGAGGCGGGACCTTCGAGCGTGCCACTGAGGCCGCGATCAAGTCCGAGCTTGCAGCAGCGGACCGCATCGATGACGATGCCGGCGCTGTTCGGTGAGTCGTGCACCTCGAGCTTCAACTCGACGTTGAGCGGCACGTCCCCGAAGGACTTGCCTTCGAGGCGGATGAACGCCCACTTGCGATCGTTGAGCCAGGGCACGTAGTCCGACGGGCCGATGTGGATGTGATCCTTCTCCATGGGCGTGGCCAGCTGTGACTGCACGCTGTTGGTCTTGCTGATCTTCTTGCTCATCAAACGCTCGCGTTCGAGCATGTTGAGAAAGTCGGTGTTGCCGCCGAAGTTGAGCTGATACGTGTTCTCGAGCTCGACGCCGCGGTCACGGAACAGGTGGGTAAGGACGCGGTGCACGATGGTTGCCCCGACCTGCGACTTGATGTCGTCGCCGATGATGGGCACGCCCGCCTTGCGGAAGCGCGCCTGCCAGTAGTCCTCTCGCGCGATGAACACCGGCATGCAGTTCACCATTGCGCACGGCGCCTCGAGGATCTGCTCGGTGTACCAACGGGTTGCCGCCTCGCTGCCGACCGGGAGGTAGTTGACCACCACGTCGGTGCCGGTGTCCTTGAGCACCTGGGCGATGTCGACCGTGGAGCCGGGTGCCTTGGTGATGACTTCAGACAGGTATTTGCCGAGCCCGTCGTGGGTCATGCCCCGCAGGACGGGAATGTTCAACTTCGGAACGTCGCTGAACTTCACGGTGTTGTTCAGACCGCTGAAGATCGCCTCGGAAACGTCCTTGCCGACCTTCAGGACATCGATGTCGAAAGCCGCGGAGATCTCGATATCGGAGATGTGGTAGCCGCCCAGGTTCACGTGCATGAGCCCCGGCACCGTGTCGTTCTCGTCTGCGTGCTTGTAGTACTCGAGTCCCTGGACAAACGACGAGGCGCAGTTGCCCACGCCGATGATCGCGACTCTGACCTTGTTGCTCACGACGCGCCCTCGTGTATCGGTGTTGTTGATGTGATCTCGGCGGGCACCCCTGCTGAGGAGATGAGCCGAGCGAAGCTCTTGAAATGCGTGGCGATGGCCTCGCGGTCGAGGCGGCAGAACACCTCGCGACCCTCGCGCCGCGTGCGGATCACCTCCGCTCTGCGGAGGATGCGCAGATGCCAGCTCATGCGTGGCTGGCTCACCTGGCAGAAATCCGCGAGCTCGGAGACACGCATCTCGGAGGTCGCCGCGAGCCGCTCGACGATGAGCAGCCTCGTCGGGTTGGCAAGGCCTTCGAAGTGGACCGAGAGGTCGCTCGCTCCGGCGGCGATGCTCCCGGGAAGCGCGCGGCGCGGCGGCCGCGACGGGGCGTCGGAACCCATAAAGGAATCTTTCATAAAGGATCGCTTATGAATGTTAGCGGTCCGGGCGTGGGAGCGCAAGCCCCCACGCTCATTCCCGACGTTCCTCGGTTCCGTCGCTGACCCGCGCGGGACCCGACGGAGCGCCCTCCTCCGAGGAGTCCGGCTCGGCCGCGACCGCCGGGGCGTCGCGGTCCTCATAGGAGGGCAGGATCACGGCGAGCAACCGGAGGATCACGACGCAGACGAGGATCACCACCACGAACGCGACCACCGCCAGCCCGATGCCGCCCAGGACCGATCCGACGTCGAGGAGCATCCGGGAAGGATGGCAGGGACGGCTAGGATCGATTCGATGACCGAGCTGCCCAGCCCCGCCGAGCTCCCCGCCTCGCTGACGATTCGTCGGGGGAGGATCGTGTTCCGGGCCAGGCGACCGGTCGCGCTCGTGCTCCCGCTCCTCGCGGTCACGGAGCTCGCCGGGATCATCTGCCTGCTCATCGGCGCCACCATCGGGTGGTTCATCATCGCCGCCCCGCTGATCGGACTGGCGACCACGGCAGTGGTCCTCCGGCCGGCGCTGGAGCTCACCCGCGACGGCCTGGTTCAGCGCCAGTACCCGTACAGCAGCCTCACCCGCTGGGACGTGATCGCGGAGGTCGGCATCGTGCGCGCGGGGAACCGGGTCATCCTCGCGTACAAGCTCGTCCCGGGCACCCCGCCACCGCGGCACCAGCCCGCCGCGGAGATGCTCAAAGAAGTCAGCGCACCCTACGACGGAGGGTGGTTCGCCGATTCCCTCGCCGGAGGGCCCGACGAGGCCCTCGGCGTGGTCACCCGCTATTTGAACGATCCGGGCCTGCGCAGCGTGCTCCCAGTGACCCGCCGCTGAGGACGAGCGACTGTGGGCCTCAGTCGCTCCCGCGACAGTCCCGGCGGGGTTTGCGACACACGGCGGCGAGACCGACGGCTCGGTCCATGTCCACGGTCGGGTCGTCAACCGGCGCCCAGACGATGTCCGAGGCGAGCCACTCCTGTGGGGGCGGTGGCTCCGCTGGAGGCGCGACAGCCGGCGCCGGCTCGATCGCACGCTTGATCCGCTCGACGGCACCGGGCGCGACCTTCCGAACGAGCGCTGCGGAGGCCCGAACCACCTGTGGGCGGGGCCGTCGCGCAGGCGATGGTTGGGCGTCAACCGGCGGCGCTCCGACGTTCATCGCGCCGTCCGGGAAGACGCGCAGCATCAGGCTCACCTCGTCGAAGACCGTCCGGAGCAGCGCGGTCAGCGCCGGTGGCGTGAACTCCATGACGTGCGAACGGGCGAGCAGATGCCCGTCTGGCACGTGCTCGAACGACCACAGCCGGTTCGGGGTGCCGACAAAGCACACACCACCGTCGTTGAGACTCTCCGCCATGGCTCGCACGTAGACGAACGGGTCGACGACGTGCTCGAGGACCTCGGAGCTGGCGACCAGGTCATATGACCTGGGGGCGACCACATCCGGCAGCGGTTTCACCAGGTCTGCGACAAAGAACCGAAGGCCTTGACCACCGTAGTTCTCGGTTGCGTATGTGATGGCGGCCGGCGAACTGTCGACACCGTCGGCCGTGGCTCCCGCCCTGGCCATCATGGCGGCGCCGTATCCGGTCCCACAGCCGAAATCGAGCGCCCTCATCCCCTCCTTGACGAGGTGCTCGGCGATCCATTCGTACACGCCTTCGTGGCCCGCGGAAGTGATGTCTCTGGTTGCGGTCGGGACGTACCGGTCCTGTCCGTCGGCGGTCGCGAGATCAACGTCGGGCATCGGGTGGGAAGCTTACTGCGGCCGCGATGATGGTTCGGACGACCGCGCTGGATACTATTGGCAGGCTCGGCCGGCTGGCGCAGCGGCCATGTTCGGCTCTCGGACGGCGGGGTAGGACCGGGCGTTGTGGCGGGCGAGCTTCAAGCGGAATCCCTTCCGTCCCAGGGTAGCCAAGTGGTCAAGGCAGCGGTCTGTAAAACCGTGTACCGATGGTTCGACTCCATCCCCTGGGACCACACAAAGCCTTGAGGCAGTAAGGGGTTCGACCCCTAGATTGGCGGCGACACAGGTGCCGATCGAGCGTTTGACAGCCACGACGAAAGCCATCGCGAACATCTGGGCTCGCCGGGTGGCCGCTGGCTGCAACTCGTACGATCCTCGTCGATGCTCGCGGCGGACAGAACTGACTTGCCCCAGCGGCTTTTTGGGACCGATGGGTGCCTTCAGAAAGGGAATGGGTTTCTGGGTCAGTGGGCCATGCTAACGACTGCCGTTCGCCGAGAGGTCCCCAACTCGCTGAGATGCGAGGGCGGCGCAGCGTCGACAAAGCCCTGTGACCGCTTGTACCCGGAGTGTCGTATCCGCGCTGCTTGATCCGCTTCCCAAACTGACAATCGATCTCGTAGTGATAGTGAGCGTGGGATCGTTTGGTGAGCCCTTTCGCACTAGCCGAGCCGAAAGGGCGACCGTGCCCATGAGGTGAGCCTACGACAGCCACGCGGCCATCGGGCTCAGAACCCGCTGGCTTTCAGGACGAATAAGACCCTGGCCACGCCGAACAGGGAGGGCGCATAGCCGGTATCGTTTGCCGTTCCAGCGATTCAGGGGGCGGCAAGGGGTAGCTTGAGCGAGACACCGAACCAGGAAGGTGCGCCGTCCGACAGGCTTACGTGTCGAACCTGCGGAGCTGAACTCCGCTTCCTCGGTCAGGCGCCGGGCTGGGCTCCCGCGTATGAGCACGTCGGCCGGGGCGATTGGTTGTGGCGTCACGTCAGGCACACGCCCAAGCCTTCCCAGTATCGATGGCAGCACGCGATGGTGCTTATCGCCGGTGTCCTTGCGGTTCTCTTCTTCCTCAGCGTCGTGGTAGGAAGTTGCGCCGACTTCCTGCGGTGTGCAGGTGTCGTGCGAGGCATCTGCCCGCCAGGCGGCGGATGACAGCGCGCTCTTGGGGCAGGACAGAGCGCCAGCCAGCGGGAAATAAAACCGTGTACCGATAGTTCGACTCCATCCCCTGGGACACCCAAGCTTTGCAGCTAGCGAGTCACGTACCGGTTGTACCGAACGTGTGCCCACACATAGCCGACCACGGTTAAGCCCACGCACCACGCTGTAGCGATGATCGCGGCGTTGCCGATCGGGGTCCCGGTGAGAAGACCGCGCAGGGTGTTGATGACCGAGGTGAACGGCTGGTTCTCTGCGAACCAGCGCACTCCTGCGGGCATCGACGCAGTCGGCACGAAGGCGCTGCTGATGAAGGGCAGAAACTGCGGAATCAACGACAGGCTGTTTGCGCCGGCGGGTGTCTTCGCTTGGAGGCCGAAGGCAATCGTCAGCCAGGTGAGTGCGAGCGTCAGCATCGCGAAGACGCCTGCAGCCGCAAGCCATTCGACCACTGTCGCCGTCGGACGGAAGCCGAGCCCGATGGCAACCGCAACGACAAGCGCGCCGCTGATCAGCGTACGGATCAGGCTGCTGAGCACCTGCCCGATCAACACGGACGTGCGCGTGATCGCCATGGTGCGAAAGCGGGCGATGATGCCTTCGTTCATGTCGATGCAGACATTGATCGCCGTCGCCGCAGCCGCGGCGCCCGCGGTCATCACGAGAATGCCCGGAGCGAGGTAATCGATGTAGCGGCCCCCAGCGGGTGTTGCGGCTCCCAGACCGGCCCGCAGGGTGTTGCCGAACACGCCGACGAACAGGAGCAGCAGGAACACCGGAACCATCAAGCCGCTGATCGACAGGATCGGATAGCGAAGCGAGTGCTTGATGTCGCGCCGGAGCATGGTTGCGGAGTCGCGCATCGCAAAGGCGGAGGTGCTCATGCCGATTCCTCGAGTGTGTGATGTGGAGCGCCGGTCAGGGCGAAGAAGACGTCATCGAGGTCCGGCGTCTCCACGGTGACGCTCTCGACCCCGAGAGCACGCTCGTCGAGCTGATCGAGCAGGCTTCGGAGCGAGCGCGGCGTGCCGTCGGTGGGAATATCGAGGACGAGCGCGTCGTCGTCGATTGACTCCGCGCCGAGCACGCTCGCAGCGGCGCCGACATCCGCGGCATCGCGGAAGTGGAGCCGGACACGGCCGCCGGGGATGCGCCGCTTGAGTTGATTCGGCGTGCCCTCGGCGACGATCCGCCCCTGGTCGAGGACGCCGATCCGGTCGGCGAGCTGGTCGGCCTCATCCAGGTTCTGGGTGGTGAGCAGAACGGTCACGCCGCCGGCGACGAGCTCTCGCGTGATCTGCCACATGGTGTGGCGGCTGCGAGGATCGAGCCCGGTGGTCGGCTCGTCGAGGAAGATGATTCGGGGTTCGCCGAGCAGCGTCATGGCGAGATCGAGTCGTCGCCGCATGCCCCCCGAGTACTTCATGACCATCTGCCCGGCCGCCTCCACCAGGTCGAATCGTTCGAGGAGTTCGTCGACCCGCAGGCGACCGGCGCGCCGGTCGAGGTGGTGGAGATCGGCCATGAGCAGCAGGTTCTCCCTGCCCGTGAGGAGGTAGTCGACCGACGAGAACTGGCCGGTGACACCGATCGCATCGCGAACCGCCTGCGGCTCGCGGCCGACGTCGAAGCCGGCAACCTCGATTGCACCAGCATCAGCGCGGATCAGCGTCGAGAGGATTTGCACAGTCGTCGTCTTGCCCGCTCCGTTGGGTCCGAGCAGCGCGAACACGCTCCCACCGGCGATCTCGAGGTCGATGCCGTCAAGCACCACCTTTTCGCCGAACGCCTTGCGCAGCCCGACGACTCGTACCGCCGGGGCGCTCATAGCGCCGCCGCCACAGTCGTGCTCGGCGTCGAGCGACGGATGGTGATATCGCCGAAGGTGCTCCGAGCACGAACTTCGACGGTCTGGTTCCCCGGCTCAGGCGCGGTCGTCGCGTCGAGGTGGTTGGACACCTTGCCGAAGTTGGTGTTGACGTCCAGCCACGCCGCCACCCCCTCGGCGATCCCGATCTCCACCTTGCCGAGCGACGTTTGCGCGACCACGGTTCCCGCCTCAATCGCGCCGAAGCGCACATCCCCATTCGCGGTCTTGGCAACGACTGAGGCGCGCGCGTGCTCGACGTCGATCGAGCCGTTGGCGGTGATCACCCTCAGGTCGCCCGAGATGACGCCGATCCAGGTATCGCCGTTGGCTCCCTTGACCACGGCGGTGCCGTCAACCGACCCAATTCGCACCGCACCGGATCCAGTCGAGACCTGCGCGTGCCCCGATACCCGGTCAACCGCGATATCACCGACTCCGGTGCGCAGGTGCACGGGGCCCGCCCGGTCGATGTTGAGGTCACCGACGCCGGTGGAGTAATCGCACTCCCCGAGCGGCCCGGCGGCGTGCAACGCGGCGACACCTGTCTCTCCGTGTATTTGCGACCCTGCGGGAAGCTCGACCTGGACGTCCACCGAGTCGCCGCCCCCGCGCGGCCTGTAGTGACGCCAGCTCTTCGGTGCCTTGATCAGCAGCCTGCCGGCCGAGAACTCGACCCGTGTTTGGGCCGCCGCGGCCACATCGGACTTGTTGCCGGGGTCGGTGGGGCGCACATCAATGGTCGTGTCCGTACGATCGCTTGCCGCGATGCGGACGTCGCCGACACCCAGCTCCAGGGTGACGAGGATGGGTTTTGGGGTGTCGAAGGTTGGCATGGCTTTCTCCTGTGGACTGATTGGTTACCGGACCCAGCCGGTGTAGCGGCCGGCGCCGCGCGAGACACGCCCCTCGCGGCGACCGCCCTGGTCTGCTCGATCCAGCGCGACACTCGCCGCGCGGACGAGCCATGTATTGACTGAAAGACCCTCGCTGCTTGCGGCCTGGTCGACCCTCGCCTTGAGGTGGTCGGGCATGCGCAGGTTGATCCGTGAGGTCCCGCGGTCATCGGTGTTCCCCGAGCCCGCCGAGACCTGGATCGAGGTTTGGTCGTAGCCCGCGTCAGCCGGATCGTTGGGAGACGGATCAGCCGGCGGCGGGGTGACAACGAACTCCGGGTTGCGGTCGCGAATGCGCAGCTCGACCGAGCCCGGCGCCAGCTCCACCGTGATCTCTTCCGCGGCGGCCCCGAGCGCGTCCTGAAGGGCGAGACGGATCGCCGCGTCCAGAGGCGCGGCGAGGCGGTCGGCAAGGGCGCGTGCCTCGTCACCGCCGGATTCAGCCGCGTCCGCGAGCTGCTGGTGAATGGTTTCGATATAGGGGCGCAGATCCATGACGCCACTATGGCACCACTCATGATGCCATGTCAAGTCCATCTGAGCCAAAGTGGCACCGCACGCGTGGACGCCGCGGCCTCAGGTGGTTTCGGACTCGGGACCCTGCTCGGCCGGTCTGCCTCGCGACCCGCCGGGAACGCGATCGGCGACGGCGAGCCCCACCAGATTCGCCACCTCGCCGGCCACGTCGTCGGGTGTTCGCCCGGGACCGGCGAGCTCATCGATGAAGGCGAAGCTGGTGAGCGCCTGCAACGTGTCGAGCAGGCGCTCGTCATCAACTCCCGACCGGTGGAGCAGCGCTGCGAGGATGTTCCGGCGCCTGGCGTTCCGAGCAGCGTGACCGGCCAGTTCGCCGGCGCCGACCGCCCCCAGTGCGTGAAGCCGCCGGATCAGGGATCGATGGACGCTGTAGAAGTGACAGAAGATCGTGACCAGGGTCTCGAGCGCGCTTGCGTTATCGGAGAATGCGAAGGCGTCGGGAATGCGCAGCAGCCCACCGCTTGCCGCCAGATCGTCGTAGACGGCCTCGAGCAGCGCGTCCCGGTCGCCACAGAGCGCGTAGAGGGTCACGCGCGAGACTCCCGCGCGTTCGGCGACCGCGTCGAGCGTGAACCGGCGCTCGCTGAGGAGCTCCTCGCGCGCAGCGGCGACGATTCGAGCTCGGCGCTCGTCCATCGCGGCGGCTCGCCGCCCTAGCTGGTAGTGGCGAGAGGGCATCTTGCAGTTTTCACTGTACGTAATGTACAGTGATTAGCATGGCAACTGCAGCACGCATCGCCGATCTCCGCGATGAGGTGGTCGTGGTCACGGGGGGGTCGCGAGGCATCGGCGCGGGGTCGGCACGCCGGTTCGCCGAGCTCGGCGCGGCGGTCGTCGTCTCAGGGCGGGACCGCGCCGCTCTCGATTCCGTGGTGGCATCGATCACATCCGCCGGTGGCCGTGCCGTCGGCATCGCGGCCGACTGCACCGACCAGGGGGAGGTCGACGCCCTGCGCGCAGGCGCTGAAGCCGCCTTCGGTCCGGCGACCATCCTGCTCGCCTTCGCGGGTGGCGACGGTCGTCCGGAACCGATTGCCGACCTCGACGCAGCGCGCTGGCGGGAGGTCATCGACACCAACCTCAGTGCGACGTACATCACGGTCCGCACCTTTGCGCTCGGCATGATCGAGCGGCGTCGAGGATCGATTGTCACCATGTCATCGACGGCGGGACGCCAGCCCGGTGGGGCGTCGGTCGCGTACGCCACCGCGAAAGCCGGCATCGTGATGCTGACCAGGCATCTCGCCAACGACCTCGCGCCCCACGGCGTCCGCATCAACTGCGTCGCTCCATCGGCCATCGAGACCGAACGTCTCGTGCGACTCATGCCGGCGGCGGCGCGCGAGCAGCTCGGCCGGTCCTTCCCGTTGGGCCGCCTCGGCAGCGTCGAGGACGTCGCCGACGCCGCGCTGTTCCTTGCGACCGAGCACTCGTCGTGGATCACCGGTGTCACCATCGACGTCACCGGCGGGCGAGTCACGGCGTGATTGCCTACGGCGTCATCACGACCTTCAGGGCCTCGCGCCGCTCGAACAGCTCGTAGCCGCGCACCGCGTCGTCGAGCTTCATGCGATGCGAGATGATCGCGTCAGGCTGCGCCACTCCGTTCGACACCATTGCCATCGCATCGTCCCAGCGGCCGATGACGTTGGCGGTGCCGCAGAACTTGAGGTCGATCGCCTTCACGAACGTCGTGTTGAGCGGGAGCTCGAGCTCCTGGTCGCTGTGCACGCCGATCACGCTGATCCGCCCGCCGGCTCGGGCGATATCGATGCTATCGAGGAGCGCGGGCACGAGCCCGACACACTCGAGCACGGCGTCGGCACCGCGGCCACCGGTGCGATCCTGAATGAAGCTCGGGACGTGGACGTCGTTGGCGTCCACAGGAATGGCACCGAGGCTCTGGGCCATCTCCAGGCGCTGCGACACCGTGTCGACGGCGTAGATGGTCGACGGCTCGAAGCCCCACGACCCCAGGATCGCCATCAGGCCGACCGGTCCGCATCCGACCACAGCGACCACGTCTCCTCGTTCGATTCGGGCCTCGCTCGCGCAGTCGAACCCGGTCGTGAAGATGTCGCCGACGAACAGGGCCCGCTCATCACCCATCGAGTCGTCGATACCGTGCAGCACGAGATCGGCGTTGGGCACACGCACGTACTCCGCCTGGGCGCCGGCGACGTCGCCGAAGAACGAGCCGTATCCGAAGACGCGCTGATCGGGACACCGGCTGAACAGCCGCCGGTCGCAGTACCAGCACGCTCCGCAGGGGATCGTGAACGAGCCGACGACGCGATCCCCTTCAGTGAAACGGCGCACACCGCCGTCGACGGCTTCGACCACACCGACGAACTCGTGCCCGAGGACTCCGCCCGGGGCCATACCGGGGATGCGCCCATGCACCACGTGCAGATCGCTGCCACAGATCGCGGTCGTGGTCACGCGCACCAGGGCGTCACCGGGCTGCTCGATGCAGGGTTTCGGAACGTCCACCAGCTCGACCGCGTCGAAATCCTTGAAGACCAACGCACGCATGGTCAGCCTCGCCTTCGGGAGGCGATCAGTGCGCTTCTTCCTCGGCGGCGCGACGCTGGATGACGCGATCGCGCAACTCGTCCTCGAGGTCGCCGGAGGGAACGGCGTCACGTCGCAGCCAGAATGGAATCCGCTCCGGCTCACCTGCGGCAAGCGCCTTCGCGCGCGCGTCGAGGTAGGCGCGCAGCGCGGCGTCCACCGCGGTTGAGAGATCGGCGCCACCTGCCATCAGGGGCTGGACGAGATCGTTTGCGACGACCACGCTGTTCAGCGGCGCGGCCGGTGGCTTCGACCCGAAAAGACGCCCGAGCCACGACATGAGCCGAGTGTACGCAGTCGCGGGCTTGTGCTTCAGATCCGGTGCGCCGCGCAGTACCGTACACGCGTGGCAAAGCAAGCCGCGGTCACCCCGCAACTCGAGTGGACGGGCGACCCCGAGGCGGATCGACTCATCAGTGAGAACCCGACCGCGCTCCTGATCGGCTTCTGCCTCGACCAGCAGGTGCCGATCGAGTGGGCGTTCCAGGGCCCGCTGCGAATGCGCGAGCGCCTGGGCACGATCGACCCCGTCGAGGTCGCGCGCATGGACCCCACAGTGGTCGAGAAGGCCTTCCAGACACCACCGGCGCTGCATCGTTTCCCGGTGAGCATGGCGCAGCGCGTGTACGGGCTCTGCCAGGTCATCTCCAACGATTACGGAGGTGACACCGCCAGGATCTGGACGGAGGCACCGGATGCGAAGGAGTTGCAGCGCCGATTCGCCGCGCTCCCCGGTTTCGGTGCCGCCAAGGCGCGGATCATGGTCGGGGTCGTCGCCAAGCACTTTGGTGTCCAATTGCCGGGATGGAAAGAGATCGCTCCCGACTGGCCGACGCTTGCGGACGTGCGCACCGTTGCGGAGCGCGAGCAGTACCAGGCGCAGAAGCGTGCCTTCAAGGCAGCGCTTCGGGCTGAGGCTGCCGCGAACGGTGCCAACGGAAAGGCGCCGGCGACGAGGAAGCGGCCTGCCAAGACGGTGGCGCGTGGCCGGGCCTGAGATCACGGTCTTCGACGACGGCGGCGTCCGCGTCGTCAAGGTTGGCCCGATGGGGCCGTACGGGAACAATGCGTACGTGGTGCGCGATGTCGCGGCCGGGGCGGCGGTGCTCGTCGACATGCCCGCCGATGAAGAACCGTTGCTCGCCGCGATCGCGGCCGAGGGCGGTGTCCAGACCATCATCGCAACCCATTGGCACCCCGATCACTGGATGACCTACGACGCGGTGCGCGCCGCCACGGGTGCGCCCGTTCTGGTCGGTAGCAGCGAGATCCGGATCCCCGAGGAGCGCATCGACGGCCGTCTCGACAATGGAGCCGAGGTGAAGGTGGGCAGCGCACGGATCGAGGTGATCCATACGCCCGGCCACACGCCCGGCAGCATCTCGCTGCGCATCGGTCGGGCTCTGATCAGCGGCGACACGCTCTTCAACGGGGGGCCTGGCAAGACCTCTGCACGCGGGGACCTTGAGACGATCATGGCGAGCATCACCGCCAAGTTGCTGCCATTGCCGGAGGAAACGATCGTGCTCCCAGGCCACGGCACGACCACGACGATCGCCGCCAGTCGCCAGGGGGTGGCCGCGTATCAGCGCCACCCAAAACCCGCGGGCTTTTACGGCGACGTCGAGTGGGGTGATGACTGAAGCGAAATCCTCAGCGGGAGTGAGTAGATCTGAGGATGCCGGCGGGCTGCATCTCGCCACCGCCCGCGGGAAGTGGGTGCTCACCGCCACGGTCCTCGGCAGTGCGATGGCGCAGCTCGACGCCACCGTTGTCGGCATTGCCCAACCGGCGATCGGCAAGGAGTTCCATGCCCAGATTGCCGGCCTGCAGTGGGTGTCTGCCGGGTACCTCCTCACCGTCGCCGGGCTCATCCTTCTCGCCGGCGCGCTCTGTGACCGCTTCGGGCGACGGAAGATCTTCGTCATCGGCGTGGCGTGGTTCGCCGTCGCATCGCTGATCTGCGCGATCGCACCCAACATCGGGCTGCTCATCGCGGCACGGATGCTGCAGGGCGTCGGGGGCGCCTTGCTCACGCCCGGAAGCCTCGCCATCCTCGAGGCATCGTTCGCTCCGCTGGAGCGCGGGCGTGTCATCGGTGCATGGTCCGGGCTTGGGGGTGTCGCCACCGCCCTGGGCCCCTTCGTCGGCGGGTTCCTCATCACCGCCGTCTCGTGGCGATTGATCTTCCTGATCAACCTGCCGATCGCCGTCGCCGTGATCTTCATCTCGCTCCGTCATGTCCCGGAAACCAAGGACCCCGACGCGACCGGCTACATCGACATCGCCGGCAGCGCGCTCACCGTTGTGGCGCTCGTGGGAGTTTCCTACGGGCTCATTCAAGGGTCGAGCGGCAACTGGTCGTCCCCCGTCGTCCTGGGCGCGCTCCTCATCGGCGTCGTCGCGCTCGTCGTGTTTGTCATCGTCGAGCTGCACGTACGAGCGCCGATCGTTCCCCTCGACATCTTCAAATCCCGCCAGTTCAGTGCGACCAATGGGGTCACGCTGCTGATCTACGGGATGCTTGGCGGGATGTTCTTCCTGCTGCCGATAGAGCTCCAGCAGGTCTCGCACTACAGTCCCACCGCCGCCGGCGCATCCATGCTCCCGATCACATTCATGCTCTTCGCGCTCTCGTCGCGGTCAGGCGCGCTCTCAGCACGCATCGGCCCGCGCCTGCAGATGTCGGTCGGACCGATCACCGTTGCCGCCGGACTGGCGCTCTTCGCACGGGTCAACGCCGGGGGCAACTATCTCATCGAGGTCCTGCCCGCGGTGCTGGTGTTCGGATTCGGGCTCGCGATCACCGTGGCACCGCTGACCGCCACAGCGATGTCGTCAGCGCCCGCTGAACGCAGCGGCCTCGCGTCGGCGGTGAACAACACCGTGGCGCGCACCGGTAGCCTGCTTGCGGTTGCGCTCCTCCCCGCGGTGGCCGGCATCACCGGCGACAGCTATCTGCACCCTCCGGTGTTCGAGACCGGGTTTCAGCATGCGGCGTTCATCGCCGCCGTGATCTGCGCTGCGGGAGGCGTGCTGGCGTTCGCCACCATCCGAAATCCTCGCAGTCCGGCGGCGCCCGAGGCAGGCCCTCAACATCCCCGCCATCGCCCTGTGGACGTGCCACCGGTGCGGGCGCACACCTAGCCCGCGGTTGATGCGTCAGGAATCCTGCACCCGGGGCGCCGGACTCCTACGTGCTACCTCGACAGCCGTCTTCGTCTCCGGCCCACAAACGCCGACCCCGCACCGGCGACGATCAGCAGCAGCCCTGGGGACAGCACCAGTAGGATCCCGGCTCCGGTGCCCGGATCCGGCACACCCGGGCTGACGATCGCATCGACTGCTCCCACCTCAGCCGGCGCTCCGCTGTCTCCGGGTCCGCTCACGGTCGCGACGTTGCGAATGTGCGTGCCCGCTGCTGCGGTGACCCTGACCAGGACGGTGATCACCGAGGTGGCGCCCACAGCGAGCGTCGCGGTGGTGTCGGTGCAGGTGATGGTCGATCCCAGCACACCACACAGCCACGCACCCGGGACCGTGCCGGCAACATGCTCGAACGCCAGGCCGTCGGGCAGAGCGTCGACCACGATCAGCGGCAGCAACGAATCGGACGGTCCGCTGTTCTTGACGGTGAGGGCGTAGGTCGCAACGCCCCCGGTCACCAATCCGCCGGTCAGCGTCTTGGTCAGCGACAGGTTGTAGTCGCGAGTCACGGTCGCGGTATCCGATGAACTGTTGTTGGCAAGGTTCGGATCGGGATTCGATCCAGTGACTGTCGCGATGTTGACGATGCTCGATCCAACCGAAGGCGCCACCAAGACGGTGAGATCGATGACCGGGGCAGCCGCGCCGCTTGTCAATGTCGGCGCGTACGTGCACGTCACCACCTGACCGGTGGCGGCGCACGTCCAGCCGAGCCCAGCGAAGGTGACGTACGTTTCACCGGCGGGCAATGTATCGGTGACGGTGATGCCGGCACCCTCATCCGACGGCCCCGCGTTGCTGACCGCGAGGAAGTAGGTGGCATCCGTGCCCGCGACCAACCCGACGCCGCCATGACTCTTGGTGATCTGGAGGTCGGACTCGAGACTGAGGACGGCACTCGCGCTCCCGGTGTTGTTCGCCGGGTTGGGGTCCACCGTCGGTGACGACACGTGCGCGCTGTTGACCAGCGTCCCGGTATCCGACGACGCGAGGTCGACCGTGACGGTCAGGAGCGGTGCTGTCTGCGTGGTGGGCAGTGAGCTTGACTCCAGGCAGGTGACGTCCTGGCCCGCCGCGGAGCACGCCCAACCCGTTCCCATTCCCGAGACGAAGGTCTCTCCTGCAGGGAGCGTGTCGGTGATCGTCAATGGAGCGGCGGCATCGGCGGGGCCGTTGTTGACAACACTGATGACGTAGGTCGCGCCGTCCCCCGGGATGAACGGACCGGATGTGTCCTTGGTCAGCGCCAGATCGGCCTCAGGCACAATCGTGGTGGGATCCGTGCTCGTGTTGTTGTCCGGATTGGGGTCGGCGGTCGTCGGGGTCACCACCGCGGTGTTGTCGACCACCTGGTCGAGCTCGCCCGCGCCGATGCCGACTACAACACTGATCGGAGTCGCGTCAGCGCCGGCCGCAAGTGCGCTCGTGGCGTCGCAGGTGACCGTGCTCGCGATGGTGGTGCAATTCCAGCCGGCGCCGCCGCTGGCGGAGAGCAGGTTCTCCGGTGCCGGCACGGTGTCGGTGACCACCAGGGGTAGCTGGGAGTCGCTCGGCCCGAGGTTGGTGACCTGCAGCGTGTAGGTGTTGCCGGTCGTCCCGGCGTCGAAGTTTCCGGTGTGACTCTTGACGATGCGCAGGTCGGCCGATTGCGTCACCGCGCTGTTGTCGGTCGACGTGTTGTTGGCGAGCGCGGGATCGAGCGTGCTGCTGCTCACCGTAGCGGTGTTGGAGATCGATCCACCCACGAACGACGGCGATATCGCGATCACGAGCGTGAGCAGCGGCTCGCTCTGTCCTGCGGGCAGCGCACCCAGCTGCGTGCAGGTCACCTGCTGCCCCGACAGCGAGCAACTCCATCCGGCGCCGCCGTGTGAGATGAAACGTTCGCCGCTCGGAAGGTTGTCGATGACGGTGATCGGTGGCGCCGCATCGCTCGGTCCGAGGTTGGTGACGGCGAGGTTGTACTTCGAGGTCTGTCCCGAGACGAACGCGCCGCTGTCAGTCTTGACGATGCGCAGATCGGCCTGGGTCGCCGAGACGTTGCTCGTTGACGACGTGTTGTTCGCACTGTTCGGATCGGGAGTCGCGCTGCTCACCGAGGCGGTGTTGACGATCGTCTGTGCCACCAGGTCGGCGGCGAGCGAGACGGTCAGCGTGATCGGGTTCGCCGACCCTCCCGCCGGGAGCGCCGCCGCCCGCGTGCACGTCACCACGCCGCTGAGGAAGCTGCACGACCACCCCGCTCCCGTCGCCGAGACGAAGCCCTCGTTGCCGGGCAGCGTATCGACCACCGAAAGGGGTGCGGCCGCGTCACTCGGTCCGGTGTTGGCGACTCGGAGCGAGTAGGTCGCGTCCTGGCCGGCCACCAGCGTGCTGGTCAGGGTCTTGACTATCGACACGTCCGCCGATTGCGTCGTCCCCGCCACGTCGGTGCTCACGTTGTTGCCCGGATTCGGATCGGTGGTCGGGCTGCTCACCGTGGCGGTGTTCGTGAGGCTCGCAACCGTGACGCCGGACCCGATGGCGACCGTCATCGACAGCGTGCGGGTGGCTCCATTCACCAGTCCCGCGGGATCGGTGCACACCTCGCTTCCGGCGACCAGACTGCACGACCATCCCGCGGAGACGCTCACGAACGTCTCGCCGGCCGGCAGGGGATCCGTCAGCGTCAGCGGTCCGGCGGCATCGCTCGGACCGTTGTTGGTGATGGTGAAGTTGTAGGTACCGTTCGTGCCCGCCTCGAAGGTGCCCACGTGCACCTTGGTGAGGACCACATCCGCAGACGTCTGCACCGATGTGGAGTCATGGCTGGTGTTGTTGGCGGGGTTGGGGTCAGTCGTCGGACCGCTGATCGTGGCGGTGTTGGTGATGCTTCCGGCGGCCTGCGAGGATGCGACATCGACCACGACGGTGATCGGCGACGCGAAGGTGCCGGACGTTAACGTGGTGCTGTCGGTGCACGTGAACTGGTTCCCCGCCTGTGCCCCGCACAGCCATCCACTGCCGGTCGCGGTGACCAGCGTCTCGTTCAGCGGAAGCGTGTCCACCATGGTCAGCGGCGCCTGCGAGTCACTTGGCCCATGGTTCTGCACACTGATGGTGTACGTCCCAGAGCCGCCGGCGGTGAAGCTGCCTGAGTGGCTCTTGGTCACCTGAAGATCCGCGCTGGCCACGATTGTCGTGGGATCGGTGCTGGTGTTGTTGGTGAGGTTGTCGTCGTACGTTGGCGAAGTCACCGACGCCGTGTTGTCGATCACCGTCCCGTCGGGCGTGTTCGCCGGCGTCGACACCACGAGGGTGATCGGGTTTGCGGTCGCCCCGCTGGCGAGGCCGCCTGCATATGTGCACGTCACCGTGCCCGACGCCACGAGGCAGGTCCAGCTCGTGCCCGTGGCGGATACATAGGACTCGCCGGCCGGGATCGCGTCAGTGACCACCATCGGGCTCGCCGCGGTCGATGGACCATTGTTCGTGACGCCCAACGTGTAGCTGCCGTTGGCGCCGGCGTTGAATGTTCCGGCGTGGCTCTTGGTGATCTGCAGGTCGGCCCGCCCGATGAACGCTTGCGCAGTCGCGTTTGCGCTCGTGTAGGGGCCACTCAGCGTGCCGGTCGCACCCGAGTCGTCGGTCCACGTCGAGAACACGGTGTTGGTGTGCGGATTCGACGGACCCGTCCCGGGTGATGTCTGCGCAGCCAGGCTCGGCGTCGCCTCGTATTTGATGGTCACGTTCTGTCCGGGAGTCAGGACTCCGAGGCCACTCCAGTGCAGCACGTCACCGCCCGCGTTCGGGGTGACGGTCGGATCCGCGTGACCGTTGGGGCCGGTTGGGAAGATGATGGTTGCGGTCCCCGGATCGTAGGACCAGTTCGGCGGCAGGGTGTCGGTCGCGTCAACGCTGTCGGCACCGGCAAACCCATTGGTGTCGGTCGCCGTGAAGCTCCACTCGAACGGTGCGTTGGCGTACGCCGTTGACCCGTTCGGGGTCGACTTCGTGTCCACCACGCTGGGAAACTGCATGGTCACGTTCTTGCTCGAGGAGATCGGACCATAGACCCTCGCGCCCGCTGGATCACCTCCGATGTTGTCCCACGATGTCAGGGTGGCGGTGTTGGCGATCACCTGCCCGACCGACAGGAGCGAGGATGCCTCAGGGATCACCTGGAAGCTCACCGTGTCCGTCTGGTTCGCGTACAGCGGTCCGGGGATCGTCCAGGTGACGTCCGTCCCATTGAAGCCGACGGTGCCCGGTGCGAGACCGGCGAGCAGCACGCTCCCCGGGACGTAGACCACACCGGCCGGAATGGGATCCTGACCGACGAGGTCGAACGCCGGGCTCACGGCCGCGAGGTTCAAGTTGGCGAGCGCGATCGAGTACGTCAGGGTGCCGTGCGGCGAGAGCGTCGCCGACGACGCGCTTTTGGTGATCGACATGTCGGGTTCAACGATCTGTGTGAGTAGCGCAGGGTTCGAGCTGGTGATCGGCTGCCCGCCCGTGGCGTGATTGGTCAGGGTGGCAACGTTGCTGATGTTGACGGTGCGTTTGTTCGCCGCGATGTTCGCGACCGTCACCGAGAAGGAGACCAGGAACACCTCGTCGCTGGCCGTCGCGTTCGCGTAGACGGGAGGAAAGCTGAAGCCGACGGTGTTGCTCGCCGCGGTGTAGCTGTATGTGAAACCACCCGGAATGAGGGTGCCTTCCGCATACGTCGTCGGGCTGCCGGGGAGGGTGACGAGACCGCTGCCGGTCACATAGGCCTGCGCAGCCCCGAGCGGATCCGCGAGTGACGCGGTGTAGAACGTCGTGTTATGCGGCACCTTCACCTGGACGGTGTATGTGATCGTCTCGCCGATCGTGGCCTGTCCGATGGCGGCGTTGCCGCTGTTGGTGATCGAGGTCATCGCCGACTTGGTCACCGCGCCGACCGCCGTGATCACGTTGGCGGTGCCATTCGCCGCGGGGGCGTTCTCCGCGCCAACGGTGACTGTGGGATCGATGTTCGAAAGCGGAAAGTACGTGTTGTCGGGTTGTCCGGAGGCATTGTGCTCGCCGACGTAGCTGCGCACCCCGGCATTGTTTGTGAAGGTCTCGCCGGCTGCGGCGTCCGGCCGGATCTGCAGCACGTAGGAGAGGGTGGTGTTCGCGCCGACGCCGATCTGTGCGATCGCGCTCGACGGCCACTCAATCGCCTTGGCTGCCGTGACGCAGCTCCCACTCGCCGGGAGGATCGCGCTCACCTCGGAGCAGTCCTCCTGCGCCGGCAGGACATCCCATACCTCGACGTGGTACGCGGGGACCAGCCCGGTGTTGGTGACAGTGAGCGTCCACCCAACCTGGTCGTTACCGTGCACCGTGTCGCCGGTGGATGTCGGCGCCGCGCTTCCATTGATCGTGGAGACCTTCTTGGTCATGCTCAGAATGGGCTCGGCCAGCTCATAGGTCGCGAGGCTGCGCGCCGCGAACGTGGTTCCTTCGGTATTCGTGGTCACGACCTTCGCCAGGTTCTGCGTCAGCGTGAACGTCGCGCCAACGCCGAGCGTCGGATCGGCGCTCGCGATCACCGCAAACTGCACCTCGAAGAGTGCTCCCGGCGTCTGATAGAGATTGCCGTCCGCTCCCGGCGTTCCCATCGTCCATTGCAGTTCGCCAGCAGTCGGGGTCAATGTCACCGCCGAAGCGGTATTCGACGCCGTCACGGTCGCCGAACCAGCGACATACGTCGCATTCGGCGGCAGGAAGTCGCTCACCGTTGGGTTCTTGAAGTCGACGCCCGGCGCAAAGGCGACATCGATCTGGAAGCAGATCTGGTCACCCTTCTGATAGAGAGGTGGATACCCGGCCGAACCCACCGCGAGATATGTGGCGGTCGAGCAGTCCAGCGGACTGCCTGCGGCGACATTCTGTGAGACTGACTTGGTGATGGTCAGGCCCGGGGCATCCTGCGTGGCGGTCGCGGTTGCGTTGAGGCCGTCGACCGTTGCTGGCCCGTCGTGGGAGATGGGCGTGCCTCCGGAGACGCAGTTGGGGTTGGTTGCGTCGCAGCGAACCGAGAAATTACCGGTGGCGGTCTCCGTGTTGGTGAGAGTGTCGAAGCCGACTGTTGGAACGGTGTTGCTCTTGTTGGCCTGGTAATCGATGCGATCGACCGCCGGGAACGACACCGTGGCGATGCCATCTGGATTGACATGCCCGAGGTTCCACACCACGGTGAAGGTGCCGTCGGCGTTCTCCACCACCGAGGCGTAGGCGGGGTTCGGCAGCGCGCCATTCGGGTCGCACTGCGGATCAGCATGGCCGTCGTAGTTGATCGAGCCGATCGGGCACAGCCCTGACGGCAGCGTGTCGGTGACCGTCGTCGAGTCGGAGTACCGATACTCGGAGACGTTGACGACGATCGTGTAGGTCACCGCCTGCCCCTGAAGGAACGTCGGCTTGTCGATGCTTTTCGCGGTCGTGATGTCCCGGGCGGTTATCGAGGAGTACGCGCTCGCCTGGATCGGGTTGGAGCCGCCCCCGAGCGTTCCGGAATACGTACCGGAGGCAACGCCGTAGCTCGTGAGCACGGTGCCGTCCTGGGTTTCGGGCCCGCTGTTGTTGTCGAGGTTCGCCGCCTGGCCATCCGACACGGCAGTTGGCGTCGTCCCCGTCCATGTCATGGTGTTCGCCCTGATCGGAATCCCGACAACGAACCGGATGGTCGTGGTCGCGCCCGGTGCCAGGCTGCCGATGCTGTTCCATTGCACTGCCGTGTACACCGCAGTCGGCAGCGGCCCGGCGCCGTCGGGGTCGAGGTTGACCGTGGTCACCGATGTCGGAGGTGAGGTCAGGCAGCCGGCGGGAGCACCCGTGTGACCGGAGAGCGGGCCGCTGCCGGGATATTCCTCGGTGCTGCCCGGGTTGGTCGGCGTCCCGGTGGTGTTGTCCGTCTGACCGCAGAGCAGGTCCTCGAGGCCGGCCGGCAGATAGACGGTCGCCCCGACGCCGTTGGTGGCGTGCACCTGGTTGTTGGTGATCGTGACCGTGTACACCGTCTGGTGGTCATGGACACCACGGAGGAGCACCCCGCCCGGCGCCAGGCTGATCTGCAACGCGCTCAGCGCGGTCGTTCCCGAAGCATTTGCCGAGCCGGTGAAATTGCTCGCGGAGCCGCCGGCGGTGAATTGCGGAACCTGGCGCGCATCGGTGTTGACGTAGGCGGACGCGCTGTCCGTGTAGGTGCTGTTGGCGAACAGGAACGGGGCGGGACCGGTATCGGTCGCCGCGATCACCTTGAACGTGAGGGTCGCAACCGAGCCCGGCGACAGATCGGAGACGTTGCTCCAGATGAGCGTCGTCCTGTTCAGCGACGGTTGGTTGCTGAGGATCGCCGGGTTCCCCAGGCTCCCGCTTCCGGCCACGTACGACACGCCGGCTGGAAGCACGTCTTCGAAGCTCAGGTTATAGCCCCAGGAGCCGCCCGCAGGATTCGTGACGGTCAGCGTGACCGTGGAACTCGTCCCATAGAGGACAGTCCCGGGAACTGTTTCGGCCAGCGAGATGTTCGGCGAGCCCGCGGCCAGCGCGCCCGAGACCGGGCCCGACGTCGTGTAGCACCCAAGCGCGATCAATGCCGCGCACAATCCGACGACCAGCTGCCGCCCAAGCCGATTCATTCAAGCCTCAAGGGATGGTTGCCGGGCTCCCGGTCACCGGCCCGCCGATCGTGGCAGCCGCACGGTTACGCATACCCAGGCGCGACCGTCTCGTTGTCCCCACGTAACAGGCCGCGGCGATGCCGTGCGTCCGCCCCCGTCCTGGCGCCGACCTAAAGGAGCCGACGAGCTTCTCTAACCGCGCGTCGCGTCGCCCGTGCGTCGCCACGGCCGCTCGACCCGGAGCGCGCTGAGGATGGCGCGCGTCGCCGGGGAGCGGTTGAGCGTGATGAAGTGCACCCCCGGCGCGCCGCGGCGGAGCAGGTCGCTGCATTGCAGCGTCGCCCAGGCGACGCCGAGCTGGATCACGGCCGCGGGATCGTCACGCCGGTCGGCGAGCGACTCGCGCAACGCCGACGGGATGGTGGCACCGATCTTCAACGTGAACCGCTCCACCTGGTCGACGTTGGTGATCGGCATGATCCCCGGGATCACCGGTACGGTCACGCCCTCGGCGCGGAGGCGGGCGACGAAGTCGAAGTACACCCGGTTGTCGAAGATCAACTGGGTGATCAGGAACCGGGCACCGGCTCGGACCTTCTCGACTGCGGCTCGCAGGTCGGCGTCGGGCTCGGTCGACTCGGGGTGCTTCTCCGGCGAGCACGCGGCGCCGACGCAGAGTGAGGTGCTGGCGGCGGCGAGTCGCACCAGGTCGCTCCCGAAGCGCAGCCCGGCGGGGTGGGGTGTAAACACGCCCTGCCCGTTCGGCGGGTCGCCACGCAGTGCCAGCACGTTCTCGATGCCGGCGCGTTCGTAGCGGCGCAGATCGTCACGGAGCTCGTCGACCGTGCAGTCGCGGCAGGTGAGGTGTGCCATGGGCAGCAGCCCCGTCTCGTCGCGGATCCGCTCGACGAATCGAACGGTACGATCGTCCCGGCTGCTGCCGCCCGCACCATGGGTCACCGAGACGAATGCGGGCTCGAGCGGGCGTAGCGCGGAGATCGCAGCGAAGAGCCGCTCGGCACCGGCGTCATCCGCGGGTGGAAAGAACTCGAACGAGAACAGCGGGTCCCCGCGCCGAAGGAGCGTGTCGATGCGCATCGGCGCATTGTCGGACAGCCCGGCCGTGGTGCGACCCGGTTCGGCCGTACCCGCACGGGGAGTCGAACCCCGGTTACCACCTTGAAAGGGTGGTGTCCTGACCGCTAGACGATGCGGGCGCGACCGCCAATCTTAGGTTCGCGTGGCGACCTCGAGGCCGGCCACAAGGCAAACGAAGCGCGCCGGTATACTCGCGGCATGCCAGTCAGAGAGATCGTCGGCAAGACCGTCGGCTTTGGCCTCGTGGCCCTCGCGCTCATCGTCGGCGGCATCCTCGACCTGCTCGGGGGCCACGTCTACAACGATTACCTGAACACCGCGCTCGGCATCATCCTGATCGCCATGGGCGTGGCCACGGGTGGCCTCGGCACCTTCCTGATCGTCGGCATCCTCTATGAAGACAGGCTGCGCCGGCAGGACGAGGCGGTGCACATCACGCCGCGTGGAACGCCACCGGCGCCGCCACCGCCCTGGGGGATGGCCGACGTGGGCAAGCCGCCCGGAGTCGTTCGCGTCGGTGATGCGGCCACAACGTCGGGTGGCGGAGGGTCTCCGCGGGTGATGGCCGTCGTGGTCTCGAACCTCGATGCGCCGATGCTCATCGTCGGGTTACTCGCGTGGACGATCCTGACCCTCGTGCTCTTCGCGCCCCACTGAGTTTGTTCTAGTGCCCGACGCGCGGGTTCGCACCCGGTTCGCGCCGTCCCCCACCGGCGCGCTGCATTTCGGCTCCGTCCGCACCGCGCTGTTCGCATGGCTCGCGGCGCGCCATGCCGGCGGCGACTTCATCCTCCGCATCGAGGACACGGACCAGGAGCGCTACATCCCCGGCACCGAGGCGCTCATCCTCGAGACACTGAGCTGGCTCGGGCTCGATTGGGATGAGGGCCCCGAGGTGGGCGGTCCGCACGAGCCGTACATCCAGTCATTGCGAATCGCGACCTACCGCGAGCATGCCGCCCGGCTCGTCGCCGGCGGCAGCGCGTACTGGTGCACCTGCACGCCGGTGCGTCTTGCGGCGATGCGCGAAGCTCAGCGAGCACGCTCCGAGCCGACCCGCTACGACCGGCGCTGTCTGACTCGCCAGACCGAGGTGGCCGAGGAACGGGCGAGCGGGATGGCGGCAGTGGTACGGCTGCGGATGCCGGATGGCGTCAGCGAATGGGACGACGTGGTCCGCGGTCACGTGAGCTTTGCCAACGCCGACATCGATGACCAGGTCCTGCTCAAGTCCGACGGCTTTCCCACCTATCACCTCGCGGTCGTCGTCGACGATCACCTCATGGAGATCAGCGATGTGATCCGATCTGACGAGTGGATCCCATCGACGCCGAAGCACCTTGCGCTGTATGCGGCCTTCGGCTGGGACGCGCCGCGATTCGCGCACGTCCCGGCAGTGCTTGGGCCGGATCATCAGAAGCTCAGCAAGCGCCGAGGCGCTCGCAACGTGCTCGAGTATGGCGAGCTCGGCTATCTCCCTTCGGCAATCGTCAATGCCATCGCGCTGCTGGGGTGGTCGTCCGGCGACGAACAGGAGGTGTTCACCCGGGAGGAGCTCTGCGAGCGATTCACCCTGGAGCGCGTCAACGCTGCGGCAGCGATCTTCGATCCCAAGCGACTCGATGATCTGAACGGCGTCCACATCCGGCGCATGAGCACCGATGACCTTGTCGAGGCACTCGAATACCACCTGCCCGGAACCAGCAAGGAGACGCGCCGGCTGCTCATCCCGATGCTCAGAGAGCGGATGGTGACTCTGGCCGATGCGACGCGCCTCTGCGCACCGTTGCTCGACGAGGTCACGCTCGATCCCAGCGTCGAGTTCCCGCCGAAGAAGGTCGATCAGTCGACCGCCGTCACCATGATCGACGCCTGCATCGACGCCGTCGAGCACGGGGGTCTCGAGAACCACGACGCGTTGCTCGAGCGGATCCGCGCGGTCGCGGACGGCTCGGGCGCGAAATCCAGAGACGCATTCCGCGTTCTCTACATCGCCATACTTGGCGCGCCTGCAGGCCTGCCGGTGATCGAGGCCATGGCGTTCCTGGGCAAGGAGAAGTCGCTGCAGCGGCTCCGTGAGGCGCGCGCCCGGCTCGGTTGACCGACGCAGGTTCAGAGTCCGGTGCCGTCGATCCCCGAGCCGACATGACGCTCCGCGGTCGCCGGCCGGCGAGTCCGGACGGGTCGATGTGGAACCGGCAGGCGTGCGTGAGGGTCTCGGCGCGGCCGCGCCGCGGGTGCTGCCGGCGCTGCGGGCGCGTCCGCCTCACGGCGAGGTGCTGACGGGGCGGGCGCGGAGGGCTGCGGTGCCGGCGCAGGTGGCGCAGGTGCAGGTTCGGCGTGAGTCCGGTGGCGCACGGACGAGGTGACACGATCGGCGAGGCGCTCCGCCAGGTGCAGGGCAGCGCGGTCCAGCCCGGTTGCGTGGCCGGCCACGGCGACTCCCACCACCACCGCGCTCAGCGGCCAGAGTGCCGAGAACAGCGAGAGCCCGGAGAGCACGCCGAACGCGGCGAGGATGGGATGGCGGCGCACATATGAAGGAGGTCCGGAGGCGGGTGCGGGGGTCGAGGAGCTGTCGTCTGTGATGGTCATGTCACGAGGCTATGTGATCGCTCGGGACAGGTCGCGGACCAACGCCAATTCAGGTCAGACGTTGCTGTTCCGGTCTCGTTACCACGCTGTGACGCTCCCGTGGACAGACGCCGATGGATGCCGCGACACAATCGGAACGCCGGTCGCGGGGGGCTGACCGTGGACGTGACAGGAGGTCGTTCGGTGCTCAGGGGACAGCTGCGTCGTGACATGACATGAGTGAGATCACGGTGGCGCGTCCACGGCCTCTCGCGTCACGAGCTCGCGGCCGGATCGGCCGCTTGAGCGGTCCCCAGCGTCTCGCGGTTTTCTCGATCGGCCTCGGGCTCATCGGTATCGCGCTGTGGTTGCTGCCACTGCGGGACGTCCAGCGGGTCACGCTGATGGGCGCAATTCCATGGTGGGCCGAGCTCGCCGCCGTCTACGCGACCAGCCTGCTGTTCGTCCAGGTGCGCGTGCATCGCGAGGTGTCGACGCTCTCCCTGACGGAGATCCCGGTGGCGCTGGGCCTGTTCCTCATCGACCCGCACCAACTGCTCGTCTGCTACGTCGCCGGCGTGCTCCTTGCCAGCTGGACGCGGCAGCGGCGCATCCGGTGGGTCAAGGACTTCGCCAACGCGATGCTCGATGTCGTCTACATCGGCGTCGCCGTCCTCGTCTTCAACGCCGTGGGGCCGGTTGCAAGCGATCCGCTCGCGGTGCGCAGCATCGTGGCGTTTGCTGCGGCGATGATCGCCTCGGGGTGGTTCGTCTACCCCATCGCGCTCAACGCCGGCACCATGCTCGCCCAGGGCCGGCTCGATCTCGGCGACGTGGCGCGCGCCTATCTGTTCCAGGTCATCGCCACGACCACCAACGCGTCACTCGGGATCGTGGCGCTGGTGATCCTCACCACGCGCCCGGTGCTCGCCGTCGCCCTCGTCCCGCCGGTGGTCCTCGTGCTCGCCGGGCAGATCGCCGCCAGCGAGAGTCAGCGCCGCGCCGACCGCAACGAGTTCCTTTACCGCACCACCGAGATCCTCCATTCGACACGACGTGTCGGTGAGCGCGCCGGCGAGCTCCTGAACGGCATCACCACGATGTTCGGCGTCGAGCGTGCCGAGCTCGTGGTCATCCCGGAGGTGCGCGGCCCGGCGGTGCGCTTCAATTCCACCGGCGACGACGACCACGCGGACGCCACGACATCGGAGCTGACGTTTGCCGAGCAGGAGGTGCTCAACGAGCTGCGCACCACAGCGATCCTCACCGGATCGGTGGCTACCGATCAGACCCTCGGGCTCGCGCTTGCGGAGCGCTCGGCGAGTGCCGGGACGGTGGTGGTTCTCCGCGGGCTCGAGGGCCCGCAAGGCATGCTGCTGCTCCTCAACCCGACACGTGGAAGCAAGCTCGGTGCCCACGAGCAGAGCCTGCTCAGCACGGTTGCCGGACTCATCAGCGTGGCCCTCGAGAACGGTCAGCTGGCCGAGGCCATCAAGGCGATGTCGGTCGAAAAGGCCGAGCTCGCGCGCCGGGCGTTCTATGACCCACTCACCAAGATCGCGAACCGGTCGCTCTTCATTGAGACGGTCGCGACATCGCTCGCCCAGCTACCCAGCTCGCAGCGTCCCGTCGCGGTGATGTTCATCGATCTCGACGGGTTCAAGGAGATCAACGACACCTTCGGACACGCAATGGGCGACCGGGTGCTCAGCGAGGTCGCGGCACGCCTGCGCGTGCAGGTCCGCAAGCTCGACCTCGCCGCGCGTATCGGGGGTGACGAGTTCGGCATGCTCCTCGACGGCATGCGCCACCACAGCGACGCCGCCGTGGTGGCTGATCGGATCATCGAGACGCTGCGGCGGCCCATTCCGCTCGGCGATGCCGTGATCAGCATCGGGGCGAGCGTTGGTGTCGCGGTCGTCGACGATGCCGCCGATGCCCCCGAACCCGAGGAGTTGATGCGCCGCGCCGACATGGCCATGTATCTCGCCAAGCGCCAGGGCAAGAATCGCTTCGTGGTGTTCGACGAGACGGCACGGACCCCGGTCATCGCCAGGATCCCAGAGCCCGCCGGGCAGGTCGCCGGCTGAGGCCGGAACCGGCTCGCTCTACGATGGGCGGGTGAAACCGCCGCGCAGCCTGTCGATCGCCACGTCCGATTCCGGTGGTGGCGCTGGTATTCAGGCGGACCTCAAGGCGTTTGCCGCGGCCGGCTGCCACGGGATGACGGCAATCGTCGGCGTCACGGCGCAGAACACTGCGGCGATCCTGGCGACCCACGCGTTGCCCACGTGGGTCATCACCGCGCAACTCGAGGCCGTGTACGACGACATCGGTGTCGACGCGGCCAAGACCGGCGCCCTGCTCTCGGCGGACATCATCGTCGCGGTCGCGGACTTCCTCGCGCGTCACCCAACCCCGCTCGTCGTCGACCCGGTGCTGCGTGCGAGCACCGGCGCGCCACTGCTGGATGCTGACGGTGTTGCTGTGCTGATCGGATCGCTGCTCCCGCTCGCGACGGTGGTGACACCGAACCTCGCCGAGGCTCGTGTCCTTGCCGGCGGCGACGGTGATCGGCGGTCCCTCGCCGAGCTGATCGTCGCCCGCGGTGCTCACGCGGTGCTGATCACAGGCGGGGAGGGCGAGGGATCAGACCTGCTCTACGACGGCGCCGAATTCCTGGAGATTCCGGTCACCTGGGTGGACGGATCGGCAACCCACGGCACCGGCTGCACGCATTCCGCGACGCTCGCAGCGTCGCTCGCGCTCGGGATCCCGCTCGCAGACGCTGCCCGCCACGCGGCCGATGTCACCGCGACCGCGATCGAGCACGGGCTCGTCGAGATCGGCGAGGGAGCGGGACCCGTCGCGGTCGGTCAGCCCTCGTGGGCCAGCCAGCGGGTGCGAACCAGGTAGAAGAGCGTCCCGATCCCGATCAGGTCGATGAGGAGGAGGATCGGGCCGAGGTTCAGGCCATTGCCGAACTCCAGCCCGCTCAGCGGCGTGAGTGCTTCGACAGGTGGGATCCGGGCCGCGTCGAGACTCTCACCGGAGGTCACCGCGCTGACGGTGGTTGAAAGCGGAGCGAACGGGGTCGGGTCGGCCGGCGTCTGCGCGTGAGCGGCCACAATGGCATCGGCCGTGCCGCTGCCCCCGGAGTGACCCCCGCCCGATCCACCTGAGGATGCGACCGGCTTCGGGGTCGGAGCCGGCGCCTTGGTCGGCGCCGGCGTGGGGCTGGATGCCGGCGTCGGAGTCGGATTCCCACCACCCCCACCATTCGAGCCCCTGCTGCCACCGCCGTTCGGGGTCGGTGTCGGTGTTGCGGTCGGGGTGACCACCGGCGAGGGCGATGGCGTCGGAGAGCACCAGGGATGGGGGCGGTGATGGCACGGCGGCAGCGTCGGTGTGGTTGTCGTCGGGGCAGACGGCGACGGGCTGGGGCTCGGGGCTGCGGCCACTCCGGAGACCCCGGCGAGCATGAGCGCGAAGACGCCGGGAAGCAGCGCGATCACCGCGCGACCTCTCGGCCGCCTCCGGGGCGTCAGTCTGCCGAATACGTTTGCACTCATTGACGTGTTCCAACTTTGGTCTTAATACCTGCGTGCCGAGATGAGAGTCGGCGGCTCGTGACGACGCCGCGAGGCCCCGTTCACAGAGTTCACAGCGGCGTTGAGCGCCGGCCTAGGATTCTGCGGGTGTGCACCATCCTGCTCGCCTGGAAATCCCACCCGGGCACCCCGGTGGTCCTGGCGGCCAACCGCGATGAGCTGATCGCGCGGCCGAGCGCACCTCCCGGCATCCTGCAAAACAGCCCGCTGATCGTCGGTGGGCGCGACCTCGTCGCGGGAGGGACCTGGCTCGCCGTCGCAGCGGACGGCACGGTCTGCGCGGTCACCAACCGGCATCCCGGCGAGGGTCCACCACCGGCGCCGGATCCTTCGCGTCGATCCCGGGGCGAGATCCCGGTCGCGCTGCTCACCATCGATCCGGCGGACGTCCCGGCGAGCCTCGCCGCCCTCGGACCGGGCCGCTACAACCCGGTCAACGTTCTCTGGGCGAACGCCGACCGAG
>DASZJB010000039.1:0-27534 GCA_035948615.1 Candidatus Dormiibacterota bacterium
CTCGCCGGCCGCGTACGGGTCGCTCTCTCCCTGGGGTTCGGCGACCTCGCGACCGGGCTGGAGGTCCGCGCAAACCGCGGCGTGATCACGCTGCGCGGTGAGGTCGATGAGCTGACCGACATCACCCGATTCGAGTCCGCGGTGCGTGAAGTCGGCGACGTGGTGGATGTCGACAACCTGCTCCGGCTTCGCATCCGGGATGCGAGGCCCCGGGTGCTCACCGCGTAGCCGGAACACCTCACGATCGGCGACACTCCGCTCGTGTCGCTGCCCTTTGACCCGCCGCTCGAACCGATGCTCGCGCGCGCAGCCCCGGAGATCCCACGGGACGGGAGCTGGCTCTACGAGCCGAAGTGGGACGGTTTTCGAGCGATCGTCTTTCGCGACGGAGACAGCGTCCACATCGCGAGCCGGAACGCACTGGCACTCGAGCGGTACTTCCCCGAGCTGATCCAGCCGCTGCGGGACGCGCTTCCGGACCGCGCCATCGTCGACGGCGAGGTGGTCATCGCGGCCGAGCACGGACTGGACTTCGATGCACTGCAGCAGCGCATCCATCCCGCCGCGTCCCGGGTGCGGATGCTCTCCGAGAAGACGCCGGCTTCGGTGGTGCTCTTCGATCTGCTGGGCCTCGATGCCGACGACCTCCGCGAGCGGCCGTTCGAGCAGCGGCGGAGAGGGCTGATGGAGGCGATCACCAGCAGCCCGGTGGTGGGGGTCACCCCCCAGACCACGGATCCGGAGGAGGCGACCACCTGGTTCACGCGCTACGAGGGAGCCGGCCTTGACGGCGTCGTGGCGAAGGACCCCGCGGGCACCTACCGCCCCGGGGAGCGCCGTTGGATCAAGGTGAAGCACCTGCGTACCGTCGACTGCGTTGTGGGTGGGTACCGCATCGCCAAGGACGGTCGCGGCATCGGGTCATTGCTGCTCGGCCTCTACGACTCCGACGGCGCGCTCCATCACGTCGGGCACACCTCGTCGTTCGACGCCGCGGAGCGCCGGGCGATCCTCGAACAGCTCCAGCCGCTCGTTGGCGTCGACAGCTTCGGTCATGGACGGACCCCAGGAGGCCCGAGCCGCTGGCAGCGTTCAGCCGACAGCGCTTGGACATCGGTGAGCCCGGAGCTGGTGTGCGAGGTGTCCTTCGACCACCTCCAGAGCGGCCGGTTCCGCCACGCATCGCGGTTCCTCCGCTGGCGGCCGGACAAGGCACCGCGTTCCTGCGACTTCGATCAGCTCTCGCCTCCCGAGGAGTTCTCGCTGGACGACATTCTCGTCACTCGAGGGTCATGAGCCAAGCCCGCCGTCCTGCCGAGGGGATGCGCCAATGAGCGTGGAGTGCCGCCGCGGTGATGGCCGGTACTGACTACAGCTCGTACCTGCGCATCGACGAGCTGCTCGACCTGCAGCACCCGCTCACCGAGGGCGCGCATGACGAGATGCTTTTCGTGGTCATCCATCAGGCCTTCGAGCTCTGGTTCAAGCTGATCCTTCACGAGCTCGACCGCGCGACCGCTGAGCTGCGGGCGGGCCGGCCGCAAGCAGCGATGGCACCCCTGCACCGCACCACCCGCGTCGACGAGCTGCTGATTGGACAACTGCGCGTGCTCGAAACACTGACGCCGGAGGGATTTCTCGAATTCCGCGACCCGCTCAAGCCCGCATCCGGACTGCAGTCGGGGCAGTTCCGGGCCATCGAGATCCTCGGCGGTCTTGACGGAACGACACCGGCCGGCACCTCGCCGCTCTCCGATCACGACCAGGAGGAGCTGCGTCGACGCGCCGCATCTCCGACCCTGTTCAGCGCACTCTGCGCGTCGTTGCGAGCGCACGGTTTCGATGCCCCTGACGGGGAGGGCAGCGAGCTTCGCGAGCGTCGCGTCGAGGCGCTCGTGGCGCTGCACCGAGACCATGCGTCACCGGAACGCGCGGTCCTTCACCGCGTGTGCGAGCTCCTCCTCGATCACGACGAGTCGATCTCCCGCTGGCGCTTTCATCACGCGCTGATGGCCGCGCGCCTGATCGGCTCACGCCCCGGTACCGGCGGTGGCGGGGTCGCCTATCTTGAAACAACCCTCACGCTGCGCTTCTTTCCCGAGCTCTGGGAGGTGCGCAACCGGCTGTGATCACCCAGCTTCCTGACAACCTCGACCGCAACTCGTGCGCGAGCCTGGATGCACAGGACCCGCTCGCCGGATTTCGCGAACGTTTTCTCGACGACGGAGCGACCATCTACCTCGACGGCAACTCGATGGGGCGCCTCCCCAAGGCCGCGCTGACGCGCTTGCAGGAGATGGCGGAGCACGAATGGGGAACGATCCTGGTCCGCGGCTGGACCGAGTCGGGGTGGATGGAGTCGCCGCTGCGAGTGGGTGACCGCATCGGCGAGCTGGTCGGTGCGTCACCTGGTGAGGTGCTGGTCGCCGACACGACGTCGGTGGGGCTCTTCCGGTTGATGACCTCGGTGTTGCGGGCACGACCGCAGCGCCGTGTGATCGTGACCGAGCGGAGCAACTTCCCAACCGATCTCTACATCGCCGGTGGCGTCGCCGAGCTGTTCGGGTGCGAGGTCCGAGGCGTCGAGCGCGATGGGCTGCGCGACGCGCTCGACGGCGACAGCGCGCTGCTGATGCTGACCGAGGTCGACTTCCGGACCGGCGAGCGCCACGACATGGGCGCGCTCACCGAAGCCGCGCACGCCGCGGGCGCGCTCGTGCTGTGGGATCTCTCTCACTCCGCCGGCGCTGTCCGGATCCAGCTCAATCACCATGGGGTGGATCTGGCCGTGGGGTGCGGCTACAAGTACCTCAATGGCGGACCCGGATCACCGGCGTATCTGTATGTCGCGAGCGCGCTGCAGGACGAGTTGCGCAATCCGATCCAGGGCTGGCTCGGTCACGACAATCCGTTTCTCTTCGACGCCGAGTACCGCCGGGCGGCGGGGATGCGGGGCTGGATGAGCGGATCACCACCGGTGCTGGCGATTGGTGCGCTCGCCGTCGGCATCGACATTCAGCTCGAGGCCGGGGCAGGGGCGGTGGGAACGAAGGCGGCGATGCTCACCGAGGTCTTCATCCGCCTTGCCCACGCCCGCCTCGACGCGCTCGGCTTCGAGGTGGCAACGCCCGGCTCGCCCGAACGGCGTGGTGCGCAGGTGTCACTGCGCCATCCCGACGGGCTCGCGATCGTGCGCGCAGTGGCCGACCGGGGCGTCATCGGCGACTTCCGGCCGCCGGACCTGTGCCGTTTCGGGCTCGCGCCCCTCTACACGCGATACGTCGACCTGTGGGACGCGGTCGAACGAATCGCTGAGGTGGTCGAGAGCGGCGCGCGCCTGCTGCCGAAATACCGCGAAGAAGTCGCGATCCCCTAGCTGCGCCGGGCCGTACCGCGGGTCGCGCGCGATCCCGACCACATGGACCACGCGACGATCAGCACGACCATCGCGACGATGACCCACAGAGCGTAGTTGCTGATCGTCTGCGCGACTGCAACCGCCGGCTGGCCGATGGCCCAGCCCGCGCCGACGATGAGACCGATGTACGCCATGGTGCCGATCACGTCCGCGATGATGAAGATCACAAACGGCATGCCGGCCTCGCCTGCCGCCATGTAGAAAAGCGGCGAGGGAGCGGGCAGGAAGGGTGCGAGCACGATCGTCCACACGCCGTATTTCGTGAAGAACCGCTCTCCCCGGGCGGCTCGTTTGCGCCAGCGGGGATCGGTGGCGCTGAGGTGGTTGATGAGGCTGCGCCCATATCGTTTCCCTGCCCAGAAGAAGAACGGGTCGGTCATCATCGAGATGGGAAGGGGCGCGATCAGGGCCAGGAGAAGTGGAGCCTTCCCCACTCTCGCGAAAGCACCGGCGGTCACCATCGAGGCGATGCTGCCGCGAAGCGCACTGAGCAACACCGGGTTGCGGCCGAGCAGCAGTGGTGTGAGCGGCAGCCCCGCGTAGTAGTAGATGGTGTTCGCGATGATCGGCCCCACGCAGAGCACGTCCTTGGCGCCGATGCCGGGGCGGGGACGGCGAGGCTCCGCCGGGGTGTCGACGATCAGGGTCTCGCTGTCCACCGACCCATTGTCGCCCGTTGCCGGAAAGCACGCTCTCAGGCGACGTCGCGGACCGGCACCTCGAGTGTCACCGTGGGATGGGTTGTGCGGCTCTGCCCGAACAGCAGGACCAGCACGGCACCGATGATGAGTGTGGCCGCGATCAGCGTGACCAGGGTGACCTGCTCGCCCAGCACGAGCGCTCCCAGCCCGACCGCCACCACCGGGTTCACAAACGCGTAGGTGGATGCGGCC
Source organism: Candidatus Dormiibacterota bacterium (assembly GCA_035948615.1). Taxonomy (GTDB): domain Bacteria; phylum Chloroflexota; class Dormibacteria; order Aeolococcales; family Aeolococcaceae; genus Palsa-851. The sequence goes on from DASZJB010000039.1 coordinate 4,312, forward strand.
GTGACCGAAACGTGGTGGAGCAGCCAGATGTAGGCCACGTAGCCCACCAGCGCGCCGATCAGGACCAGGTACACGAAAGCGGCCACCGAGGCGAAGGACACGCTGCCCAGGTGCACGTGTCCAAGTTCTCCGGTGACTACGCCGGCGATACCGAGCAGAACCCCGCCGGCAACCATCTCCATGCCGACAGCCGTCAGCGGCTGACCAGGTGCGGGTGCGGTGCGCGCGTACAGCGATCCGAGTGCCCAGAGCAGTGGCGACATCAGGACCACCAGGGTCTGCCAGTGGCCCGCCCCACCGCCACCGGGGCGGACGAGGAGCACGATGCCGGCCAGCCCGATGGCGATGCCGATCGCCGCTGTCCAGTTGATCCACCGGCCGCCGAAGGCCGGCGCGAACAGCGCCATCCACAGCGGGACGGTGGCGATGATGAGGGCAACGAATCCGCTCGGCAGGTATTGCTCGCCCCACGCGACCCCGCCGTTGCCGAAGAGCAGCAGGCAGCCGCCGATGATGATCGCGGACCGCCAGTGGATGAGCGTCAGCCGCTCCCGCGGCGCGCCCGGGCGGCGCGAGAACGCGAGGAGCAGCAGCCCGGCGAGGACGAACCGCGCGCCTGACATGAGCAGCGCCGGGATCGTCTCGATCGCGATGTGGATCGTGAGGTAGGTGGATCCCCAGATGAGGTACACCGCGGCAAAGGCGATCACGATCTGAGCGCGAGGCGCCTGAGGACGGGGGAGTTGCACGGTGGACACGTTCGATTCCATTTGTTATGCTACAAAACGATGAACGTACCGATACGTTACCACATCACCGGGCGACGGGCGTCTGAGATCGCCGAGAGCGTCGAGCGTGGGATCCGCGACGGCGAGCTCACCGCGGGGACGCGTCTGCCCACCGTCCGCTCGCTCGCTTCCCATCGTGGAATCAGCACCGCGACGGTGGCGTCTGCCTATCGCGAGCTGCGCCGCCGGGGACTGGTCGCGGGTGCGGGACGCCTTGGCACCACCATCGCCCCACGGGTTCCGCCCTCGCCGCGCGGCAGGCCGATCGTGCCCGCCGGTGTCATCGACCTCCTGTCCGGCAACCCCGACCCGGCGCTGCTCGCCGACCTCGGACCCGCGTTTGCGTCGCTGCCGCGGGAGCCCGTGCTCTACGGCGCCAGTGGCTCCGATCCCGAATTGCTCGCCCTCGCAGCAGCGCGACTCGAGCGCGACGGGGTGCCGAGCGACCACCTCACCGTTGTGGGCGGGGCGCTCGACGGTGTTCAGCTCGCGCTCCAGGCGCATGTGCGCCCGGGCGACCGGATCGCCGTTGAAGACCCGTGCTATCCGGGGATCATCGACCTCGCCTCTGCGCTCGGGCTGACGGTCCTCCCGATGGCGATCGATGACCGCGGTCCGACGCCCGAGGGTCTCGCTCGTGCACTTCGGGGTGGCGCCGTCGCCTGCGCACTCACACCGCGTGCCCAGAACCCTTACGGGTCCGCGGTCGACACGCAGCGGGCCGCAGAGCTCAAGGACGTGCTGAGTCGCCATCCGTCGGTCCTGGTGCTCGAGGATGATCATGCGTTCGACATCACAGAACGGCGCTGCCACTCGCTCTGTGAGCCGGGGCGCGCACGCTGGGCGCATTTCCGCTCGGTTTCGAAGTCGCTGGGACCCGACCTGCGTCTCGCCATCATGACCGGTGACGCGACCACGGTCGCGCGTGTCGAAGCTCGCCGGCTGCTCGCCGCCGGATGGGTGTCCCATCTCCTGCAGCGGATCGTGGTGGGCATGTGGAGCGATCCCGGCGAACCGGCACGTGTCGCGGACGTCGCGGCCACCTACACGCGACGACGCGAAGCGCTCCGCGACGCCCTCCGCGACCGGGGTATCGAGTCGCATGGCCGCTCGGGGCTCAACGTCTGGATCCCGGTGGCGCACGAGGATGCGACCGTCGCAGCCCTCCAGGAGCGCGGGTGGGGCGTGCTCGCCGGGGACAGGTTCCGCATCGCCAGCCCAAGAGCCATCCGGGTCACCACGGCGCGCCTCGAGCCCGAGGCCGCGGTGCGCTTCGCCGCCGACCTCGAGGCGGCGATGACACCCCAGCCCTCGCGACTCAGCTGACCGATCGATGTCCGACAATCGGTCCGAGCGTTTGCACGAGGACCGCGATCGCGCCCTCTCCTTCGGTGGCGTCGCCGAGCTCTACGACAAGGCCCGGCCGTCCTACCCGAGCGCGCTCATCGACGCCCTCATGGAACCTGGACCGAGCAGTGTGCTGGATGTCGGATGTGGGACGGGCAAGGTCGCGCGGTTGCTGATCGAGCGGGGATGCGACGTCCTCGGCGTCGAGCCCGATCCTTCTATGGCGGTCATTGCGCGAGGCCACGGCATCAGCGTCGAGGAGGCGACGTTCGAGAGCTGGGACCCCAGAGGCCGGATGTACGACCTGATCGTCTCCGGGCAGGCGTGGCATTGGGTGGACCCCACACTTGGCGTCACCAAGGCGCGATCTCTGCTGCAGCCGATGGGACGGCTCGGTGTTTTCTGGAATCGTGGCTGGCCCGAGGAAGACGCTCAGCATGTTCTCGAGGGCGTGTATGCCCGGTTTGCCCCGGAAATCGCCAAGACCAATGTCGCGCTCAATCCGAGGGACGAGCCGGCGGACCGTTTCGATGAGTTCCGAAGGGGCGGCGCGTTCACGGACGTCGAAGCGCGAGCATTCCCGTGGTCTGTGGTGTACGACCGGGCAGACTGGATCGACCTCATCGCCACGCACAGCGACCACGTCCGCTTGCCCGACGCGCGGCGACGTGCGCTCCTCGACGCCGTCGCCGGCGCCGTCGACGCGCTCGGTGGAACCGTGACCTACAACTACTCGACGCTGCTGGTGCTGGGCACACGAGGGATATGACCGCCGCCGTACCATCGGCTGCGTGGCCACGGCAGTAGCGCGTCTGGGCTCCGTGATCCTGCGATCGGCGCTCGTGATGTCACGACGGTCGGTGACGCCGCGGTCGAACGGCCTCGTTCGATGAGCCGGCCAGCGTGAGCCTGGTCGCCGACGAAGCGAGGGCTCTCGGTATGCGGCTGCTCTCACGACGGTGGGACGACCCGGCCCATACCATCGAGACGATGGATACGGCGATCGCCGAGCTCGCCGCGTTACGGCGGGTTGCGGTCGACTCGGAGGACCTGGACGCGTTGCAGGAGGTGCTGGCGGAGATCACCGAAATGCGCCGCCAGCTCGAATCGTGACCTCTGAGGTTGCTGCGAGATGAGCGTCACCGACGGCGTCCAGATAGGGGGCGGCGTCCTGATCGTGCTGGTGATCATCTATGACGTGGTCCAGTCGGTGGTCATGCCACGCCCGGCGGTGGGCCGAGTTCGCTTGAGTTTCACGCTCATCCGGGGCGGGTGGCGTCTCTGGCGAAAGGTCGCCGAGCGTCCCAAGAAGCTCCAGACTCGCGAGACCGCACTCGCCGCGTTCGCACCGATGATGCTGGTGGCGCTGCTCATCCTCTGGGGTCTGTCGTTCATCCTCGGCTACGCGCTCATCTTCAGTGGGCTCCACGCCGGCCTGCAGCCGCAGCCCGACTCCTTCGGCACCACGCTGTACTTCTCGGCGGGGCGGATGCTCGCGTTCTCGGTCGGCGGCATCGAGGCGACCGGCGTGGCGACTCGTACGTTGGCGGCCATCGAGGCAGCCAGCGGCTTCGGTCTCTTCGCGCTGGTCATCAGCCTGCTGTTCTCACTCTTCAGCTCATTCCAGCGACGCGAGACGGCCGTGGTAGCGCTCGACGCGCTGGCCGGTGCACCGCCCTCCGGAGTGCAGCTACTCGAGACCTGCGCCAAGGACGCGATGCCGGAGCAGCTCACCGCGACGTTCGATGAGTGGCGTTTGTGGACCGTGGATGTCATCGAGAGCCATCTCTCCTACCCGCTGCTCTTCTACTTCCGCTCCAGTCACGACAACGAGGCGTGGGCCAACTCCTTCGGAGCAGTGATGGACGCCGCGACGCTTGTGCTCACCACCATCGATGGGGGCCCCGTGGGTCAGGCGCGACTCATGCACAAGGTCGGAGCTCATTTCGTTGCCGACATGCGTGACCATTTCCGATACGAGGGCGAGGCGGTCGCCGGAGTCGAGCGCGAGGAGTTCGTCGAGGCGTGTGGCCGCCTCGAGCGCGCGGGATATCAGCTGCACAACCTGGACAAGGCGTGGGAGGCCTTCAGCTTGCAGCGCAGCAAGTACGGCGCATGGCTCAACCAGACGACCAAGGGTCTCAGCGTCCTGCCGGCGCCCTGGATTGGCGATCGTTCCTACCTGCCCCACCGCGAGCGACCGGCGCCGGGTCGTGGTCAGCAGCGCGTGGCCTGAGGAGTCACCTGGACGTACCCGTCGCAGCGGAGCACGGGAAGCGGGGGGTAGCGCGGGAACCGGGGGTCGCTATCGGCAAGCCCGCAGCGCATGAATGTGGATCGCGCCCCGGTGACCAGGCGCGCATGAACGCACGACGCGCACAGGCCGGGATCCGGGGGGCGAGACAGCTTCACGAGAACATGGTGCGCGTGCCGGCGGCACGACCGCCTACCATGCGCGGGCAGTGCCCGCCATAACCGTCGCCGAACACATCGAAAAAGCAGTTCGGAAGATCGACAAGTCGACGGCGATCGATCATTGGGACAGGAACCTCGGGCGCTACGACGCTGAGGAGTTGATGGCCGAGGTGCTCGGGAGGAAGCTCACTCCGACGGTTCTCGACCGCGTGCTCGACGGCACGTCGAAGAAGCGGTTCGCAGCGATGGTCGCGCGGCGTGTCAACGGCGAACCGATTCCGCGCATCAAGGGCCACTACACGTTTCGCGGCCTCGATCTGCTCGTGAGGGATGGCGTTTTCGTCCCGCGGGCGTCGAGCGAGTTGCTCGCGGAGGAGGCGATCAAAGTGCTGCGCCGGCGGCGCGGGCACCGCGTCGCCGTTGACGTTGCAACCGGCGCCGGACCGGTGGCGCTGGCCGTCGCAAACGAGGTGCGTCACGCGGATGTCTGGGGTGTCGACATCTCGGTGGACGCCGCGGCGCTCGGCAAGGACAACGCGCGGCGTGCCGGTCTTCGCAACGCGCATTTCCGCGCGGGCGATCTGCTGGACGCGCTGCCGCGCCGGCTGCGCGGCAGCATCGATGTCTTCACCATTCACCCCCCGTACGTCCTGCGCAGCGACCTCAAGGAGCTGCCGCGCGAGATCCGGAAGTTCGAGCCGCTGCAGTCGCTCACCGACGGCTCGGACGACGGGCTCGGGTTGGTGCGCAGACTCGCGAGCGAGGCGCACGAGTGGCTCAGGCCGAGCGGCGTGCTCCTTGTTGAGGTCGGCACCTACCTGTCGCGCCGGACGCAGGCGACGCTTCGAGCCGCACGACTCGTCGATGTCGGTTGGACGAAGGACGAGCTCGGCGTGACTCGGGTTGTTTCGGGGCGTACGCCCCGGGGGGCTGTGCAGCCGGCTCGTTGACGGCGGCCTTCGTCATTCTCGCGATGTGGGATCGCCGGGCTCGGGTGCGGCCACGCGGCGTGACGGTGGCGCCGGCTTGCCTGTGAGCTCGGTCGGCGCGTCAGCGCGCGTGCGAAGGCCGGCAAGCCGGGACTCCTCTCCGCCGCCGCCCTCCGCCGCGAACACGAGCTGATGCTGCAGCGTCTCGATCTCATGCTCGAGCGCCACCTTGGCGTCGATGACTCGGAGCAACTCGTCGCGCAGCAGCGATGCCTGACGGGCCGGATCGGGGTCGGTGGTGATCGCCGCGATGCGCTCCTGCTCGTGCTCGCGCCATCGAGTTGCAAGCAGGGTCGCGGTGCCATCCGGCGGTCGGTATGAGCGGGCGCCCGCCTCGACCACGCGACGAATGATGGCCGGCCCGCTCGCCGTGTTGAGCCGCTGGCGCAAATGCAACGGGTGACGCGGCGGCGGATCGGTCAGCCGGAGCCGGGGCCAGTAGATACGCACAGCACCGTCGTACACCGACAGCATGCCGAGTCGCTTGGTGAGACGGTGCGAATCCTCGACACGTGGCATGACGAAGACGTGTGCAAGCCCGCAGAGCTCGAGTGCCGTGAGTGCCGGATCGCCGGCATCGGTCGGGTAGACGCCGTCCTCCTCCTTCACGGCGCTGAAGAGCACAACCGGAAGACGCCGTCCAGGGTCCAGAAGACACGACTGCACGAAGGAGTCAATCCGTTCCGAGCCGACCAGCGCGTCCGGCGCCGCGCGCAGACGCTGCGTCCCGGCGGTTGCTCCCTGCTCGACAAAATCGTGGAGCAGTGCCACCAGCGGCGCGGCGAGCGGCGACGGCGGCACGCGCAAATGGCGCATGTCCTGTTCCACCGAGACGCCGATCTCGACGATGTCGCCGGTGCGCACAGCGTCGACGGTGGTCAGCCAGAGTATCGACGGGTCCCACTGGTCGGGTCGGTGCACGGCGACACGACACAGTGATCGACTGCCGCTGTCGCAGCGCACAACGGTGACCTTAAGACCATTTTCCTGGAGTTCGCCTTCGGTCAACAGATCCGTTGCAGTCTTAAGACCACTCGTTGCCCAGAGCCAGGTTCTCTGAGCCGCGGCTTCAAAAACCGCAGCTCCGGCCACCCCCTTGGAGTCGAGGGTGAGTCTCGCCCCGAGGGCGCGGAACATCGCCCGTCATCCTACATCGTCGATCGCACCGCGCAACGCCGCGATCACTCCGCGCGCGTGGCGCTGTTCCTGCCGGAGGTTGCCAAACGCAACGCGGATCGCATACGCGCCATGCAACTTCGTGTGGCTCACGAAGAAGTGCCCACCGGTGTTGATTCGCTCGACGATTCGCTGGTTGAGCGTGTCGAGCGTTCCAGGATCGTCGAGGCCCGGTGGATGGGCGCGCAAGCAGACGACGCTGAGCGGTGCCGGTGCGAGCAGTTCGAAGTCCCGTTCACCATCCACCCAGCGAGCGAGCATGGACGCGTACTCACAATGCTCTCGAATGCGCTGTGCGAGCCCGTCGCCACCGAAATAACGGAGGACCATCCACAGTTTGAGCGCACGCATCCGGCGTCCGAGCGACGTTCCGTAGTCCATGAGGTTCGGGGCTTCCAGATCTGAGCCGTCAGCGGTGGTGAGGTACTCGGGCACGATCGAGAACGCGCCGCGAAGCACGTCGGGGCGTCGGGTCCACAAAACGCTGCAGTCGATTGGCGTGAAGAGCCACTTGTGCGGGTTGATGACGATCGAGTCAGCCCGCTCAGCGCCGTCGAGAACCCAGCGCAGCTCCGGCGCGATCGCCGCCGCGCCGCCGTAGGCCGCGTCGACGTGGAGCCACAACCCGTGCTGCTCGCAAAGGGCCGCGATGGCCGGGACCGGGTCGACGCTGGTCGTCGACGTGGTCCCGGCGGTGGCCACAACCGCGAACGGCCGGAGGCCGGCGGCGACATCCTCGTGAATCGCCTGGCGCAGCGCGACCGGGTCCATGCGAAACCGTTCGTCGACCGGGATCGAGCGCAGTCCGTCCTTGCCGATACCAAGGACGATGCCCGCTTTCTCGACGGATGAGTGCGCCTCGGTTGACGCGTAGTAGCGCAACCGGGGAAGTTCGGGCCGGCCGGCCATGCCAAGTTCGCGGATGCGCAGGTCGGTCTGTGCCTCGCGAGCCGCCGCCAGCGCATACAGCGTGCTCGATGAGGCGGTGTCGTTGATGACGCCGAACATGGGCTGCTCCAGCCCCACCAACTGGCGCAGCCAGTCGAGGGTCACCTGCTCGAGCTCGGTTGCCGCAGGCGCGGTCCGCCAGAGCATCGCGTTGACGTTGAGCGCCGCGGCGAGGGTCTCGCCGAGGATCCCCGGCCCGGAGCCACTCGATGCGAAATAGGCCATGAAACCGGGGGACTGCCAGTGGGTGGTCGCCGGGATGAGCAGCTCCTCGATGTCGGCGAGCACGGCGGAGATCGGTTCGCCGTGCGCCGGCGGCGCCGGCGGGAGGCCCCGACGCACCGTCCCCGGCCGCCCGGGGCTGAGCACTGGGAAGCGTTCGAGGTCGCGAAGATAGTCCGCGGTCCAGTCGGCCACGCGGTGCGCGGCTCGCCGGTACGCCTCCGGATCCATGTCGCCGGTGGGTCCCGCCGCGGTTTCGATATCGTCGCTCATGGGGTCGGCCAGATCGTGACGCTCGGATGGCTCGCCCCGCTCTGCGATCGAACCGATGCGTCCCCGAGGTCCCCGGCGCACAGCGCTAGACTGACAGCGTGACCGCATCTCTGACCGTCGCCGATGTGATGCACAAGCCGGCGGTGGTCGTGCCGACCAGCATCACCCTGGCGGAGGCGTCGGTGATTCTGGACGCCGCAAACGTGGGAGCGGCAGCGGTCCTGGATCCTCAGGGGCGGCTGCGTGGCATGCTCAGCGAGCGCGACCTACTCCGGTCCGTCGGGCACGGCATCGATCCCGGCACGGCCAAGGTCGAAGAGGTCATGACCCAGAACCCGGTCACGGTCTCGGTGACGGACACCGTGGAGAAGGGTCTCGAGGTCTTCCGGGAACGTCGCTTCCGCCATCTTCCCGTGATGGATGGCGAGCATGTCGCGGGCATCCTCTCGATCCGTCACGTCGTGCGGGTCGCGCACATCGAAGAGGTGCAGCCGGCGGGATCCGCTCCTCCGGGACTCGCCCCTAGAGGACTCGAGGGTGTCGCCGTGGCAGAGACCGCGGTTGGCGACGTGCGAGGCGAGGAAGGGTTCTTCCACTACCGCGGCTACAACGCCACCGAGCTGGCCCGTCGTTGTTCGTTCGAACAGGTCTGGCACCTGCTGAGCGAGGGTGAACTGCCCGATGACGCCCAGCTGAAGGCTTTCACGAAGCTCGCCGTCGAGGCGCGCTCGGTTCCGGAAAAGGTCGCTGAACTGCTTCCCCAGATCGCCGCGCTCCCTGGATACACACCGTTGATGGCGCTGCGCTCGGCCGTGTCGCTCGCGGGCGCTGCGCTCGAGCAGAAGCCGACGCTTGACATACCCGCGGACGAGGTCCGCAAAGAATGTCTGAAGATGGCGGCCGTGGTTCCGGTGCTGCTCATGCGGCTGCACCGCCACCACCTCGGCCTCGAGCCGGTTGAGCCGGACTCCGACCTCGGCTACGTGGGCGCCTACATCCAGATGCTCACCGGCGAGCGCCCCAACGAGCGAGCCATCCGAGCACTGGAGCAGTACCTCATCCTCACCATGGACCACGGGTTCAACTCGTCGACATTCACAGCACGGGTGATCACATCGACGGGGTCTGATATCGGTTCCGCCCTGACGGGAGCGATCGGCGCCCTCGCCGGTCCGCTCCACGGTGGCGCGCCGTCGCGTGCGCTTGCGATGCTGGATGCAATCGGCACCCCCGACAAGGCCGAGGAATACCTCCGCCACGAGATTTCCTCGGGCGAGCGCCTGATGGGCTTCGGTCACCGCGTCTACAAGACCGACGACCCGCGCTCGACGCTGCTGCGCGAGGTGGCAATCGAGCTGGGCGGTCCGCAGGCAGAGTTCGCCGTGCAGGTGGAACAGACGGCGCTGCGCGTGCTCAACGAGCTCAAGCCAGGCCGCCGCCTCTACACCAACGTTGAGTTCTACGCAGGTGTTGTCATGAACAGCGTCGGAATTCCGCCGGACATGTTCACCCCCACGTTTGCATCGAGCCGAACGGTGGGCTGGACCGCGGCGATCGCGGAGCAGGCCGCCAACAACCGGCTGATCCGCCCTTCCGCGCTCTATGTTGGACCGCAGCCGCCGCGGCCCCTGCCCGATGGCTACGGCGCGGCAACCAAGAGCGCCGAACTCGCACGCTGAAGTCGGGGTAACGTCGGGGTAACGGGCGCCATTTCGCTGGCGATCACCGAAACAAGCTCGTCACCCAACCACAACGTTTGGCCAGCGTGTGTGACCGATGCTCAACGACATGATCCCGGCATTTTTCCCAGCGTTGGTAGCCCTGGTGAGGTCGATGACCGTTCCCACCAGCCGGCGGCGCGATGACGAACGTGGTCAGGGGCTCGTTGAGTACGGGTTGATCCTCATCCTGATCGCGATCTTCGTCATCGTTGTTGTCGGAGTCGTCGGACACCAGACGAACAACGTCTTCTCGAACGTCAGCAACGGTCTGAACGCTTAGCCTGGCGGCGGCCCTGCCGCAACGCAGCGTTCGCCGCTTCATCTGAGTTCCGCGGCCGTGGCGTCTCGTAAGGTTGCGCCCAGTGGAGTCGCACACCGCACATCAACAGGACGTATCCGATGACCGGGCGCGCGTGAGGCCATCCCTTGCGGGCGCCGTGCTGTGTGGCGGTCGGAGTGCGCGGATGGGTGTCGACAAGGCGACGGTCATCTTCGAAGGCATGACGCTGCTTGACCGCGCGCTGGCGCGTCTCGACTCCGTGTGTGATCCCGTGCTCATCGCCGCCGGCGACCTATCCCTGACGATCACGGGCCGGCACCTCGTCCGCGACGCCGTGGCTGGAGCGGGACCGCTGGCCGGGCTCGTCGCAGCCCTGCGCGCCTCACCGCACAGGCTGCTCGGGGTCGTCGCGGTCGACCTCCCCTGGATCGAACCGATGCTCATCAGGATGCTCGCGGCGAGGATCGGCGACCACGACGTCGCGGCATGCGAGACCAGCCGGGGCATCCAGCCGCTCCACGCGGTCTACTCGACGGCAATCCTCGGCGCTGCGGAGAGCGCCCTCGCCGGAGAGGACAGATCGCTGCGGCGGCTGATCGACGGCGCCCACGCGCTGCGGATTGCCGAGAGCGATTGGCGCGACGCCGGCTTCTCGGACGATTTCACCCGCAACCTGAACTCGCCCAACGACCTCCTGGAGGTCAGTCAGCAGCCTCCCCGATGAGCGATCGGACCACTGAGGCGGCCGCTTCGAGGGCGTCAGCCTGGGTGGCGCCCGAGTGAACTGAATCCTCGACGAACCGGCCGACCAGGAATGCGGCAATGGGGGCGTTCTGCCGTTCGGTCGCGTGCGCGACATCGCGCGCGATGCGGAGGAGCTGCGCCCGCCCGGCGAGATCGAGCGGCTCCGGAGGAGCGGCGAGCCCCCGAGCCGCGCTCAGCCGTGACGCGAGCTCGCTGAGCACATCGCTGCTCGGGGGTGGCTCGGTCACGTCACCACCATCTTGCCCGATGCCCGCGATCGCGGGAACCGGCGCCGATACCCGGTCGCTATCGTGGTCGGCATGACCGTGCGCCACCAGAGGGTGATGCAGGTTGCCGCCGGTGGGGCCGTGACCTGGCGGAGCGATGACGTCAGCACCGAGGAACCACTCGAGATCCGTGTGGGCGACGTCTCGCTCTCGGTCACGATGCGCACCCCCGGGGACGACTTCGACCTGGTTGCCGGGTTCCTGGTCACCGAGGGCATCGTCCGAGGTGCCGCCGAGATCGAGGCGATGCGGTTGTGTCCTGATGCGAACGCGGCGACCGGCGAGCTGAACATCGTCGAGGTCACCCTGTCCGCCGCCGCTGCTTCACGCGACCTCGCGCCGCGCGCGTTCTACATGACCTCCTCCTGTGGTTTGTGCGGCAAGGCGAGCATCGAGGCGGTGCGCACGAAGTCGGCTTATGACGTCGCGGAGGATCCCCTGCGCGTCTCGCCCGAGCTGCTGCTCGGACTGCCTGCCGTGCAGCGGTCCGCGCAGCCGCAGTTCGCGCGCACCGGCGGGCTGCACGCCGCGGCCCTCTTCAACGCTGAGGGTGCGCTGCTGTGCCTGCGCGAGGATGTCGGCCGGCACAACGCCTTCGACAAGGTCATCGGATGGGCCGCGACTCGGGGGTTGCTCCCGCTGCGGTCGCACATGATCCTCGCATCGGGCCGGGCCAGCTTCGAGCTGACGCAGAAGGCCCTGATGGCTGGGATCCCCTTGCTGGCAGCGGTTTCCGCGCCTTCGAGCCTCGCCATCGAGCTTGCGACCGATTCCGGGATGACCTTGATCGGCTTTCTTCGCGGGGAACGGATGAATGTGTACGCCGCCCACGAGCGGATCGTTCGCGAATGAGTGACGCTGACGAGCGGCGCTGGCGCGCCGCGGAGATAACCGTGAGCGACAGCCGTCGCGGCGTCGACGCTGATGACCGCAGCGGCGACGTCATCGTTGCCCGATTCGCGCTGCTTCCGGCCGACGTCATGACCCGGAAGAGCGTGCCCGACGACATTGAAGAGATACGCGCCGCGGTACGGCAATGCACGGCAACAGCCGACGTCCTCATTCTCACCGGCGGTACCGGCCTCGGTCCTCGCGATGTGACCCCGCAGGCGCTGGCGCCGATGTTCGATTACGAGGTTCCGGGCATCGCCGAGGTGATGCGCCACCAGGGCATGCAGTCCACGCCGCACGCGATGCTCTCGCGCCAGGTGGTCGGCGTGTTGGGGAACTGCCTCGTGCTCGCGCTACCCGGGAGTCCCGGGGCGGTCGCCGAATGTCTCGACGCAGTGTGGCCTGCGCTGCCTCACGCTCTCGCCCTGCTTTCCGGGAACACGCGGCACCCCGATCCCGCGAGCCCGGCGACCTAGGCCGTTTCGGGCCGGTCGAGCGACCCGCTCCGGCCACCCTCCTTGTGCACCAGCGCGACGTCGGTGATCGTCGCCCAGTGGTCGACGGCCTTGATCATGTCGATCACGGTGAGCCCGGCTATGGCGACCGCGGTCAGTGCCTCCATCTCGACCCCGGTCGCGCCCTCGACGCGCGCGGTTGCCTCGATTACGATGCCGGGCGTCTCCGATGTGTCGAGTTGCAGGTCGACATCGATGTGGCGCAGGGCCAGTGGGTGGCAGAGCGGGATCAGCTCCGACGTTCGCTTGGCGCCCATGATGCCCGCAAGCCTCGCGGTGTCGAGCACGCTGCCCTTCGCGATCGTGTCGCCGGCGATTCGCTGCACTGCTTCGGGGCTGCAGTTCACGCGCCCGCGTGCCGTCGCACTGCGCTGGGTCACCGGCTTGTCGCTGATGTCGACCATTCGCGTCCGGCCGGTTGCATCGACGTGGGTGAGACGTCGCACGGTCATGAAGCTGTCTCGCCGGCGTAGCCGTGCCGGGCGTCGACCCAGCGCGCCCCGTCGGTTCTGTGCTCGCGCTTCCACACCGGCACGGTGCTCTTGATGAGCTCGAGCGCCTCCTGGCACGCGGGAAACGCCGTGTCGCGGTGTGGTGCGGCCACCACCACGACCACACTGGCGTCGCCGATCTGCAGTGATCCGGTGCGGTGCACGATGGAGATCGTGCTGATGCCGCCCCGCGCGTAGAGCTCGTCGCCGATCCGGCGCATCTCCGACTCGGCCATCTCGGCATATGCCTCGTAATCCATCCGGTGCACGGTCACGCCGTCGCTGTGATCACGAACTCTGCCGATGAAAGTCGCCACAGCGCCGTCGCGGGACGTTCCCGCAGCGGCGATCACGGAGGCGATATCGATCGGAGAGTCGGTGATCCACACCCGCACCGGCGGTTCATCGACGTTGCCTCCCGCAACCGGGGGGATGAACGCGATGGTATCGCCGCTGATCACCGCGGTGCTCCATTCGCAGTAGGCGAGGTTGCGCGCCGCGCGGACCGACCCGGCATCGAGCGCGGCGGAGGGGTGACGGCGCACCAGTTCGTCCCACACGTCCTGCACGGTTGCACCGTCGACGTGGATCTCGGCGACGCCGACTCGCTCACGCAGGGGGCCGAAGACCAGGACGGTGATGTCACCCATCGGTCAGCCGCCGATGTACGACATCTCGATGCGTTCGCCCTCGGCGATGCCCAGTCCGCGCAGCTCCGAGTAACGGTCGTCGCGGCGCTTCCACCGAGCGGCGATGATGCGACGCAGCGCGTCATCGTCGGCGCCCGACCGCAGCGGCTCGCGCAGGTCGACGCCGGCGGTCGCGAACAGGCACGTGTACAGCCGGCCATCGACGCCCAGACGAGCACGCGTGCAGTCGCCGCAGAAGGGGCGGCTCACCGAGGTGATTACCCCGAGGTCGCCCTTGCCGTCCGCGAACCGATATGTCCTGGCGACCGAAGTTGGGTCGGGGGCGTCCTCGAGGAGCGGGTGCACCTTTCGCACTCGCTCGAGGATCTCCTCACCGGTCACCACGTCGGCCATTCGCCACCCGTTGGTGGCACCCACATCCATGTACTCGATGCAGCGAAGGCCGAGTCCCTCGCTGCGCGCGAAGTCGACGAGGTCGAGCAGACCATGCTCGTTGACGCCGCGCTGCACCACGCAATTGAGCTTGATGGGTGCGAGCCCGGCCTCTCGCGCGGCTGCGATCCCATCGAGCACCTCGCTCACCTCGATCCGCGAGTCGCTCATCGATGCGAAAACGGCCGGGTCGAGCGTGTCGAGGCTGACCGTGACGCGCTGCAGACCCGCGTCGTGGAGGCGGGACGCCCAGCGCCGGAGCAGCGCGCCGTTGGTGGTCAGCGCGATATCCGGCACGCCGACTTTGGCAATGCCCTCGATGATCTCGACAAGGTCGGGGCGGAGCAGTGGTTCGCCGCCGGTCAGGCGGATCTTGGTCACGCCGAGCGAGGCGAACACTCCCGCCAGGCGCACGATCTCCTGCGCGTCGAGAGCTTCCGCTCGCGGGAGGAAGCGATGCCCGGGACCGAACCGCGCCTTGGGCATGCAGTACGGGCAGCGGAAGTTGCAGCGATCGGTCACGGAGATGCGGAGGTCGCGCAGCGAGCGGCCCAACCTGTCGGGACCGATCGTCACCTCCGGGGGGGCGGACACGATCGTCATCGCAGCGGGATCGCCTCGACGATGGCACCTGACTCGACACTCTCGAGGTCCGCGGGGAGCACCAGCAGGCAGTCCGCGCGCGTGAGCGAGTGCAGCATCGATGATCCCTGGTCGCCGGAGCTGAACGCGTGCGGCAGGTCGTCGTTCGACGGCGAGTCCAACACGGCTCGCGTATACGTCTCGAGGCCCGCGGGCTTGCTCATCCGCTCGCCGATCCGGACGCGGATCCGTCGCCGATGCAGCTCCTTTGCACCCTGCATCCTCCGGATGACCGGCCGCGCGAAGAGTTCGAAGGTCACCGAGCTGCTGACCGGGTTGCCCGGCAGCCCGATGAAGGTCGCGTCGCGCAGCCTTCCGATCAGCACCGGTTTGCCCGGCCGCATCGCCACCCGCCACGTCGAGATGGTCCCCAGCTCCGCAGCCACCTCGCGAACCCAGTCGTGGTCACCGACGCTGACGCCTGCGCTGCTGACGACGAGGTCCGACGCTGCCGCCGCCTCGAGCATCGCGCGCACGGACTCCTTCGAGTCGCGAGCGATGCCCAGGAACGTCGGCGTACCACCGGCTTCGCGCACCGCCGCGGTCAGCATCGGGGAGTTGGAGTCGACCAGCTGCGCCGGCCCCACAGGCGCGCCCGCGGGCACCAGCTCGTCGCCGGTGGCCAGCAGCACAACGCGCGGCCGTCCGCCGACAAGAAGGCGGTCGTGACCCAGGGCCGCGGCAACCCCGATGTCGATGCTGGTCAGCTGCTGCCCAGGCAGTATCACCGTGTCCCCGGCTCGCATGTCCGCGCCGCGCGGGCGAACGCTGGTGGCGAGCGGCGTGGCGATTTCGATGAGCACCGTCGTCCCGTCGCGCGCCGTGTCCTCCTGGCGAACCACCGTATCCGCGCCGTCGGGCATCGGTGCACCGGTCATGATCCGCATCGCGGTTCCCGCCGCGTGGATGGACGGCACCGCCCCCGCGCGGGATTCTCCGACGACGGGCAGGCGAACCGGCGCGCCCGGTGTCGCATGTGCGACATCCCTCGCCCGCACCGCGTATCCGTCCATGGCGGAGTTGTCGAACCCGGGGAGCTCGGATCGCGACGTGACCGACTCCGCGAGGATCCGCCCCAGGGCCGCGTCGAGGTCGACCGTCTCCGGCGCGAGCACGCCAACCTGCTCGAGCAGGCGCCGCTGCGCGCTGGCGACTGACTCGAGGTCGGCGGAAACAGCGTGCGTCAACATCGTGAGCGTCTCTGGTCCTCCACCCTGGTTCGGGATTCCGCAACCATCATAGTCACGCTTACCGGACAGGCATTTCCACGGCCACCCAGCGCACTCTGCGGCCATTTTCGAGGCGTAGCTCGCAGGCGTACCCTGTAGTCGGTCCGCGAACGGACTCTTCTTGAGAGTATTTGGGCTCGAACCCCGGAGGTTGTGGATGTTCCCTGCCGCGTTCGACTACACCGCGCCGGGGGCGCTCGACGAGGTGCTCAGCCTGTTGAACCAGCACGGCGATGATGCCAAGGTGCTCGCCGGAGGCCAGAGCTTGATCCCCTTGCTGAAACTACGATTTGCGGCCCCAGTCGTCCTTATTGATATAGGGAGAGTCGATGGGCTCGAGGGAATCCGGCGTGAAAACGGGCATGTGCGAATTGGCGCGCGTACCCGGCATCGCGATGTCGAGAGCGCGGGCGACCTACGCGGGACGCTCGACGTGCTGCTCGACGCGGCGCCGCTCATCTCCGATCCGCTCATCCGCAACATGGGGACCGTCGGAGGATCTGTCTGCCATGCGGATCCGGCAGGTGACTGGGGTGCGGTGATGCTCGCGGTTGGTGCCGAATTCGTCGTCAAGTCGACCAGTGGCGAGCGTGTGCTGCCGGCGGCAGGCTTCTTCGAAGGTCCGTTCACCACCGGTCTGCACGCGGACGAGGTCATGACCGAGATCCGGATCCCAGTCGGGACGGGACGGTCGGGCGGTACCTACCTGAAGCTCGAGCGCAAGGTCGGCGACTTTGCCAGCGTCGCGGCTGCCGTCCACGTCGTGCTCGGCGGCGACGGGCGAATCGCGACCGCGGGCATCGGTCTCTGCGCTGTCGGCGCCCACAGCATCAAGGCGACTGCCGCGGAGGCGGCCCTGGTGGGACAGGAGCCGTCGGACGAGGTGATCGCGGAGGCGGCTCGGCTCGCCGGTGAGGCAGCCGAACCAAAGGCAGACATCAGGGGCAGCGCGGAGTACAAGCGCGATGTTGCACGGGTCTTCGTGCAACGCGGCCTGCACACCGCGATCGATCGTGCGCAGGGAGCAGTGGCATGAAGGTGACGTTCGAGATCAATGGAGCCGAGAAAAGCGTCGACGTCGAGCCACGCACGCTTGTCGTCGATCTGATTCGCACCAAGCTCGGGATGACGGGTACGCATATCGGGTGCGACACCAGCAACTGCGGCGCCTGCACGGTGCTGCTCGACGGTCGACCGGTCAAGTCCTGCACGTTGCTCGCGCCCATGCTCGAGGGCAGGAAGGTCACCACCGTCGAAGGGCTCGCCACGGGCGGCAAGCTCGATGCGATCCAGGAGGGCTTCCACGCCGAGCACGGTCTGCAGTGCGGTTTCTGCACACCCGGCATGATGCTCGTGGGGAAGGCGCTCATCGACGCCAACCCGCATCCCACCGAGGACGAGATTCGCTGGGGTATCAGCGGCAACATCTGCCGGTGCACCGGATACATGAACATCGTCAAAGCGATACAGCACGCGGCAGCGGCGAAGACCGCCGAAGCCGCAGGAGTTGCGTGATGGCAGTCGACACCACTGAAGCCGCTGCGGCCGCTGAGGCAGCGCGTCAGGCGATGGGAGGCATCGGTGTCTCGCTCGCGCGCAAGGAGGACGCGCGGTTCATTCACGGCCAGGGTCACTACGTCGATGACGTGGTGCTCCCGGCCATGCTCCACATGGTCATCGTTCGCAGTCCGCATGCACACGCGCGCATAAAGGGCATCGACTCGACCGCCGCCATGGCGATTCCCGGCGTGATCGCGGTGGTCACGGGCGAATTGCTCGCCCAGCACAAGCTCGCATGGATGCCGACGCTTTCCGGCGACACGCAGGCGGTGCTTGCCACCGACAAGGTCCGCTTCCAGGGACAGGAGGTGGCCTGTGTCATCGCCGAGACCAAGTACATCGCCGAGGACGCTGCCGCGCTGGTGAGCGTCGACTACGAGCCATTGCAGGCGATCACGACCCCGCAGCAGGCGATCGAGCCGGGCGCGGTCGTCATCCGTGACGAGAAGGAAGGTCAGACCGACAACAAGATCTACCACTGGGAGGCGGGCGACAAGGACGCGACCGACGCCGCGTTCGCGCGCGCTGCCAAGGTGGTGAGCCTCGAGACCTTCTACCCGCGCTGTCATCCGTCGCCGCTCGAGACGTGCGGCTGCGTCGCCGACCTCGACCCCGTAACCGGCAACGCGACCATCTACATGACGAGTCAGGCGCCGCACGCGCATCGCACGCTCTTCGCGATCGTCGCCGGGCTGCCTGAGGAGAAGATCCGCATCATCTCGCCGGACCTCGGCGGGGGCTTCGGCAACAAGGTGCCGATCTATCCCGGCTACGTTGTCGCCACCGCGGCGTCGCTCCTGATCGGCCGCCCGGTCAAGTGGATCGAGGACCGAACCGACAATCTCATCTCGACGGGTTTTGCCCGCGACTACCACATGGACGGCTCCCTCGCGATCGACGAGAACGGGAAGTTCATCGGACTTCGCGTGAACCTCCTCAGCGACAACGGGGCGTTCTTCGCGGATGCGCAACCGAGCAAGTTCAGGGCCGGTCTCTTTCACATCGTGACCGGCTCGTACGCCATCCCCGCAGCCCACATCGTGGCGAACGGCGCGTACACCAACAAGGCACCCGGTGGCGTGGCATATCGCTGCTCGTTCCGGGTCACCGAGGCGTCGTATTTCATCGAGCGCCTGGTGGAAAGCGCGGCCGTCGAGCTCGGACAGGATCCGGTCACGACGCGGCTCAACAACTTCATTCAACCCGAGGCATTCCCGTACCAGTCCGCGTCGGGCTTCGAATACGACAGCGGCGACTACCCCCGCGCGATGAAGGTCGCGCTGGACATGCTCGGCTACGACGAGCTCCGCAAGGAGCAGGCCGAGAAGCGTGCCAAGGGCGAGCTGATGGGTATCGGCGTGGCCAGCTTCACCGAGGTGGTCGGCGCCGGCAAGGGCAAGGACTACGACATCGCCGGGCTGCGCATGTTCGACTCAGCCGAGCTGCGCGTGCATCCGACCGGCAAGGCGATCCTCAAGCTCGGCGTGAAGTCGCAGGGTCAAGGGCACGAGACGACCTTCGCCCAGATCGTCGCCGAAGAGCTGGGCATCCCGGCATCCGACGTCGAGGTCCGCGAGGGCGACACCGACAACACGCCGTTCGGGCTGGGCACATACGCGTCGCGCTCGACGCCTGTCGGTGGTGCCGCAACCGCGGTGGTTGCGCGCAAGCTCCGCGACAAGGGGAAGATCATCGCGGCGCATCTCTTCGAGGCGGACGTCGCCGACATCGAGTTCGCCCACGGCAAGTACAACGTCAAGGGCTCTCCCGACAACGTGAAGACGATCCAGGACATCGCGTTCGCCGCGTACACCAACATCCCGGACGGTATCGAAGCCGGTCTCGAAGGTGTGACCTACTACGACCCGCCGAATATGACCTTCCCGTTCGGGACCTATCTGGTCGTGGTTGACATCGACAAGGGCACAGGGCAGGTCAAGGTGCGCCGGATGGTTGCCGTCGACGACTGTGGTGTGCGCATCAACCCCATGATCGTCGAGGGACAGATCCACGGCGGGCTCACCGAGGGCTTCGGTATCGCGTTCATGGAACTGATCACGTTCGACGACGAGGGCAACTGCATCGGCTCGAACTTCATGGACTACCTGATTCCCACCGCATGGGAGACGCCGCGCTTCGAGCTGGGCGAGACGGTCACGCCGTCCCCGCATCATCCGATCGGCGCCAAGGGCGTGGGTGAATCGGCGACCGTGGGGTCGCCGGCCGCGTACGTCAACGCGGTCATCGACGCTCTGTCCCACCTGGGCATCACCAACATCGACATGCCGGTCACGTCCGACAAGGTGTGGGCGGCGCTGCGCAGCAAGGGGGTGACCGAATAGACGACGGGCTCCTGACCCTGCTTGCCGAGAACGCCGCGACGGGGCGTGCGTGCGCGCTCGCCACCGTGGTGCGCACCGAGTCGCCGACGTCGGCACACCCCGGCGACAAGGCCGTGATCACCGACGACGGCGAGCTCCACGGGTGGATCGGTGGCAGCTGCTCGGACGCGCTCATCCGACGCGAAGCGCTCGTGGCGATGAGTGACGGCCTGCCCCGGCTGGTCCGCATCCGTCCGGATGTGGAGGCCCTGGAAACCCGCAACGGAGGTGAGCTCACGGTGGCGACGACGTGCCCGAGCGGCGGGACGCTCGACATCTTCATCGACCCCCACCTCCCCAAACCGCTGCTCGCCGTCATCGGCGAGAGCCCGGCCGCCCGGACGCTCATCGAACTCGGCCGGGTCGTGGGCTTCCGCACCTGCGGTGTCCACCCCGGGGCGCAGGCCGCCGACTTTCCGGGAGCGGACCGGGTGCTCGACAGCCTCGACCTCGGCGCGCTCGCCCTGGAGAAGGACTGCTGGGTCGTTGTTGCCACCATGGGCCATTACGACGATGACGCTGTGGAGGCGGCCCTGAAGCTGGCGTCCGCTGACATCGCGCTGGTCGCGAGCGCACGCCGTTGCGCAGCCGTTATCGACACCCTGCGCGCACGGGGCGTGGCAGATGCGCAGCTTGCACGGGTTCGCGCTCCCGCCGGGGCGCGGCGCGCGGGTGCCCAGGAGGAGATCGCGCTCCACGCGCTGGCTGAGGTGGTGGCGCTGCGTCACGAGCGCATGCTCGCGAACCCGGTCGCCCCCCCCGCTGCGCTGACCGCGTTCGAGGTCGACCCGGTCTGCGGCATGACCGTCGACATCAGCGACGCCGCGCATTCGGCGATGCACCAGGGACAGACGTACTTCTTCTGCTGCTCGGGCTGCCGCGAGCAGTTCGTCGCCGACCCGGCACGGTTCCTCGGCGCCGCCGCCGGCTGAACGTGGTCGCCTCGAGCTCGGCGGGGATCATCCTTGCGGCGGGGGCGTCGCGACGCATGGGTGAGCCGAAACAGCTTCTGCCGGTGCATGGCAGGCCGCTTCTCGAAGCCGCCCTCGCGGCCGCCTGCGACTCTCGCCTCGATGAGGTCGTGGTCGTTCTCGGTGCTCACGCCGACGAGATCGGGCGATCCGTTCGGCTCGGGCGCGCACGCGTCGTCCTCAATCCCGCGTACGCCGAGGGTATGAGCACGTCGTTGCGGGCGGGGCTCGCCAGCCTCAGGAGGCACGTATCTCGAGCAGTCGTCATCCTCGGAGATCAGCCCGACATCAGCGCGGAGGTGGTCGACCGCCTTCTCGAGGCCCAGGCGGCTTCGGGGCTTCCCGCGGCGGCGCTGAGCTTCGACGGGCTCCTCCATCCGCCGGTCGTGCTCGCTCGCGAGCTGTGGGGGGAGGTCGCCACGCTCCAGGGAGACGTCGGGTGTCGGGCGCTGGTCCGTGCACACCCCGAGCTGGTTGCCGCGGTGGCGGCCGAACGGCCGGGCGGCCATCCGATCGATATCGACACTCGCGAGGACTTCGAGCGGCTCGCCGCTGATCCCGCCTGACGCTCTGCTAGCCTCGGCCGGTCCAGTTCGCGATCCCGGAGGTAGAGGCGTTGCCAGCTCTCGTCATCGTCGCCGAGCGACTCATCGACGGCACGGGGCGGGACCCGATCGAGCGTGCAGCGGTGGTCATCGAGGGCGAGCGCATCGCTGCCGCGGGAGCACGCGCGTCGCTGACGATCCCCACCGACGCGGAGGTGCTCGAGGAGGACGACCTCACCCTGCTGCCCGGGTTCATGGACATGCATGTGCACCTGGCGGCGGCGGGGACCAACCTCGTGCGCATCCTCATGACTCCACCGTCGCTCGCGCTGCTCAACGCCGTCCCCAACTGCGCGCGCACCCTCGCGGCAGGCGTGACCACGGTGCGCGACGCGGGCCACACGCCGGTCGGCGTCCGCCTTGCCACCGAGGCAGGCCACTTCCCCGGCCCGAGGATGCAACTCGCGGTGAGCCTGCTGAGCCAGACCGGAGGGCACGGCGACGACCTCATGCCCTGCGGCGCACGTGTCGGGCTCACCACCAACGTCGACGTGCCTCACGGAGTCGTGGACGGGGTCGACGGGATGCGACGCAAGGTGCGCGAGGTCCTGCAGGCGGGAGCGGACTGGATCAAGCTGTGCACCAGCGGGGGTGTGCTCAGCCCGGGAGACCTCCCCGAGCACGCGCAGTTCTCGGTCGAGGAGATCCGCTGCGCCGTTGCTGAGGCCGCCACGGTTGGCAAGCGTGTCATGGCCCACGCCATGTCCCCGGCCGGGATCCGCAACGCGCTCGTCGCCGGCGTCACCAGCATCGAGCACGGCTGCCTGCTCGACGAGGAGGGCATCGCGATGATGAAGGAGAAGGGCGCATACCTCGTGCCGACGCTGGTGGCACCGGGCGACGTCATCGACGGAGCGAAGTCTGGTGGTGGTGGGCTGCCACCCGAGATGGTCGAGAAAGCCGAGCGCATCGGGGGCCTCCATCGCGCCGCGGTGTCGGCGGCGATCGCCGCCGGGGTCAAGGTCGCCATGGGCACGGACGCGGCGGTCGGCCCCCATGGGAAGAACCTTCGCGAGCTCGGTCAGATGGTCCGCTGTGGGATGACCCCGATGGAGGCGATCGTGGCCGCGACGACCGTGCCCGCGGAACTCCTCCGTCGACCCGACCTGGGCTCACTCGAGCCTGGCAAGCTCGCCGACGTCGTCGCGGTCAGCGGGGATCCACTCGCCGATATCGACTCCCTCGCCGATCCCCGGAACATCCGGCTGGTGATCAAGAACGGTGTGGTCGCCTACGACTTCCGCGCACGCGCGGGGGCGGCTCATGCCTCGTCGGCATCACCTCCGAGGGCGGCTTCATAGGGAGGTATCCGCCAGGCGGCCTCCTTGCCGAGCAGGCCGCCGTGGCCCAGCGACGCGAGATAGGCTGCATCGAGTGGCAGCCCCGCGTGCAGGCGGGCGATGAGCAGGTCGAGCGCGCTCCGGCGCGAGAACATGCCGCACGACGCCACGCCGATCACCGGCCTGCCGAGAAGCTCGGCGATCCAGTAGCTGCTTCCCGGGTGCATCGGCAGGCCCCGCCGGATCGAGGTCGCTCCGGCGGCGAGCAGGCTCTGCCAGGTGACGTCGAGTGGATCGACAGACGCAACGCCGACGGCAAGGACCATGTCGGCCGTACGGGCGGCGTCCACCAGTGCCTGCTGCACGTGCTCGGCGCTGTCGTCGAC
>DASZJB010000040.1:0-2778 GCA_035948615.1 Candidatus Dormiibacterota bacterium
GATGACGTCTGCTTTTCCACGCATCGGACGCGCGAATCCACGTGCGTATCCCTGGAGCGTCCACTCCACGAGACGATCGCCGAGCACCACGGCGGGTGATGCACCGAGCTGGACGAAGGCTCCGTCAGGCAGATCTGCCCACGATATCTGGTGAAGACGCCGGCGATGCGTCCCCGCGACGATCCGCTCGCCATGCAGCCGCCGGTTCATCTGTTTCGCTGACGGCTCGTCGACTCCAAGGCCTTCAGCCCAGGCGGCGCGATAGGCGTCATAGCTGTCGCGCCGGCACTCCGCGCACGGTCGATGTCCGGCGGCGAAGGAGACGGCCTCGTCATGGAAGTACAGGAACGTGTAGTGACCCGGCTGCCACTGCTCCTGCCGTCGTCCCCGAAACTCGAGGGCGCAGGTGATCCAAAGGTCGCTCGCGTGGAAGCGGACGATCTCGTGACCGGAATGGAGGATGCCGCGATTGCCCGTCCACGCACCGCGGAGTGGGATAGCGGTGATGTCACCCATCGGCGTCACACGATTTCGCGCCGGACTCATGTGCCTCTCCTGATCCCGATGCATGGCGCCAACGGAAGAGCGCATCGGCGTGATCATCCTGCTCCCCGGGGGTGCCCGGTATTCGGAGGGAGCAGCAGCGTACGCCGTGATCGTCTGTGATACCGTACAACCAGATGGTTGTAACTGAGGCGTCCGAGGCTGCCGTCGACCGCATCTTTCACGCACTTGCTGACGGCACCCGGCGCGACATCCTCGCCCTCGCCGTCGAGGGAACGTACAGCGTGTCGGCCTTGGCGAAGCGCTACCCGATGAGCTTCGCCGCCGTGCAAAAGCACGTCGCCGTGCTCGAAGGTGCCGGGCTCATCACAAAGGAGCAGCGGGGGTGCGAGCGGCTCGTGCACACCGATGTCGACACCGTCCAGAGGGCCCGGATGGTCCTGAACGGCATCGAGGAGCTGTGGCGAGGAAGGGTGGACCGGATCGACGACCTTCTGGCAACCGAGAAGCGAATCAATGGAGGCAAGCGATGAGCGTGACCAGCGTTGTAAAGGACCCCGAATCGCTGACCATGACGGTCTCGGCGGATCTCGACGCCACCGTCGAACAGGCTTGGCAGCTGTGGGCCGACCCCCGCCAGTTCGAGCGGTGGTGGGGGCCCCCTGGGTACCCGGTGACCGTGGTCGAACACGACCTGCGCGCCGGAGGACGGATCACGTTCCTTATGGCCGGGGCCGAGGGCGAGCGCCACGACAGCACGTGGGATGTCATCGCCGCTGACCCGCCGCGTTATCTCGAGCTGCGGGACGGCGACCTCGATGATGACGGCCGCCCGAACGACGGGAACGCGATGACGGCTTTCATCATCACCTTCGACGAGCGCGATGGCGGTGGCGCGGTGATGGCGATCCGCACGCACTTCGACTCCCTGGCGGGCATGGAGAAGGTGCTTGCAACGGGAGTTGAAGAAGGCATGCGCATTGTCTTCTCACAAATCGACGCGGTCCTCGCCGGCACCCCTGCGTGACGGGCTGACACGGTGGCGCGGGCGGCGAGGTCCACTGAAGCGCGCCGAGGGCGGCGGTCAGAATCGGTCCTCGGTAAGGGCTCGCTGGGTTATCCGACCCTGGCTACTCGGCCCCCGCAGCAGCCTCCACCGGTGCGCGGACCCCGTTGGCACCCTCGGCCTCTCGCACCTGGGCGAGGTACTCGTCCACGAGCTGGCGTCCCCGCTCCGGGTCGGTCACGCTCGCAACCACGTGATACGCCGGCTCATCGGGATCCGGACGGACGAGCACGAAGCCGTCGTCGACATAGACCTTGATCCCGTCGACGAGATCCACGGAGTCGGTGCGATGACGGTCGAGCAGGATGCGCATCACCCGGCCCTTCGCCTCCCAGGGACAGAACTCGGTGGCGGTCACGTATGCGACCTGCGGCAGCGCCTCGCGCGCCCTGCTGAGCGGGATGCCGATCTTCGCGCGCAGCTCCAGCAACTTGACGAGCGTGTACATGGCGTCAAATGCGCCCAGGTGTCCCGGCCAGGCGAAACCGCCCTCGCCGTCCGAGGCGATGCTGGTCCCCGCCAGCGCCGATGCGCGGAGCACCGATGCGGGGTCTCCCGGCGTCGCGCTCAACGTGCCGCCCTCCTTGCGCACGAGGTCGCCGATCCACATCGGGGTGGCGGCGGGCGCGAGCACAGTGCCAGGGTTGGAGCGCACCCACCAGGTGGCGAGTATTGCGAGGCACTCGTGCGGGGTGAGCACCACGCCCTTCTCATCGATGATGGTGATGCGTTCGCCTGTCGGGCTGATCATGCATCCGACATCGGCTCTCACCGTCTTGCTGATCAGCGCCGTCTCGTCCGGCACCGTGCGATGGTGTCCGCCCTCGCGCATGCCGGCGTTGAGTGGAATGGTGGTCACCCCGAGCTCGTTGAGAATCGCCGGGAGCACCGCCGACGCGTCGCTGTAGTCGTAGTCGATGAGCACCCGGAACAGCGCGTTGCGGATGACGTCTCCGTCCACTGACTTGAAGAGGTGGGCGGTGTAGCCGGCGATGGGTTCGCCGTACTCGATGTCGCCCATCTCATAGAAGCCGGCGCGACGGAAGTCCTCGCGGAACAGCAGGTTCTCGAGCTTGCGCTCGGCGCGCTTGTCGATCTGCAGACCGTCGGAGTCGAAGAAGCGTATGTCGGCGCTGCGCTGGTCGAGCGGCGACACCAGCACGTGGATACCGGCGGCACAGTCGGCGTCGAGGGTCGCCCACTGCGTG
>DASZJB010000041.1:0-8290 GCA_035948615.1 Candidatus Dormiibacterota bacterium
CGACGGTCGCCGTGGTCCATTCCGGTCCAGCCCAGTTCGCGCTGGTATCCCTGAACGGGGGCAGCACGGTGCGGACTCTGAAGCTCCCCGGCACTCCGGACGCCATCCTCGAGACCCCCGACCGATCCAAGGCCTTTCTGCTCGACTCCTCGCACGGTGATGTCATCCCCGTGAACCTGGTCAGCGGTCGGGTGGGTGCCGCCATAGCGGTCGGCAAGCTCCCGACCGACGAGGAGATGTCCGCGGATGGGGCGACCCTCTACGTCACCGACAACCTGAGTGGGACCGTCGTCCCCATCAACACCGCAACCAACCGGCTCGAGCCGGCGCAGCCGCTGACCCAGGGAATCGACTTCTATGTGCCTTCGCCGACAACGTCGGGCGCGCTCGTGGGCGCGGCCACATCGGCGGGCCAGCCCGGCGTCGTGTACTTCTACAACCCGGCGACGGGCTCCGGGACCCCGGTACAGGTTGGCGCGAATCCAGCCGAATCTGCCGTCTACAGCAGGGACGGCAGCACGGTCTGGATCATCGAGGCCGGCACCAACAGCCGCCCCGGAGCCCTGATCCCCGTCGACGCGGCCACGCACAAGCCCGGCACGCCGCTCAAGCTCGGTGTCGCTCCGGGCGCATACGCGCTGGCCCCCAACGGTGAGACGCTGGTCATCGCCAACCGATCGGACAGCACGCTCTCCGTTGTCGATCTCGTCAGGCGCGCCGTGATCGCAACCGTGCCGGTGGGCGCGACGCCGACCGGAGTCGCCATCGACGCCGCCGGAACAACCGCGTGGGTTGCTTCGGTTCCTGACCACAAGCTCGTGCCGGTCAGCCTCGTCACCCACCACGCGGGCACTGCGGTGAGCCTCGACAATGCGCCCGGCGACCTGGCACTGCCGCCCGCGTCCGGTCTCGCCTGGGTCTTGTTTCCCAGCTCGAACGGCAGTGTGAGCTTCCTCGACGGAACCACGGGCCCCTTCGGACGGTCGATCCATGTTGGCAACGGCCCCGACCTGATGATCGGCACAGGGTCCGAGACCAGCTGGGTCGCCAACGCGCTCACCAATAGCGTGCAGCGCATCAACGCTGCGGGTCAGACTGCCGGGCGCCCCATCCCCGTCTTCCAAGCGCCGAGCGAGCTGAAGCTGACGCCCGACGGGAGTGCGCTGCTCGTGCTCAGCTACGGCGACGGCGTCCACTCGGGCGCCCTGACGTCGATCAACGTCACGACATCCAGGCCGAGCACGCCGATCAGCGTTGGCGCAGGCCCGTCGAACCTGACGCTGGCCCCCGCAGGTGATGTTGCATTTGTCGCGGATTACCAGGCCAATGCCGTTGTGGTCGTCGATGTCACGAACTGGAAGGTGAAAGGCGTCCTGCCGCTGCCCTGCGGTCCGACGGATCTTGCCATCACTCCGGACGACACACAGCTCTTCGTCGGGTGCGGTGACTCGTCGGCGGTCCTTCCGGTGAAGCTTCCCGACTACACGCTCGAGGCACCGGTGGCGGTCGCCAGTCTGCGCGCGCTGGTCATGCCCACCGCGGGGACGAATCTCCTCGTGGTCGGCAGCAACGGCCTCCAGACGCTCGACACGACCACGAACAAGATCACCAAGAGCGTGAATGAGACATCGAACGTCGTCGACGCCGTGGAGACCGCAAGCGGGGGAACGATTCTCGCCGTTGACAATTCAGGCGCGGCACTGTTGCTCATCGATCCCACGACGCTGGGCACCAGGAAGTCGCTGGCGGTGGGCACACGTCCCGACGAGGTGGTGTTGTCGCCGGATGACACGCGCGCGTACGTACTCGACACCAGTCAGCAGAAGCTGTTCGTCATCGACGTCTCGAGCTGGAAGGTCATCGCGACGCTCGGCGTGTCCCCGGATGCCACCGGCGTCGTCGTGCCCGACCCGGTCGTTGTTCCACCTTCCTCCTGATCGTGTCGACGCCGACCATCGCTCCGCCGCTGCCGCCGCCGGTGTGGCCGGATCCGCCGCCACCGCCGCCGCCGCAGGAGCAGCCGCAGGCGCCGAATCCGAACCGCCCGTACGTGATCGGCCTCGTGGTCGCCGCGGTGGTGTTGCCGCTGCTCGCGGTCGGATGGCTTGTCCTGAGTGGCGCTCACCCGGCGGCGTCGCACCCACCCGCGCCGACGGTCGTCAGTGATGACGGGATCGTCAACATCAACGGGGTCGTGCCCGGCGGCTTCATCGCGGGCACCGGCATGGTCCTCACGAGTGGAGGGCTGGTGCTCACCAACAACCACGTCGTGGCCGATACCACCGGGCTGACCGCCCAGCTCGCCGGGCGGGGCCCTGTCTACCGAGCCGTCGTGATCGGTGTGGATCCCACCCAGGACGTCGCCGTGATCCAGCTCGAAGGTGCAACCGGCCTCCCCACCACGCCGTTCGATCTCTCCGGGTCACTCGAGGTCGGCGATTCTGTCACGGGCCTCGGCAACGCGCTTGGTCGCGACGGTGCGCCGGTCTCCGCCAGCGGCACCGTCACCTCGCTTGACGAGACCATCCTCGTCGAGGACGAGGAGGCCACCATCGTCGAGACCCTTGACGGAGTCGTCTGCTTCAACGCTCCGATTCAGCCCGGCGATTCCGGGGGGCCGCTCCTCGAGGCGAACGGCCGGGTGATCGGCATGGACACTGCCGGTGCGTTGAGCACCGGAACCGGGGCGAGTCCGAAGTGGGGGTGTGCCATCCCGATCACGCGAGCGATGACCATTGCGCACGAGATCGAGTCAGGCACCCCGTCCCCATACATCGAGTCGGGCCATCGCGGCATCCTCGGGGTGGCGGTCGTCAACGGAACGGGGGCGCCGGGATGTGTGGTCACGACGGTCACCGCCGGCGCGGCAGGCGCCGGAGCCGGCTTGACACCGGGCGACGTGATCACGATGGTCGCCGGGATCCCCGTGACCTCGGCGTCGGATTTCAACGTCGTCATGCAGGACCGTAGACCGGGTGACGACGTCAGCGTGACGTGGCGTGACGCGCATGGGACGGCGCACGCCGCCCATGTGGTGCTGAGCGGGGGACCGCCCGCCTAGGTCTGCCGGACCTGGAGCATTGCCTGGAGGGCTGCGATGCGCTCCTCGATCGGAGGGTGCGTGTCGAAGAGGTGGTGCGTGAATCCACCGTGGTGCTGCAGCGGATCATCGATGCACATCGCCGCGGTGGCGTGGGTCATCTTCGCGAACGGCTTGTCGTTGGCCTGAAGTTTCTGCAGCGCATGGAGCAGACCGGCGGGATTGCGAGTGAGCTCGACGCTGCTTGCGTCGGCGAGCGACTCGCGCGAGCGTGACAGCGCGAACTGCATGAGCGGGCCGACGATCACCGCGACCACCGAGAGCAGCGCGGCCGCAGCGATGAGGACGATGATCAGATAGCCGCCGTCGCGGTTGTTGCCGCCGCGTGTGAAGAACAGCGAGCGCCACAACAGGCTCGCGAGCAGACCGATGAGCGCGACCGACGTCGCGACGATCAACACGAGGCGGACGTCGTAATTGCGAATGTGGCTCATCTCATGCGCGAGCACACCCTCGAGCTCCTCGCGATTCATGATGGCGAGCAGGCCGGTGGTGCAGGTGATCGCCGCCTTCTGCGGGCTCGTGCCCGTGGCAAAGGCATTCGGCGACGGATCGTCGATGATGTAGATCTTCGGCATCGGCAGCCCGGCGCCGATCGTCAGCGTGGAGACGATGTCGTAGAGCACCGGAGCCTGCTGTTGTGTCACCGGTTGTGCACCCGAGACCGCGAGGACGGTCTGCTGACCGAGGGTCAGTGACCAGAGCACCACGAGCAGGGCCACGATCGCGGCGATGATGATGCCCGAGATGCCCCCGCTGACGCCCGAGACGATGAAGCCGATCACGTAGCCGATCGCTGCCCAGATGACGAAGAAGGCCGAGACCACGATCACGCTCTTGCGCTTGTTGCGGGCGATCTGGTGATACATCGAGTTCACTATGCCACGGCCGATGCCGGGGCAAACCGATGTTCAGACCAGAGGTCAGGTCAGGTCAGATCAGATCAGCCCTGCGTAGCGCTCCCGAACGGCTCGCAGCGAGGCGGACACTGGCGCGAGCACGGGTGCCCTCGAGGCGACGCAGTCGGCGGTCTTCAACCCGGCCCCGGTGATGTACGCGACGACGGTCTCGCCACCCTCCCATCGGCCGGCGCGCGCCAGCTTGCGCAGCACCGCGACCGTGACCCCGCCGGCGGTCTCGGCGAAGATGCCCTCGCTGGCGGCCAGCAGCTCGATGCCCTCGACGAGTTCCTCCTCGGTGGCGCTCGCCACAACCCCGCCGGTCTCGCGCGCGATGCGCAGCACGTCGGCACCATCAGAGGGATTGCCGATCGCGATCGAGCGAGCGATGGTGGCCGGCCGGACCGGGACGACCGTGGTTTCGCCGCCGGCGAAGGCCGTGGCGACCGGCGAGCACCCCAGCGCCTGGGCTCCGGTGAGGCGCGGCAACCCGGACCCGTTCTCGACCAGGCCGAGGTCGATCAACTCGCCGGCCGCCTTGCGATGCTTGACGAACTGGCAACCGGAGGCAACCGGTACGATGATCTCGTCGGGCAACCGCCATCCGAGCTGCTCGGCGGTCTCGAACGTCAGCGTCTTGCTCCCCTCGCTGTAGTACGCGCGCAGGTTGAGGTTGCAGAACCCCCAGTCGACGCAATCGGCGAGCTCCGTGCAGAGACGGTTGACGTCGTCGTAGCTGCCGTCGACCGCGATGATCGTCGGCCGGAAGATGGACGTCCCGATCATCTTGCCAGGCTCGAGATCGCTGGGGACGACGACGACCGCACGCAGTCCTGCGTGGGCCGCGTACGCCGCCACCGAGTTGGCGAGATTGCCCGTGCTGGCGCAGGCGATGGTCGTGAGCCCGTGCTCGCGCGCCCAGGTTGCGGCGACGCTCACGACGCGATCCTTGAATGAGCCGGTCGGATTCTGCGTGTCGTTCTTCAAATAGAGGTTGCGCAGCCCGAGCTCGGCGCCCAGGTTGCGCGCGTGGATCAGCGGCGTGAATCCTTCGCCGAGCGAGATCGGCTCGGTCTCCTCGAGGTCGACGGGCAGAAGGTCGCGATACCGCCAGATGCTCGGGGGGCCGGCGGCGATGCTCTCGCGGGAGATGCGCCGAGCCACCTCCTCGTAGTCGTATCGCACTTCGAGCGGTCCGAAGCACCGCTCGCAGATGTTGGTTGCCTCGACGGGGGTTTCGTGACCACAGGCGCGACAGACGAGGCAGCTGACGTGCGCACCCGACGGGGCGCGTCCGTAGCGTTCGAGCAGACTGATCGTGGACATAAAAAAAACCTCCCGGGCTTGTGGTCCGGGAGGCTTCCCAACGAGGGCGCGTGTGCCCCTACGTTCGGAAACCTCCGCGGGGCATGATCATTGTTGCGAGCACGACTCTTGGTGTCAGCACAGTGCGAGCATCCTAGCACGCACGCCGCTTGCGCCTGTCAAGTACCGTGCGGGTCGTGTCCATGTCAACGCCGTTAGTGCTCGTTAGATTTGTTAGTTTTGTTAGAGATCGGTAGTTTTGGCAGGGGTACAGGAGTCCACCGGCAGGCCTCAGATACGCCGGATGAGATCGCGTTCGACACGCTCGCGGGTGAGCGTCACGATCGGGTGCAGCCCATGGCCGCGAAGCGCCTGCTCCATCTGACGGAGCAGCGAGTAGAGGCTCTTCACCGCCTTCACCACGTCTCCGGTGTCGGCACCCGGAGGAGGTTCGATGTCCGCGAGGGGCACCCCCGACGCCCATTCGTACGCGGGACGGATCTGCTCGAGCGACAGCGGAGGCATCGTCTCCAGTCCGTGCTCGCGCTCGAGCTCGACGAAGCGTCGCATCGCCGTCCGCAGGCGGCGATGGCGTTCCTCGATGCGCGGCGTCGGAAAGTGACGGCGGGACGGTTGGGGCCGCTCGCGGCCACGGTCCTCGGCGACCAGGCTGACCAGCGTCGCGGCGAGCTCCTCGGGTTTCAGTCCATCGAGCACCCCGGACGCGATGGCTTCCGCCACCAGCAGCGAGCTCTCGCCATAGAGCGAGCCGGCGAGGCGCCCCAGGTCGGTGGGCTCGTCGCCTTCCAGGAAGCCGGCCGCCCGCAGCACCGCACGATGGGCGCGGAACTCGCGGCGGAAACGATGCTGCGAGCGTTCCAGCTCCTCCTCGGCGCCGGCGAGGGTGGTTTCGATGTCGGCGATCCGGTGGTGGTGGGCTCGATGCTCTCCGAAGTAGGGGCAGTTCCTGCAGGGTGATTCGTTGAGCCGGTCCTGGAGCGACCGGCTGGTGCGTCGCAGCGCTTCGTATCGCTGCCCGGGGTCCGACCCCGCCTTGCCGTAGCGGCCCCGGCGCGCGTCGGTCCAGTGTCCCCGCCGGGCTCTGCGGAGCGCGAGCTGGGCTTCGCCGAGCTGCGTCGTGGTGGTGAGAAACGAGCTCAGGGTGCGCTCGGTGCAGGGTACCTGCGGATGTTGAAAGCGCCGGAGCCGAAGGTCGTGCAGCTCGGCGTCGAGATTGGCTTTGCGATGCTCCCAGCGGGCTGAACGCTCGACCGCCTGGTACTGCCCGAACGAGCTGTCGAGGAGGAGCTCGGCGGCCTCCGCGGACCTGGTGCGCAACAGGTTGAGCACCATGGTGTAGGTCGGAGAGAACTTGGAATCCACCGCGAACTCACCCGAGATCGCGGCGTCGTAGATGTCGCGGAGGTCGACGTCACTCTCCTTGAGGATCACGCCGTGCCCGACAGTGTCGATACCGCGGCGTCCCGCCCGCCCCATGAGCTGGGTCAGCTCGCCGCTGGTGAGTGATGCGAAGCTCACGCCGTCGAACTTCGTGAAGCTGGAGATGACACACGACCGGGCGGGCATGTTGAGCCCGAGCGACAGCGTCTCGGTGGCGAACACCACCTTGATCAGCCCCTGCTGAAAGAGCCGCTCAACAGTCTCCTTGGCATAGGGGAGAAGACCTGCATGATGCATCGCGAGTCCGCGGCGGAGCAGACGCCTGTCGAGCTCGAGCAACACGCACTGACGCTCGTCTGCGTCGCTCAACGCCGCCATGCGTTCCGTGACCGCAACATCGATGCGTTCTTTCTCCTCCTCGGTGGTGAGGTCGACACCATGCACGCCGCATCGCTGGAGCGCCTCGCGGCAGCCTCTGCGCGAGAAGATGAAGTAGATCGCGGGGAGCATCGCGCGACGGCGAAGCACCTCGATCACCTGAAGCAGGTCGTTGTCGGGCGCGCGCCGTGCCTCGCGGAACCGAGGTTGCTGCACCGCGTCCGCCTGCGCGAGCTCGAGCGTGCCGCGCGCTGCGTTGCCGGCCTTGTCGAACAGCGGGTGGAGCGTGTTGTCGATGCTGAGCCACATCTCGAGCGCAACCGGGCGTTGGGTCCGCGTGACCGTCTCGATGGTGCCGCGCAGCCCGGACATCCACGCCGCCACCTCACCGACGTTACTGATCGTCGCGGAGAGGCCGGTCAAGCGAATGTGGTGCGGCGCCTCGATGATCAGCTCCTCCCACACGGTGCCGCGGGGGTAGTCGTCGATGTAATGCACCTCGTCGAGCACGACGTCGCCGACTCGATCGACGCGCGTCGGCTCATCGTAGAGGACGTTGCGCAGAATCTCCGTGGTCATCACCAGGATCGGCGCTCCATCGTTGAGCGTGTGCTCGCCGGTGATCAAACCGATGCGCGCCTCGCCGAAGCGCTCGCAGAGATCGTGGTACTTCTGATTGCTGAGCGCTTTCAGCGGGGTCGTGTAGACGACGTCCGCCGCATCGGTGATCGGCCGGCGCAGCGCCGCGGGAGCGTCGAGGCGACGCCAGATCACATAGTCCGCGACGACGGTCTTGCCGCTCGACGTCGGCGCGCTGACCAGCACACCCCGTGAGCGTTCGAGCTTGATGATCGCCTCGCGCTGAAACTCGTCGAGCGCGAACGGCAACGTCGCCTGATACGCCTCGATGAGATCCCGCGTCAGCGGCGCCGGCTCAGACGTGGATCAGCTCGAAATGCGAGCCGAGGACGAGCGCCTCGCCATGGTCGTCGACGAAGCGCAGCACCTTCTGGCACATCTCGTCCGCGTGCCGGCTGTCCGAGCTCACGCAGGCGACGCCGATCACCGCCGACTGCCAGAGGTCCTGGTCGGCCACCTCGGCCACCGCGACGTTGAAGGTGTTGCGGAGCTTCGCGGTGAGCGAGCGCACCACCTGGCGCTTGTCCTTGAGTGATGCGCTGTCCGGTACCTGGAGGGTGACCGTCAG
>DASZJB010000042.1:0-11783 GCA_035948615.1 Candidatus Dormiibacterota bacterium
TTCTAACCCGACCGCGCAGTCGTTACCAGGGCTGGTTCATCAGAGATGGGTCAGCCCCGGATCCCGTGTGGTGGCCCATCACCACACGGAGGTGCCCCACAGTGACCATCGAGCCGCTGCTGCTCAGCGCGACACGACGACACGACACACACCAGGTCAGCATCGGCGCCGTTGCGGTCGGCGGCGACACGGTGCCGGTCATCGCGGGGCCATGCGCGGTGGAGCCCGGCTACGTCGACCATGCGGTCGCCGTGCATCGAGCTGGTGCCTCCGCACTGCGCGGGTCGGTCTTCAAGCCGCGCACACGGCCGGGCTCCTTCCAGGGGCTGGGGGCCGCCGGCCTCGCCTTGCTTGACGAGGCCCGTCGCATCACCGGTTTACCCGTGATCGCGGAACCGCTCGCCGGCGACGACATCGAGTTGCTCCGCGGTCATGCCGACGCGCTCCTCATCGGAGCACGCTCGATGCACAACACCCCGCTCCTGCGTGCGGCCGGTCAGAGCGGCATGACCGTCATCCTCAAGCGAGGAATGTCCGCGACGTATGACGAATGGCTCGCCGCCGCGGACTACGTCACCGCTGAAGGCAACCGCCAGGTCATCCTCTGCGAGCGCGGTATCCGGACCTTCGAGACCGCGACCCGCAACACCCTCGACGTGAGCGCGATCGCCGTGCTCCGCGACATGACCGACCTGCCGATCGCCGTCGACCCCAGCCACGCTGCCGGCAACTCGAAGTGGGTGCCGTCGCTGGCGCTCGCGGCTCTGGCGGCCGGTGCCGACGCGCTGCTCGTCGAGTGCCATCCGAGTCCGGCGGAGTCGCTGTGCGATGCCGCACAGGCTATCACCCCGGCGATGCTGGGCCCGATCGTGCACGCGTCCCGGGCGCTCTGCACGATGACGCGCCCCGCCGTCGCCGACACGGTCGCGGGCTGTCGCGCGGTGATCGATACCATCGACGAAACCGTGTTCCGCATGCTCGAATACCGCGCCGCGATGGTCGAGGCCGTACAGCGGTGCAAGCTGGCGGCGGCGATGCCCGAACGCGATCAGGCTCGCGAGCGGGAAATCGTGGAGCGCCTCTCAAGGCACGCACCCCGGCTCGGCGAGCATCGCGTCGACCGCCTCGTTCACGCGATCATCGACGAATGTCTGGATGCGGTGCAGGTGCCGCAGGCGGTCGCATGAGCATGAATCGCTGGCGGCGCGGTGCCGCTTGACCCTGACCCGCTGCGGATCGGACCGGTGCAGGAGCGCACCCTGGTCGAGCTGTTCAAACGTCAGGCCGGCGCGCGCGGCGACAGGCCGGCCATGTTCCACCGCACCGGCGATCGCTGGGAGTCGACCGCCTGGAATGTCTACGCCGAGCAGTCTCGGGCGCTGGCCGCGTTCTTCATCGACGCGGGGCTCCAGGAGGGAGAGCACCTCGCAATCTGGTCGTTCAACCGGCCGGAATTCATCATCAGCAGCACTGCGACGATGCTCGCTCGAGCGTGCACCGCGCCCCTGTACCAGACGCTGAGCGCGCGTGAGGCCGGCTATGTGCTCGGACACTCGGACGCGCCCATCGCCGTCGTGGAGAACGAGCACCACCTCGCCAGGGTGCTCGAGGTGCGCGGTCAGTTGCCGGCCCTGAGGCGCGTGGTGCTGATGCAGGGCTCAGGCGCCGGAGACAGCGCACTCGCCGTCTGCTCCTGGAAGGACGCACTCCAGCGCGGGCGCGATGCCATGGAGCAGGTCGCAACCGAGCTGGACAGGCGCTCCCGGGCGGTGCAGCCGTGGGACGTCGCCACGCTCGTGTACACGAGCGGGACGACCGGACCGCCCAAGGCGGTGATGGCAACCCACGGCAACCTGATCGCGGCCATCAACGGCCTTGGACCCATCGTCGACCTCTCGGCGGACGACCGCGTCCTCAGCTACCTACCGCTCGCCCACATTCTCGAGCGCCTCAACAGTGAGGTACGCCTGTATTCCGCCGGCAACGCGCTCTGGTTTGCCGCGTCGATCGCCGAGCTGCCCGTCGAGCTGCGTGATCTTCGCCCGACCTGCTTCGTGGGCGTACCCCGCGTCTGGGAAAAGATGAAGGCGACCATCGAGGCCGCGATCGACGCCATGCCCAGCACTCGCCGCCGCCTGGTCCGGTGGGCCATCGAGGTCGGCGAGCAGGCGGTCGATCGGCGGCAGCGAAATCAGCCGGCGACGTGGGCGCAGCGGCTCCGCGGGCGCGTGGCGGATCGCCTGGTCCTGCGACGGATCCGCGAGCAGACTGGTCTCGACCAGGCGCACACGTTGATCACCGGGGCGGCGCCGATCGCGGTGCACGTCCTGCGCTTCTTCCACGCCATCGGGCTTGAGGTTCTCGAGGGCTACGGGATGAGTGAGAACATGACTGTGACGAGTGTCAACCGTCGCGGCCACGCACGCCTTGGCACGGTGGGGCAGGCCGTGGACGGCGTTGCGATACGCATCGCCGACGACGGCGAAATCCAGATGCGCGGTGACGTGGTGTTCGCCGGCTACTACAAGGATCCGGCGGCGACAGCTGCAACCGTGGTCGACGGCTGGCTGCATACCGGCGACATCGGCGTCCTTGATGCCGACGGCTATCTGAGCATCACCGACCGGAAGAAGGATCTGATCATCACCGCGGGAGGCAAGAACATCTCTCCCAGCAACATTGAGGATGCGCTGCGCAGCGAATTGATCGCGAACCCCGTGGTGATCGGCGACGGACGCCCGTACATCGTCGCGTTGCTGACCCTCGACGCGTCAGCCCTCGAGACCTTCGCGATCAGGCATGGCCTTCCCATGAAGGCCGACGACCTGCGGCGCCATCCCACCCTCCTCGATGCCGTACAACAGCGCGTCGATGCGATCAACAGCGGTCTCGCACGAGTCGAGCAGGTGCGGCGCTGGACGGTGCTGCCCGGAGAGTTCGCTGTCGGGGTCGAGCTGACTCCCACGTACAAGGTTCGGCGCCGGGTCATCGCCGAGCGCTTCGCGGCAGAGATTGAGAGCCTCTACGCACCGAGAACGGACTCCGTTGGTCCGGTTCCTCCATCATGAGGACATGACTGAGCATCCGGAAGATCTCCCGTGGAACGACGCTCCCGCCGACTCGGATGCGCCGCTCGGAAGCGGGGATCCTGACCCCGCCGAGGTGACTGGTGACGAGGACGACCCGGCGATTCGGGATGCCTCACTCGCAGGGCGCCTGCACGACGTCGACGAATACCGGCGCGAGACCCTCGATGAGCGACTCAGCGAGGAGGAGCCCGATCGCGCAGCGGCATCGCAGGAACCGGAAGCAGGTGCGCTTCAGGCACCGGAGAGCGGCGACGACGATATCGCTCTCCTGGCCGGCGAAGCCGATGGATTCGATTCGCTGGAACCTGACGACGAATCCGCAGAGGACGCCGCCATCCACGTCATCCCAGACGGCGGGGAGTAGTCCGCCGGCCGTTCGGCCGCGCCGGCGCGTTCCCGTGGATCGGAACCGCGCGATCGGTCACTGGACCCGGCATCGATCCACCTAAGCTTGGTTGATGGCAACGCCGGACACCGATCAACCCGGTAAGCGCGCAACCCCGGCTCCGCGGGCGCCGAACATCCCCGGCTACAACCCGACGAGCTGGCGTCGGTTCTGGTTGGTGATCGGCACGCTCCTCCTCGTCAATATCCTGGTCACCACGCTCATCGAGGGAGCCACGCAGGCTCCGTCCGTGACCATCCCCTACAACGTCTTCATCGCGCAAGTCGACGCCGGCAACGTTCTGAACATCACCGCTACCGGCGACTCGATCGTCGGGACCGCCAGGAAGGCGGTGAGTGCCGGACCTGGGCAGCCGAGTGCCACCAGCTTCTCCACCCAGCGTCCGACATTCGCCTCGGACGGTCTCGAGGCATCCCTGCTCAAGAACAAGGTGAGCATTCTCGCCGAGCCGCCCAACCCACCCACCCCGTTGTGGCAGACACTCCTCCTGAGCTTCGGACCGGCCCTGCTGTTTGTCTTCGGACTCATCTACCTGATGCGCCGCAGCGCAGCGCTGGCGGGCGGCGGAGCGGGTGGCATTCTCGGTCGTTTCAGTCAGAGCGGGGCACGCCTCTACAACCCGGAGCACCCCGAGACGACGTTCGCAGATGTTGCCGGGATCGACGAGGTCAAGGCGGAGCTCGCCGAAATCGTCGACTTCCTCAAGAAACCCGAGAAGTATCAGCGTCTCGGCGGCACCGTTCCCAAGGGCGTGCTGCTTATCGGGGCACCCGGGACAGGCAAGACGCTGCTCGCCCGCGCCGTCGCCGGCGAGGCCGGCGTACCGTTCTTCTCGATCTCCGCGTCGGAATTCATCGAGGCGATCGTGGGAGTGGGCGCGGCCCGGGTGCGTGACCTCTTCCAGAAGGCGCGCGGTGCAGCCCCGGCGATTGTCTTCATCGACGAGCTCGATGCCGTGGGCCGATCGCGTTCAACCGGTGCACGTCTCGGGGGCAATGAGGAGCAGGAACAGACCCTGAATCAGATCCTCACGGAGATGGATGGTTTCGATCCGCACGAGGGTGTCATCGTGCTCGCCGCAACCAACCGCGCAGATGTGCTCGATGTGGCCCTGCTCCGTCCGGGACGGTTCGACCGCCGGATCACGGTGCCGTTTCCCGATCGCCGCGGCCGGCTCGAGATCCTCAAGATCCACACCCGGCACATTCCGCTCGGTGCGGACGTCGACCTCGGCATCATCGCCTCGCTGACCGCCGGCATGGTCGGCGCCGACCTGCGAAATCTCGCCAACGAGGCTGCCCTCGCGGCGGCTCGCCGCGAAGCGCAGACGGTGATGCAGATCGACTTCACCACTGCGCTCGAAAAGGTGGAGCTGGGGTCCGAGCGCAAGCTGTCGCTGAGCGCGGCGGACCGCGAGCGAATCGCGTATCACGAGTCGGGTCACGCGCTCCTCGGGTTGCTGCAACCAGGTGCCGACCCCGTGCGCCGCGTCTCGATCATCCCGCGTGGGCAGTCCCTCGGAGTGACTGTCCAGAGTCCCGTCGATGACCGCTTCAACTACGGCGAGGACTACCTCCGGGGTCGCATCACCGGAGCGCTCGGTGGCCGTGCTGCCGAGCAGCTGGTGTACGGCGTGGTTACGACGGGCGCGGAGAGCGACCTCCGCCAGGTGACCGCGATCGCTCGCCAGATGGTGGTGCGCTATGGCATGAGTCCTAAGGTCGGCGTGCTCAGCCTCGCGGATGACGGCGACAATCCCGGCCAGTCGTTCACCTTGACACGCTCGTACAGCGAGGCAACTGCGGCGCTCGTCGACGAGGAGGTGCGACGCATCTGTGAGGAGTGCCTCCAACAGGCCGTGGCGCTGCTCACCGGCAACCGCGACAAGCTGGACGCGCTCGTCCACGCGCTGCTCGAACACGACACCCTCGGCGAGGCGGATATCCTCGCGGTCACAGGAATGGCAGCGCCGGTTGCGACGCCTGTGGCGGTGGGCTGACCAGGGCTCCACACGGGCGCTCCGTGAGGGGCGTTCCGTTCGGCTGATCGCGACGCCGAGCCCGATCGTGACGACTTGCTGCCAGGGCTATCATCCCGCTCGAATGCCACTTCCGCCCGACTACCCGTCGGCGTGGGCGCTCGACGCCGTTCTCGCGGACGGTGGAACCGTGCACATCCGACCGATCCGGCCCGATGACGCAGACGCACATCGGGCGTTTTTCGCGCTCCAGTCCGAGCAGAACGTGTACTTCCGCTTCTTCGGACCCAGATCGGAGCTGTCCGATCGCGAGGTCACCCACTTCACCACCGTCGACTACCACGACCGCATGGCGTTCGTCGCGTTCCTGCGCGACCAGATGATCGCGGTGGGCCGTTACGACCGCCTCGCCGGTGGTGACGTTGCCGAGGTCGCGTTCGCCGTCGCCGACGAACACCAGGGACGCGGATTGGCGACGCTGCTGCTGGAATATCTCGCGGCCTACGCGACAACGGAGGGCATCACGCAGTTCGCAGCCGACACGCTGATCGACAACCGGCGAATGCTCGAGGTCTTTCAGGCCGCCGGGTTCCGGCGTGCGAGGCGATCCATCGAGTACGGCGTGGTGCACCTCACCTTCGACATCGAGCCGACCGGACACTCTCTGGCGGCGAGCGAGCGACGCGCGTGGACTGCGGGGGTCAGCAGCATCGCGAGGATCCTGCAGCCGCTCTCCGTCGCAGTCATCGGTGCTGGACGGAACCCGCAGGGCATCGGCCATGCGGTCGTGCGCAACCTCATCGACGGTGGGTACACAGGAAAGGTCTACCCGGTGAATCCCCATGTCGACGAACTCCTGGGGCTGGCGTGCTCGCATGATGTCGAAGCAATCGATGGTCCCGTGGACCTGGCGGTGCTCGCTATCCCGGCCGCGCAGTGCATCGGGGCGGTGGATGCGTGTGGACGCAAGGGCGTCAATGGGCTGGTGGTCATATCGTCGGGCTTTGCCGAGGTGGGCACCGATGGCGCAGAGCTGCAACGTGAGCTGCTCTTGCGCGCGCATCGCGGTGGCATGCGCGTCGTCGGGCCGAATTGCTTCGGTGTCATCAACACTGCGCCGGATGTGCGCCTGAACGCCACGTTCGCATCGCGCGCTCCCATCCATGGCGGCATCGCCTTCGCATCCCAGTCGGGTGCCCTCGGCATCGCCATCCTCGGACAGTCACTGACCTCGGGGCTCGGTCTCTCGAGCTTCGTGAGCATGGGGAACAAGTGCGATGTGAGCAGCAATGACCTGCTGAGGTTCTGGCACCAGGACGGCCAGACGCGCGCGATCCTGCTCTATCTCGAGTCGTTCGGCAATCCGCGTGCCTTTGCTCGGGTTGCGCCGGTCGTCTCGCGCACCACACCGATCGTTGTCGTCAAATCGGGACGCAGCTCGGCGGGGACGCGTGCTGCGGCATCGCACACCGCAGCTTTGGCCAGTCCGGACACCGTGGTCGACGCACTGTTCCGGCAGGCGGGGGTGATCCGCGTCGACACGCTCGAGGAGCTGCTCGATTGCGGCCAGCTGCTCGCGAACCAACCGGAGCTGGACGGACACCGTCTCGCGATCATCGGCAATGCGGGCGGCGCAGCGGTGCTCGCGGCAGACGCATGCGAAGCAGCCGGTCTCAGCGTCCCCGAATTCGATACGGTGACACAGGCTGCGCTTCGCGAGATCGCCGGGCCGAACGCGGGAGTGAGCAACCCGGTCGACCTCGGCGCCGGCGCGACGCCTGAGCTCTTCGGGGAAGCGCTGCGGGCGTCTCTGCGATCGCCTTCGATCGATGGTGCCGTCGTCATCCTTGCCCCGGTCGTCACCGCCGATGCGGAGGACGTCGCGAGAGCGGTCGTCGGGATCGACGCCGGGACGCGCCCGATCGTGTTCGTGCATCTCGGCGACGGCGCCGCACCTGCCGCGCTGAGCGAAGGGAAGCGAGCGGTTCCCTGCTATGCATTTCCGGAGCGCGCGGTTCGAGCCCTGGGGCGCATCGCCGAGCATTCAACCTGGAAGGGTCGACCGTTGGGTCAGGTGCCGGCCCTGGACGGTGTCGACGCCGGCGCCGCCAGTGCAATCACCAAGGCGTACTTGACTGAGGAGCCTGAGGGCGGATGGCTGGCTCCGGACGACGCCGTGGCGATGCTTCGCGCCTTCGGCATCGCAACCGCCGGTGAGGTCGCGGTTTCGTCGCCCGAAACAGCCGCTGCGGCCGCGGTGCAACTCGGTGGCCCCGTAGCCCTCAAAGCAACAGGGGCGACGATCCTGCACAAATCCGATGTGGGCGGCGTGCACCTGGATCTGAACACGCCTGACGACGTCGCGAGCGCGTATTCGGCGATGAAGAACCACCTGGGCAGCGCAATGGAAGGAGCGATCGTCCAGCCAATGCTCAGCGGCGTCGAACTCATCGCCGGTGTGATCAGCGACCCGCTGTTCGGCCCGGTCGTGATGTTCGGCAGCGGCGGCACCGCCGTTGAACTCTTCGGCGATCGAGTGCTCCGCATCCTGCCGTTGACCGATCAGGACGCTCACGAGATGGTGCGGTCGATTCGCGGCGCGCCGCTGTTATTCGGTCACCGTGGTGCGCCGGCGTGCGACGTCGCCGCAGTGGAAGATGTTCTCCTGCGAGTTGCGCGCCTCGCTGATGCGGTTCCTCAGGTTGCCGAGATGGACCTCAACCCGCTGATCGCCTCGCCCTCTGGTGCGGTTGCAGTTGACGTGCGCATCCGCCTGGCACCATGGCGGCGGCACGCCGAGACCGAGGTTCGCCGCCTGCGCTGACGTCAGCAGAGGCCGCCCGAGCGCTAGGAAAGGGCGGTGGGAATGTGTGAGACTCCCGGCCGCGGGCGTCCCTCGCACCTTGGGGAAGGCGGAGAGACGAGGCACGCACAACCTCGGGGGACTCCTTGCATGCCGGCGGACACACTCGTCTTTCACATCTCTCCGACTGGAGTCAGTCTGGTCGGGGGAAGCGGCCAGGGCGCGGGGTGGACCGGCATCGTTGACCTCAACCTCGATGACGAGCCGATGGCGGCGCGGGTCCACAGCTCCAGCCGGCCCGCCAGGCTCGACTGCGCCGATGAGCCGATGCGCATCATCGGACCGTACTGGGCGAAGCACGCGGTGCTGGTTCCTGTGGGCGGTGAACACCTTGTCGTCTTTGGCGGTGACGAGCCGTTGCCAGACTCAGACGCCGTCCTTGTTCCGGCGGCGGCACACCTCGTCGCCGAGGTGCAGCAGGTCTCTCCGGCAAAGCTGCTTGCCGACGAACTGGAGGTCGTCCACGCCATCCGCGACCTCATCGAGTACCGGCCCGAGCAGGTCGTCGACACCGCCCGCCATATCGCGGGGAAGGCCGCTCAACCCCTCGCCTGCGAGGTCGGGGCCGTGCTCCTGCATTACAACGGCAAGCTCGTCGCCGAAGTGGTGACCCGCGACTGGGACGGGCACCTGGACACAACCGCCATCCGGGGCACCCTGGTCACACTGTTCGCGCGCGCAGAGCAGGGTGCCTTTGTCGAGCTCGAGACCGGCACCGGCGACGCGCTTGGTCGCGAGCAGGGACTCGTCGCGCGCTTCGCCGTCCCCATCGGCCGGCCGGCGCCCTTTGGTGTCCTCGTCGTCGCACACGCGGCGACACGAGCGCGCGGTTTCACCAACCTCTGCCAGCGCATCGGCCATGCGCTCGCTGAGGTTGCCGAGTCGCTGCTCGTGCAGGCCATCTCACGCGAGCAGCTGGCGGCCGACCGTGATCGTTTCGCGCGGCAAGCGCGGATCGATCCGCTGACCGGCCTGGAGAACCGGGCGGCGTGGGACGAGCACATGGGTGTGGAGGAAGCCCGGCGCGGCCGGTACTCGCGATCGGTGAGCATCGTCGCCGCGGATCTCGACAACCTCAAGGCGGTGAACGACCGCTACGGCCACGAAGCCGGTGATCGGCTGATTCGCGCCGCCGCCAACCTCCTGCGCAGGCACGCACGCGGCTCGGATCGCATCGCCCGCGTCGGTGGCGACGAGTTTCTGATACTCATGCCGGAAACTGACCAGCATGGCGCTGGACGGTATCTGGCGCGGGTGCGAAGCGCCGTCCGGCGGATCCAGGCGACCGAGGTGTCCGGGCTCCGGCTCTCCTTCGGCGCCGCCACAGCACGCGAAGGCGAGTCGCTGACCGCCGTGATGGCTCGC
This sequence comes from Candidatus Dormiibacterota bacterium, assembly GCA_035948615.1. GTDB lineage: Bacteria > Chloroflexota > Dormibacteria > Aeolococcales > Aeolococcaceae > Palsa-851. Next base: position 9,702 of record DASZJB010000042.1, read on the forward strand.
GCGGACGCGGCCATGTACGTGGCCAAGAAGCGTCGTGTCAACAGGGCATTGGTGCGGCCCGCAACCTGACGACGGCGGGTCGCTACAAGGCGCGCCTTGATGTGTCTATGCGACCGCCGCGATCGAGATTCGCGAAGCGAATTTTTCCACCACGGCAGCGGCAGCAATCGGGCGGCTGATCAGGTATCCCTGCAACTCGGAGCAGTGCCGCTTCACGAGGTACGCACGCTGGATCTCGGTCTCGACACCCTCGGCCACGATCTTCAGCCCAAGGCTCAACCCCATGGCGATCATGGCGTCGACAATCGGTGCGCTGCCAGTCTCGGACACGATCGCGCGGACGAACGAGAGGTCGATCTTGAGGGTGTCCACCGGGAAACCCTGCAGCCTGCTGAGCACCGAGTAACCGGTGCCGAAGTCGTCGATCGCGATCCGCACGCCGAGATCCCGGACGCTCTGGAGCAATCCGAGCGCCTTGCCCTCGTGTGAGATCGCGGAGCTCTCGGTGATCTCGAGCTCCAGCAGCTTCGGATCCAGATGACTCATGGCCAGCGCTTCGAGCACGCGCCCGACCAGCCCGCAGCTGACCAGGTTCCGTCCCGACACGTTCACGGCAACAGGCACCGGGCCGACAGCGGAGGTCGCCCATTCCTGCGCCTGGCGGCATGCCGTCTCCAGGACCCAGGTGTCGATGTCGTTGATGAGCCCGGTTTGCTCCGCGATGGGAATGAACCGGTCGGGACCGATGACGCCGCGCGTTGGGTGATTCCACCGGACCAGCGCCTCGACACCGGCCAGGTATCCGGTGCGCGCGTTGACCTTTGGCTGGTAGAGCAGCATGAGCTCACCACGACCGATGCCGGCCCGCAGGTCCTGCTCGAGGGTCAGCCGCTCCATCGCGGTGGCGTGCATGTCGGCCGAGAACACCGCGTGGCGATCCTTGCCGTCGGCCTTGCCGACATACAGCGCAGCGTCCGCATTTCGCACCACGTCGGCTGCGGCGCCTCCGCCGGATGACGTCGCCACACCGATCGTCGTGCTGATGGTCAGCACTCGTCCGGAAACGGCGAATGGAGCGCGGAGCGCCTCGCGGATCCCGTCGGCCGCGCGCACCGCTGCGGTGGGCTCGGCCAGGTCCTCGAGGAGGATGGCGAACTCGTCACCCCCAAGACGCGCAGCCGTGTCGCCGGCGCGGATGACGGATGAAAGCCGATGCGACACCTCGAGCAGCAGGGCATCGCCCGCGGCGTGACCGAGACCGTCGTTGACCGTCTTGAAGTTGTCCAGGTCCACCATGAGCACCGCGTAGCAGCCGGTGCCGCGTGCCAGTCGTTGGTGGGCGTGCTCGAGACGGTCGCCAAAGAGCGATCGATTCGGCAAGCCGGTCAGCGCATCGTGAAAGGCTTGATGCTCCAGCTCGCGCTGCAACCTGATCCGGTCCGTGACGTCGCTCGAGCATACGACCATTGCGTTCCTGCCGTCGAAGATGATCTCTCGCGTATCTATGGCGACATCGAGGACGCCACCCGACTTGGTCGAGTGGCGGATGCCCTCGAAGTGCGTGCGTCCTCCCCGCATGGCGTGCAGGTTGTTCTTCAGCTGATCGCGATCCTCGAGCGGGCGTATTTCCGCGAGCGTCAGCGTGAGGAATTCGGCTCGCGTGTACCCATACATCGCGAGTGCCGCATTGTTGACACGGAGGAACGGCAGGTTGCCGTCCTCCGTGGCCTGCTGTGGTAGCGCCGTGACCATCATCGGTTGTGGGTTCTCATCGAACAGCGACCGGAAGGTCTCCTCGCGGGTGGTCGCGATGCGCGACTCGGCCGCGAGTGCGGCTGCTCTTCCCTCGTCAGCTGCGACCGTTGCTCGCCGGCGCCGTGCGTACAGCGCAAACAGGAGGATGAGGACACCTGAGCCGCTGACGATGCCGATCGAGGCGACGAAAGCGGCTGTCACGCCGTCCGCGGCATTCGACGCTTCCGCCCGGCCGACGGTCGCCAGCTCGGCGTCGAGCGTGGTGAAGGCCGGATCACCAAGCGCGATGTGCAGCCCCGACGCCGCCTGAGGGTCACCGCGAAGCAC
>DASZJB010000043.1:0-8542 GCA_035948615.1 Candidatus Dormiibacterota bacterium
GTGCTGACCCCGGCGATCTTTGCAGCGCTCCGCGAGACCAGGCCCGGCGCGCTCGGCGAGATCCAGCTCACCGACGCGATCGGGCTCATGCTCGATGGCGGTGAGGTCTGGGGCGTCGAGTTCGATGGAGAGCTCCTTGATGTCGGGACGCCGGCCGGCTGGCTCGCCACCAACATGCGCCTGGCGCGACGGCACCCGGAGTTTCAGACCGCCGTGGCCAATATCGACGGGCCGGGCGGGGCGTGAATGCGCTGCGCCGAGAGTGGGGCGCGGTCACCTTCGTGGTCACGATCCTGGTGGGAGCCGTGGCGGTCGCGATCTCGTTGGGCGTGTCCGCATCGCACGGAACGCCGATTCAATCGGCGCCGCCGTGCCCCACGTACACCCCGTACGTGGTCACGCCCACCCCGGTGCCCACCGCGACCCCCAAGCCCACGGCGACCCCCAAACCGACGGTGAGCGGCAAGGCGACCCCGACCGCGACGCCGACTCCGTCGCCCACACCGACGCCGGTTCCCACGCCGGTCGCGACCCCCACGCCGTTCAACCCCCAGCTCCAGGGCTGTCCCACAGCGCCGCTGCCGCCGACTCCGGTGCCCACGCCGACGCCCAAGACGACTCCGACCGCCGTCGGCGCGACTCCGATCCCGACGCCCACCCCAACGCCGACCCCGGTCCCAACCACCCCGCCGAACTCGACGCCACTGCCGACGGGAACGCCAAAGCCCACAACATCGAGCTGAGCGCCGCCCGGGTCAGAGGGCGAAGAGCAACCTGCTGCCGTTTTCGGGGGTGATCGACGACCGCTGCAGCTCGATGTCGACGGACGGTGGCCGGCCGGTGTCGATCACCACGGCGATACGGTCGGAGAGGCGCAGCCCTCCGATGCGAACGCAGTCTCGAAGGAACGTGAATGCCATCGGCCGCACCAGGTTCCAGACGTAGCCGCGGACGGCCTGGGCGGTGTCCCCGGGTTCGAGGAGCGCGTCTCCGGCGCGCATGCTCCGGTCCTGGAAGGCCAGAACGCATACCTCGTCGGTCAGCTGCACCGGCGCTGTCCACGCGTACTGGTCGTCGTCGGCATGCGAACCGACGATCCGATCCTTGTCGCTGAAGAGGACGAGGCGCTCGATGAGCAGGTGCATCGGACCGGCCGGGCCTTCGACAAACAGAGGGATGTCGCGGAGGGGCTCGCTGCGGTCCTGCGCCGGGTAGCGCGCGGAGAATCCCAGATCCTCGATACCGCTGAACGGCGCGGGCACCTTGATGACCAGCTCGTCCATCAACGAGCCTCACTCAAGCTGACGTTCACGTTGCTCATCACGTCTACCCTGCGATCGACCCTAGCACAGGGGTTGCGTGGATAGAGCGCGTGGAGTGATTGCTACACTCGCGCGACCATGCTGGCACTCGACGACGTTCGAGTCCTCGACCTGACCAGGTTGCTTCCGGGGCCGTTCTGCACCGTGCTGCTCGCAGATTTCGGCGCCGATGTCATCAAGGTCGAGGACACCGCCGGCGGCGATTACATGCGCTGGATGCCGCCGCTCGTCGACGAGTACTCGGCGATGTTCCATCCGCTCAACAGGAACAAGCGCTCACTGGCGATCGACCTCAAGAATCCGTTGGGGCGTGAGGCGTTCCTCCGCCTGGTGGCCACCGCCGATGTGGTCGTCGAGAGCTTCCGGCCTGGGGTGATGGACCGTCTCGGCATCGGCTTCGGGGTGCTCCGGGAGGTGAATCCCCGGCTCGTGCTCTGCAGCATCAGCGGTTATGGTCAGGATGGACCGTTTCGCGACCGCGCCGGACACGACCTCGGTTACGCGGCGGTCGCGGGCGTGCTGCTGCTCGGCGGCAGCGCCGGCGACGCCCCGGCGATGCCGGGTTTACAGGTGGGGGATCTCGGGGGCGGCGCGCTCGATGCAGCGCTCGCGATCATGATCGCGCTGCATCACGCGGTGCGCACCGGCGTGGGTCAGCACTGCGATATCTCGATGGTCGACGGTCTGATCAGCTGGGCTGGCGTGCACGCTTCGCAGCTCTTCGCGACCGGTGATCCGCCGACTCCGGGAGGCGGGTTGCTGACCGGCGGGTATCCCTGCTACCGGATCTACGAATGCGCCGACGGGTACCTTGCAGTCGGCGCGCTCGAGCCCAAGTTCTGGCGCGAGTTCGTTGAGCTGCTCGGCCTGCCCGAGCTCGCCGGAAGCGGTCTCGCCGAGGGCGAGGAGGGACGCCGGACAATCTCGTCGGTGCAGGCGGTGCTGCGCATGCGAACCCGCGCGCAGTGGGATGAGGCCCTTTCCGGTCACGATGTGTGCGTCGAACCGGTACTGGACGTTCGAGAAACCTTCGAACATCCTCAGGTCCGCAGCCGTGGCATGCGTCTCGAGGCCGGCGACGGCAGACCAACAGCGCAGACGGGCTTTCCGATACGGCTCGGGGACACGCCGGCGGGCTACCGGCGGCCCGCGCCCGGGTACGGTGAACACACCGAGGAAGTCCTCACCGAGGCCGGGTACGACGCCGGAGGGCTCGCCTCGCTGCGTGCGGCCGGGGCGATCGCGTGAGCGAAACGGCGCAGACCCCTCGTCATGCGCCCCGCACCACGCGCAGCGCGCAGACCCGCGAACGGATCATCGCCGCGGCCACCGAGGTGTTCGCGCGCTCCGGCTTTCACGGAGCAAAGGTGGCGGACATCGCCGAGCAGGCGGGGATCGCGTATGGACTCGTGTACCACTACTTCCACAACAAGGAGGACATCCTCGCGGCGATCTTCACGGAGCGCTGGGCGCAATACGTCACCTACCTTCATGAAGTCGGCGATATGGACGTCGGCTTTCGCGAACAGATGCGAAGGCTCGTGCACTTCTGGGTCGAGGTGTACCGGCGCGAACCGGATCTGATGACCGTGATGATCAACGAGGTGACTCGCTCGTATGAGTTCCTGGAATCGCACGACATCGGCACCGTGATGGTGGCCTTCGAGGCGATCGAGCAGATCATCCGCAAGGCGCGCGCTCGCGGCGAGGTCGGCGCCGGTATCGATCCCCAGCTGGCCAGCTACGTGGTCTTCGGAGCGGCTGAGATGGTGCTCAGTGGCTACGTGATGGGCACGCTGCGTCGCAGCGACCCCGGGGCCTTCGCGGGCGACGAGGCGCAGATGCTCGAGGTGCTCCTCGATGGACTGGCGCCACGCTCACCTACCTGACCTCCGTTTCCCACCAGTGGTCGACCGCCCTTGACGTCGCGTCGAGTGAGCCGCTGTTGTCGATGACCCACGTCGCCCGACCGCGTTTCTCATCGATCGGGAGTTGCGCGGCAAGGCGTTGCAGCGCAGCGGCTTCGTCGAGCCCGTTGCGTTCGCGCAGCCTCTCCACCTGCACCTCGGCCGGCGCATACACGAGGAGCACGCCCTCGAACATCGCCTCGCGCGCGTTCTCGAAAAGCAGCGGGATGTCGACCACGACCAGCGGCGCGGGGCCCGAGAGGGCCGTGGCTACGCGTGCGCCGGTCAGCTCGATGATCCGGGGATGGGTGATCCGCTCGAGGGTGCGTCGTGCCTGTGGGTCCGAGAAGACCAGCCTGCCGAGGCGGGTGCGATCGAGGCTGCCGTCGGGCCGGATCAGGTCGCGTCCGAAGCGCGCCGCCACCTCTTCTAAAGCGGGCTCACCGGGACGAACCACCTCGCGGGCAAGCTCGTCCGCATCGATCACCGTCGCGCCGTGGGCTGCGAGCATCCGGTCCACAGTGGTCTTGCCGGTGGCGATACCCCCGGTCACGCCGATCAGCCGCATGGTCGAGGACCGTACTCCCGCGGCCGCATCGCCGGCGGTACGTCAGCCTGGAGCTGACGGCGAGCAGCCGGCACCCGATGCCCAGGACGCATCGCCTCGAACGTAGAGGAGCATCCCGTGGTCGACACTGACCCGCGTCCAGCCCGGCGCCGCGCTGAGCTCGTCGGTGAGAGCACCTTTGGAGTACAGCACCGCGGTGGTGTCGCTCGATGCCAGCAGCTCCAGTGCGATCGGTGACGTCGTGACCCCCGCCGCGATGCGAACGTAGTCGTCGAAGACGGCCGTGCCGAGCGAGATCGATTCCCCGTACTCGTACACGGACCCATGCGGCCAGAGCCGGTAGACGACGTAGCCGCCGGTCCCATAGGCGGTGAACACTCGCTGTGCTGTGGGGCTCCGGGCGAGCAGCGCCGTCGCGCACGCGGGATACGCCGCGGCGATGCCCGTGGGAGACGCGCTCTGTGCGATCCGCGCACCAACGGCGCCGATTCCGAGCACACCCACCGCGACGAGCACGACGCCCATGAGCGGCGCGGCGCGTCGCGGTGGGCTGGGGTGATCCCGCACACCGCGACGGCTTTCGAACGACCGAACCACCGCGGCGGCCATCGCCATCCACGGCGGGATCATCACCGCGACGCAGATGGCGGTGTTGCGGACCGACGTGAGGGCGAGCGCCGCCCCGACCACCGCGAGAGCGAAGTCGCGAAGGTCGAAGTGACGGCGCAACGACCGCCGGGCAAGCACGGTGACCGTGAGCGCCGCGAAGGTGAACAGCAACGCGAGGAGCACCCACATCGCCGGGTCGGCGAAGTTGGGCGACTGCCACTCGATGATGCCCTTCTGACGCTCGGTGCTCCCGGTGGTTGCCGCAAAGACGAAGAGCCCCGGCCCGTAGGGGTTGACGCACGCGGCGAGCGCCGATGCGCCGAGCGCGATCCCGAGGCCCCTGATCCGGCGGATTGGGGCGACGGTGCCCATCGGCCAATGGTGTTTCACCGTCTCGGCGAGGACAACGATCGCAAGCAGGCCGATGCCCGCGATGAACCCGGCGTGCAGGTTCGCCCAGACCAGGAAGAGGGGAGGCAGCAACCAGATGCGCCGGCCGCCGCCGCGCAGATACGTCTCGGCGATCCAGAGCGTCCAGCAGATCAGCGCGAAGGTGAAGACCTGCGGCCGGGTGCCGAGCACGGGCTCGGCGACGCGCGCCGCAAGCACGAGCCCGACGGCGAGCACCACCGGTCCGGCACCCCGCATGCTGCCCCGAAGCACCGTCGCGAGGAGAGCGCTCCATGCGACCAGCCCCATGAGCACGGTCACGAGCAAGAGTCCGCCGGCTGCGGCGAGGGCGGCGAAGACGGTCTCGGACAGCCACTCGTGCGCAACCAGTGGATTCCCGAACGCTGTGTACGCGAACAGCTCGCCGGCGGGAATCTGATGGTGGGCGATGATCCAGTCGCCGAGCCGGATATGCCACCAGACGTCGGGGTCGCTCAGCGCATCGAGGCCGACTCCCCCGCTGAGGATGAGCACTCCCGCCAGCAGCGCTTGGCGCGGGTCCGAAAGCCACGCGACCACGCGTCTGTGCGGGGGGCGCGCCTGAGGCGGGACGACGGCTTGAGTCGCGCGAACGAGCGTTGCCATGCCAGCGCAGCGTAGGGGCCGTGCTCGCACGAAAACCGATCGCGGCCGGCTGGCGACAGATTCGTATACTCCACGCGATGGCCACCGAGACGCGGTCTCCGAAGCGCCGGCAGACATCGGCAAGCACCAGCGCCCGGCGCCCGACCGCCCCGGCCGCCGTCTACACCGGTCACACGATCTCCTGGCGACACTGCCTGCTCGGCCTCGTCGTCGGTGAGATCGCTCTGCTGGTGATCAGCAATGCCGGGCTCATCGCCACCAACGCGGCCTTCGGTCCCACCGGCAGCATCGACGGCGGGGTCGTCGGCGTGTCCACGCTGATCGCGGTCATCTTCGGCGGCTGGCTCGCCGCCAAGCTCGCTGGACGCTTCGGCCTCTACCAGGGCATCGTGGTCGCGATCGGCTTCATCGCCGTCGGCGCGATCTACACGTTCTTCCAGGAGTCATCGACGATCGCGTCGTCGCTCGCCACCAACAGCCATCACCTGATCGACCTTGGACCCATGGACCTGGGCAACCTGTTCAGCGGCGATCTGCTCGCGCTCTTCGGTGGTTCCGTGGGCGGCCTGCTTTCCGGAAAACGCTAGAGCCCCTGCAACCTTCCTGCGTACCGGCTGTGCGCTCGACAGGATCCTGGGTTAGACGCCGGCCCCCGCCTGCGCAGTCTGACCGGCGATCGGAGCCTCACGATAGGACTGGCCGATGAGGTCGACCCGGCCCAGCGATTGGGCAAACTCCAGGCACGCCGCGCGCGTGAACCGAAGGTGCTTTCCGGGGGTGTGCCAGGCGCGCAAGTGACCCTGAGCGACGGCGCGACGTAGCGTCGACCGGGACACACCGCAGAGTGCCGCCGCCTCGCCAGTTGTGAGGATCTCTTCCTCGCGCTCTACCAATTCCTCCTCCTCCGACCGTCACCCTTAGAGAGACCCGGGCGCGGATCTCCAGGTGCAGTTATACAACGCTTTGGCAGGGTCGTGCGGATCACCCCCCTGGGTGATGCTGGCAGCGTATCTGGCGACCGTATACTCCAGGCGAGGTCAACTGACTCACCAGCCCGGTTGAGAAAGGCGCGAGGATCACCTATGAACGTCGATGTCCAGGCAATGGCGCGGCGTCTGCAGGAGAGCCTCGGGACGGTCATCGTTGGGAAGGAAGCGGAGATCGAACTCTGCATCGTGGGGCTTCTGTGCCGCGGCCACCTTCTGATCGAGGACGTCCCGGGCACCGGCAAGACGCTGCTCGCCAAGGCGCTCGCCCGCAGCAGCGGGTGCACCTTCGAGCGAGTGCAGTTCACACCCGACCTGCTTCCCGGTGATGTGACCGGCGTGAGCGTCTACAACCCGCAGGCGCAGACATTCGAATTCCGGAAAGGGCCGATCTTTGCCCAGGTGCTGCTCGCGGATGAGATCAACCGAGCAACCCCGAAGACCCAGTCCGCGCTGCTCGAGGCGATGGAGGAGTGGCAGGTGACCGTTGACGGCACCACCCACCACCTCCCGGACCCCTTCATGGTCCTGGCGACTCAGAACCCGATCGAGCTGGGCGGGACGTTCCCGCTCCCCGAGGCGCAGGTCGACCGGTTCCTGCTCAAGCTCCGACTCGGGTATCTGTCGTCTGAGAAAGAGGTCGCCATGCTCGATCGCTTCCAATCGGGGAGCCCGCTGAACGCACTCGAGCCAGTCACCAACGCCGCGGAGATCAAGGCAGCCCAGGAGGTGTGTCGCGATATCTACTGTGACGCCGCCCTCAAGGAGTACTGCGTGCGCGTCGTCCGGCGGACGCGCGAGCACCGCGACGTCTCGCTCGGCTCATCTCCTCGGGGCACGCTCGGCCTGCTCCACGCGGGACAGGCGCGCGCAGCGCTCGCCGGCCGCGCCTTCGTCCTGCCCGACGACATCAAGGAGATCGCCACGAATGTCCTCGAGCATCGGGTGATGCTCCGGCCGAATGCCGAGCTGCGCGGCCTCACGGCGGCCGCGGTGCTGGAGGAGGTGCTGGCCACGGAGTCGGTGCCGATGACGGGCCGGCGCCTGGCGTGAGCGGTAACGCGGCGTGCGTGCGGGGGGCGCCATGACCGCGCGCGTGCCCCTGATCGCCTGCGTGGCGGTGCTCGCCTTCTTTGCCGGGATCACCGGCGTCCGTCTTGCGTACACGTTGGCGTATGTCCTCATCCTCCTCCTCGCCGTCGCCTACGTCTGGTCGCGGCTGCTCGCCCGAAAGCTCACCGTCACGCGTGATTCGCCGCAGGGGTCGTTCATGATGGGAGAGCCGTTCGAGGAAACCTTCACCGTCAGGAACGAGAGCGGACTACGGCTCCCCTACTGCGAGGTTCGCGACGGCACCAAGCTCCCCGGCTACGCGCCCGGACGCGCCTTCGCGATCGCTGCCGGCGGCAGCGTCACCTGGACTGCGCGGGGCATGTTCAACCTTCGCGGTGTGCATCGCTTCGGTCCCCTTGAGGCACGTCTCGGCGATCCGTTCGGCCTGTTCCCCAGATGCATCCGGGTGGCGCCGGAGAACGAGGTCATCGTCTACCCGGCGATTCACGCGCTCCTGCACGCCGTGCCACAGTGGAGCGGCAACGGCGTTGCCGAGGCACACCGCGGGCAGCCGGTGGACGTGCCACCGGACGTTTCGACGATCCGGGATTACGCGCCCACCGACGGCCTGAGCCGCATCCACTGGGCGTCGACGGCACGCACCGGCCGGTTGATCAGCCGGACCTTCGACACCGGCCAGAGCGCGGACCTGCTCATCGTCCTCGACCTGCAGCGCGGCATCCACGCCGGCACTGGCATCGAGTCTTCGGTCGAATACGCGATCTCGATCACCGCGTCGGTGGTGCATGGTGCGATCAGGCGAGGGCAGGCGGTCGGCCTGGTCACCAACTCCCGTGCCGGTACCAGCTTCGGGGCGGGGCGCGGCGAGGTGCAGCGCCTCCGGCTGCTCGACTTCCTCGCACTGGCCACCGACGACGGCGTCCGAAGCCTTTCCGAGACGATCAGCAAGCACGGTGACGGCTGGCGCGGACGCGGCGGGATGGTGGTCATCACCCCCAATCGTTCGAGCGATTGGGTCGAAGCACTTGTCGACAGCGCCAC
>DASZJB010000044.1:0-7699 GCA_035948615.1 Candidatus Dormiibacterota bacterium
TTCGGTCCGACCAAGGACTGGGAATGCCACTGCGGCAAGTACAAGCGGTATCGGTACAAGGGAATCATCTGCGACAAGTGCGGCGTCGAGGTGACCCGCGCCAAGGTGCGTCGCGAGCGCATGGGTCACATCAAGCTGGCGTCGCCGGTGTCCCATGTCTGGTACTTCAAGGGCATCCCCTCTCGCATGGGGCTGCTCCTCGACATGAGCCCGCGCAACCTCGAGAAGGTCCTGTACTTCGCCAACTACATCGTCACCTCGATCGATGAGAAGGCGCGCACCGAGTTGCTCGCCAAGCTCGATCCGAACACCGATGAGCGCGTCGTCGCGCTCAAGGAGCGGATGAGCTCAGGAGGCGCCGACGAGCGCCCCGAGATCGAAGCACGCATCGCCGAACGCGAGGCCGAGCTTGCCGCTCAGCGGGTACGCCTCGAGGAGGAGCTCGAGAACCGGGTGGCCAAACTCCGCGAATCCGCCGCCGACCTCGACTCCCGCATCCAGGAGGCGAAGGGACACAAGGCGGTCGCCAACTTCACGCTCAGCGACTCGGTGATCGCCGAGGTCGTCGCCAAGAAGGGCGTGATGCTCGAGGAAGACCTCGCCATCGACGTGCAACGGCGAGCCGCCGAACGCGAGGACGAGCTCAGGGCGAGCATGGCCCAGCGCATCCAGGAGGCCGAGGACGCGGCCGGCGCGGAGATCGCCGGACTGCGTGCGGATCTCCAGGGCAACCGCGCCGAGCGCGAGGTCAGTGCGCAGGAAGAGCTCGACGGCCTGCGCGCGGACGTGCAGAAGCAGCGCGACGAGCTCGAGTCGCTCACCGTGCGCGACCTGCTCACCGATACGCAATACCGCGAGTACGTCGAGAAGTTCGGCAAGGTCTTCAAGGCCGGGATCGGTGCTGCGTCGATTCGCGAGCTGCTCCAGCAGATCAACCTTGCCGACGAGGCTCTGCGTCTCCGCGAGGAGTCCAAGTCGACCAGCGGCCAGCGCCGTCAGAAGGCGATCAAGCGGCTCCGCGTCGTCGAGGCGTTTCGCAAGTCGTCGACGTCACCTGCGTGGATGATCCTCGATGTCCTGCCGGTGATCCCGCCCGAGTTGCGTCCGATGGTGCAGCTCGACGGCGGTCGGTTCGCGACCAGCGACCTCAACGACCTCTACCGGCGCGTGATCAACCGCAACAACCGCCTCAAGCGACTCCTCGAGCTGGGTGCGCCGGAGATCATCGTGCGCAACGAGAAGCGGATGCTGCAAGAGGCTGTCGATGCGCTCATCGACAACGGCCGGCGTGGCCGGGCCATCACCGGCACCGGCAACCGCAAGCTGAAGTCGCTCTCCGACATGCTCAAGGGCAAGCAGGGCCGGTTCCGTCAGAACCTGCTCGGCAAGCGCGTGGACTACAGCGGACGGTCGGTCATCGTGGTCGGCCCCGAGCTGCGTCTGCACGAGTGCGGGCTGCCCAAGAAGATGGCGCTCGAGCTCTTCAAGCCGTTCGTGATGCGCGAGCTGGTCTCGCAGAACAGCACGCAGAACATCAAGAGCGCCAAGCGGATGGTCGAACGCGTGCGGCCGGAGGTCTGGGACGTTCTTGACGGCGTGATCAAGGAGCACCCGGTGCTCCTCAACCGCGCTCCGACCCTCCACCGTCTCGGCATCCAGGCGTTCATGCCGGTGCTCGTCGAGGGGCAGGCGATCCAGATTCATCCTCTCGTCTGCAAGGCGTTCAACGCGGACTTCGACGGTGACCAGATGGCCGTGCACGTCCCGCTCTTCAGCGGTGCCGTCGCAGAGGCCAAGAATCTGATGATGTCGTCCAACAACATCCTCAGCGCCTCGAACGGGAGCCCTGTGGTCGCGCCCCACCAGGACATCGTCCTGGGCGCGTACTACCTCACCCAGCGCGGAGCGGACGACGAGCGACCCGAAAGCGATCTGCACATCTTCTCGTCCACCGGTGAGGCCCAGCTGGCGTTCGAGCACCACGTCGTGAACCTGCACGAGCGCGTTCGGGTTCGCATGCCCAAGCGCAACGTCCATTCGCATCGCGCTTCGGAGGAGGATCCGACCGGCACCGAGATCATCACCACGACCATCGGCCGGGTCATCTTCAACGACGTCCTGCCGCTCGGTGACGCCGGAACCGACAACGACCTTCCGTCGATGGCGTTTCGCAATGAGTTCCTCGATCTCGGCAAGCTGTCGCACCTCGTCAAGGAGTGCTACGACCTGCACGGCGCGGAGACCACCGCGCAGCTGGTCAACAGCATCAAGCGGCTCGGCTTCCATTACGCGACCGTGGCCGGGGTCACCGTCGCCGCGATGGACATCAAGACTCCGCCGGCCAAGGCGGGGATCATCGGCAAGGCGGAGGACGAGGTCGAGCAGGTCGACCTGCAGTTCCGTCGCGGACTCATCACCGACGACGAGCGCTACCTCAAGACCGTCGACATCTGGACGAACGCAACCGACAAGGTGACCGAGGTCACCATGAGCTCGTTCGACCGCTTCCACTCGGTGCTGATGATGTCGCAGTCGGGAGCCCGTGGCAGCAAGCAGCAGATCCGGCAGCTCGCCGGTATGCGTGGACTCATGGCCGACCCGACGGGCCGGATCATCGACCTGCCCATCAAGGCCAACTTCTCCGAGGGCCTCACAGTCCTCGAGTACTTCATCTCCACGCACGGAGCCCGCAAGGGCCTCGCTGACACCGCGCTGCGAACCGCCGACTCCGGGTACCTCACCCGCCGCCTGGTCGACGTGGCGCAGGACGTGATCGTGCGCATCGAGGATTGCGAAACCACCGCCGGGATCTGGATCGAGCTGACCGACGACGAGCTCAAGGACCGGGTGATCGACCGCTACCAGGGCCGGATTGCCGCGCAGGACATCGTCATCGGCGGCGAGACGGTGAAGCGTGCCGGTGAGGACATCGATGACGAGACCGCTCGCCGCATCCTCGCCGAGAAGGACACGGTCGGCAGGGTGAAGGTGCGCAGCATCATGACGTGCAAGGCCCGCGAGGGTGTCTGCAGGATGTGCTACGGGCGCAACCTCGCGACCGGCCGGCTGGTCGAGATCGGCGAGGCCGTCGGCGTGATCGCGGCGCAGTCGATCGGCGAACCGGGCACACAGCTCACCATGCGGACCTTCCATACCGGGGGCGTCGCAACCGGCGGCTCGGACATCACCCAGGGTCTCCCCCGCGTCGAGGAGCTGTTCGAAGCGCGAGTGCCGAAAGGCAAGGCGCTGATCAGCGAGATCGACGGCGTCGTGGAGGTCATCAAGGGCGAGAATCGGTCGCAGAAGGTCAAGGTGACCTCGCGAGACGTATTCGACACCACGTACCCCGTCCCGTCAAAGCACGCGGTCGCGGTTGCCGACGGCAGCCACGTCGCCGAGGGCACCGAGCTCATCCGTGGGGTCGACGAGCACGGCAACGAAGTCTCCATCCGCGCCCGCTACGCGGGTTTGGTGAAGGTCGACGCCAAGCACATCCTGGTGCGCAGCACAGACGACGACTCCCGCGAGTACCCGATCCCCGTATCGGCACAGATCAAGGTCCGCGACGGCGACCACGTCAGTGCCGGTGACAAGATCAGCGAGGGTTCGATCAGCCCGCAGGAGCTGCTTCTCGTCCGTGGACGAGACGACGTCCAGAACTACCTTGTGCGTGAGGTGCAGCGCGTGTACCGGACGCAGGGCGTCGATATCAACGACAAGCACATCGAGGTCATCGTCCGGCAGATGATGCGCAAGGTCCGCATCGACAATGCCGGCGACACCGACCTGCTCCCCGGCGAGATCGTCTCGCAGCTGGAGTGGGAAGAGGCCAACGCGAAGGCCTTGAGCGAGGGCGGCGAGCCGGCCATCGCTCAGACGGTGCTGCTCGGCCTCATCAAGGCAGCGCTCAACACCGCGTCGTGGCTGTCCGCCGCATCGTTCCAGGAGACCACCCGGGTGCTCACCGAAGCGGCCATCTCGGGCAAGATCGACCGGCTGCGCGGCCTCAAGGAGAACGTCATCATCGGCAAGCTCATCCCCGCCGGGACGGGCCTCGACTACTACCAGAAGCTTCGCGACGAGGCGCTCCGCCTCTACGAGGAAGAGGCAGCAGCCGCCGGTGGTGGTGATCCCGACTACGCCGGACTGGACCTGGGTGTCGACGCCGAGGTGGCGATGGCACTGGAACCGGAGCCTCAGCCAGACCCCGTCGCGTAAGCGGGGGAATCAACACAGCAGCACGCACGATCCGGTGACGGCTTCACGGCTGTTACCGGATCGTGAAGTGTTGCGTTGCAGGCGGGGGCTAGGCTTTGTCCGATGCTCCTTCTCCTCGCCGCGGCCGCGCACGCCGCCAAAACCGGCTCGATCCCCGGGGACGTGTACCTCGCCGCGACCGGAGCACTGGTGTGCTGGGTCGTCGTCTACCTCGTCTACAAAGTGGTCATGACCGGCCGCAAGGATTTCGGTATGCCGGTGAAGCGCCGCCTGCTCTGCAAGCGCCTTCGTGTCGATCACGACCAGAGTGCCGAGGTGCCGATCTGGTGGACCGATCTCCAGGTGCAGCGCGCGGTGCGGGCACACTGGCGGCATACGCTCCGGCTGCCGTTCGGGACGGCATCAGAGGCAAGGCCGCAGTTGTAGCGTTCTCGCACGGGCGTGTGACGGGAACCTCCGAATCGATCTGATCAGGGACGATGGCTCCCTTGTTCGCGGTCGACCGCGGGCTCGCAACGGGCGTGACGCGGAGGTAATCACCAGGTGGCTCGGGTGCTCGTCGCCGAAGATGATGGGCTGACACGCCGATTCATCGAGGAGACGCTCGAGTTCGCCGGCCACGCGGTGACCAGCGTCTCCAACGGCGCCGAGGCGATCAGCTCAGTCGATTCCCCGGCATGCTTCGATGCTGTGATCACGGATTACGCGATGCCGCACGCGAATGGCGTCGACCTGATCGCACATGCGCAGCGCGTGGATCCGATGATCTCGTGCATCGTCGTGACGGCGTACCGCGACCTGGACCTCGCCATGCAGGCGATGCAGGCCGGTGCCGTCGCGTTCATCCCGAAGCCCTTCAAAGCGATGCACCTGCTCACCGTGCTCGACCGCGCGCTCGAGCGGCGCGAGCTCGCCGACGAGGCGCTCCGCCTCCGGTTTCTCGCTCCGATGCTCGAGCGCTTCACGATGGTCCTGGCCAACGCCCTGGAGTCCAAGGACTACGAAACTCAGGAGCACTCGGCCCGGCTCGTCGGCATGTCCGATGCCATCGCCCGCCACCTGGGCATCGGCGACGGCATGCGCAGCATCATCCGGTTCGGCGCCTGCCTTCACGACATCGGCAAGGTGGCTATTCCGGAAGCGCTGCTCCGCAAGCCGGAGGCGCTGACGGCTGAAGAGCAAGCAGTGATTCGCACACACCCGGAAGTCGGCGCCGCGATTCTCGCCGACATCGACACCTGGGAAGACGTGAGGCTCATCGTCAAGCACCACCACGAGCACTTCAACGGGAGCGGCTACCCCGATCGGCTTCGGGGCGACGAGATACCGCTCGGCGCACGCATCGTGTCAGTCGTCGATGCTTTCGATGTGATGCGCACCGGGCGACCGTATCAGCCCGCCCGATCGTACGACTGGATCCTCGGCGAGCTCCAGCGCGAGAGCGGCGGCCAGTTTGACCCCGAATTGGTCGCCGCGCTGATCGCGGTCATGCCTGCCGGGGGAACGACCATCCCGGTGCCACCCCTTGACTTCCAGCCCGAGCGTCGAGCCGTGGTCGGACGCCGCCAGAACGACGCAGCCGTCGCTGCCTGGCTTCGGGGGAACACCGGCGTCGTCCGCACGCCGATCATCCCTGCCTGAGGCCGCTATCCCGCGAGCGGGCTCAGCGCGGTGAGGGCTCCGAGGTCGCCCGCCACCAGGGCTGCGGCGAGTGATTGGACGCCCTTGCCGTTGGGTTCGGTGAGCACGACATCGGCACGCGCCTTCAGGGCATCGACAGCGTTGGCCACCGCGACGGACACACCCGCCACCGCGAAGAGGGGGATGTCGTTCTCTCCATCGCCGACCGCGACGGTCACGCTGGGAAGCTCGCCGACGGCGCGCAAGGCAGCCTCGATTCCCGTGCGTTTGCTGATGCCGGGAGGCAGCACCATCGCCGAGTCACGGTTGCGGACGACCTGGCGATCGATACCGAGCTTGGCAATCGCGGCCGAGAGCTTGGACTCCTGGCTCCACGCCGTCGAGCAGAGCACGCGGCCGACCACCAGCGGGGTGACCCCCAGTCGTTGAAGCTCGGCGACAAGACCGCTGGGCACACGAGGTGCGAGCAGCTGCTCCGTGCCGGTGGCCACGTCGAGGACGACGGCACCGTTCTCGAAGACGATCGCCTCGAAAAGACCCCCGGGGTCGAAGACGTCGGCGAGCTCCTCCCTGGTGCGGCCGGTCACCAGCACGAGCCGGATGCCCGTCGCGGCGACACGCTCCAGCGCCTCGACGGTTGCGTCGGCGCACACGCCCTCGGTTGCCAGTGTCCCGTCGAAGTCGCATGCCAGTACGCGATGCCGCATCCCTTCCATTGTCGGGGGGACGTACCGATCCGGGCTTCGCGGCACCTGGAACGGCGCTCTCAGAGATCGAATGTCGCCCGGACCTCCGTTCCCTTGCCGAGCTGCGACCTGATCTCGAGCTTCCCCTTGTCCCCGTCGGCGCGCTCGCGCATGGTCAGAAGACCGAAGTGGCGGGTGCGATCCACCGAGGCCTCGGTCGCCTCGACATCCATACCGACGCCGTCGTCGCGGATCACCGCGCCGACCTGCTTCGGCAGGAAGGTGATCACCACCTCGACGTTGGATGCCTTGGCGTGCTTGCGGGCGTTGTTGAGGGCCTCCTGAACGATCCGGAAGAGCGTCTGCTCGAGGCCACCCCCCATCCGGATCTCCTCGCCGACCACACGCAGGTGCGCGTTGATCGAGTTGCGCTCCCCGAACTCGCCGACAAACTTTCGGAGCGTCGGCACGAGGCCGAGATCATCCAGGGTCATCGGCCGGAGGTCGAAGATCAGTCGCCGCGTGTCGTCCAGAACGCTGCGCACGCCGTTTTTGAAGTCGGCCAGCTCGCTGACCACCATCTTCGGGTCACGCGCGATCAGCCGCTCGATGATCTCGGCCTGGAGCACGAGGTTCGCCATCGACTGCGCGGGCCCGTCATGCATGTCCCGGGCGATGCGCATGCGCTCCTCCTCGATGATCTGGAAGGTCTGTCGAGAGGCATCGCGAAGGCGGGCGGTACCGTTGGTCGGACCGGCGTTTGCGGCGAGGAGGTCGTCGAGGCTTCGATAGACGGCGCGGAGCACCTCCTGCTCGGCGCGGACGCCGGTCAGCCGGGTACCCAGCTCGACCTGGCGCTCCTCGGTCGCGGCGAGGTCGGCACGGATCTTTGCGAGGGTGCGGAAAGCGCTGTCGATCTCGTCCACATCGCCGGCGGGCAGCACGCTCAGCAGGGCTCCCCAACGTCCTTCTGCGGCGTGCTGCTCGGTCCTGAGCTCCTGCAGGCGAAGCGCCACCGCCGAGAGCTCGTCGTCGAGGGACGCGGCCGTCGCATCGAGATCTTCGATGCGCTTGGTAACCAGGAATCGGACACCGGACAGCGCCGATGGGTTCATGGTGGGGGCCGTTTCGACTTCGCTCACCATCGTCATCAT
>DASZJB010000045.1:0-4612 GCA_035948615.1 Candidatus Dormiibacterota bacterium
CTTCCAGCGGTCACAGCATGTCCTCCAGGACTCTCGCCGACACGGACGCCCACCGCGTTCACGACCACTATGGGAGCGTCCCCTGTCAGCAACGGGAACCCGCAAAAGACCGCGATGGAAGCACCGAAGGATGACGATTTCCCGCCGTTCCGGTGCTCATCGCAGCATAGCAGGGTATTCGCTGGAGCCGCGTTCCCATGCCGCATGGAGTTCATGCAGGCTCTCGGGAAGATTCGCGTAGTAGTCATCGACGTCGATGCGCTCCGGCCACGGGCTGGGGAGGGAGCGCTCGCGCTCCTGGGCCGCCTGCTCGAACCAGACGCTGCCGAACGCAGTCTCGGTGCCGGACGCATCCACAACACCTGCGTGGCGCAGGTGCTGCTGACGGTCGAACGGTGGCACCTCAGCGGCTCGCGGGCCGGGGTTGCTCCACATCGCGGCCATCACACCCGCGCAACCGCAATCGATCAGCGCGTCGACGGCCCCCGCAACAAAACGCCGCGTGAGCGCATCCGCGTCGCTCTCGGCGTCATGCGCTTCTGCGGGTGTCGCCGGCGCGCTGGACTGCAGGTGTGCGATCAGCGGTGCCGAAGCGCTGAGCGACAGAAAGAGTTGCGCGAGAAACGTCGCGGCCGCCGGGTCGCGCTCGCCTCCGGCCTGCGCGAGCGCGACGGCGGTGATATCGAGACCGAGAGCGTCGACGAGACCGGCTATCGCGGCCGGTCGCACGGCGCGAGCCGTGACGACGTCATCGGCGCTGAGTGACAGCATGCAGCGCTGTTCGCGATCATGAATCCGTCCGCTGATCAGCGCCACCCAGGTGCGCAGATGATCGATGCGCTGCGGTCGCACTCCGCCGGCGGGGTCGTGTCCGATGTCCCACATGGTGATCGCGGGATGTCCGGCGAATGCACCGAGCATCTCATCGATCCAGCGCACGCAGACCTCGAGCATCAGCTGGTCGGTGTAGACGTAGCGTGCGCCGCCAGGCTGCGTCACCGCATCGGACACCACGCGCGCACCGCCGCGGCGTGCATCGACGTCGATCGCGTAGGACGGAATCATGAGGCAGCGGCCGAGCGTCTGCACGAAGAGCACGGGAACCACCTGCAGCGACAGCTCGCTCGCCACGCTCAGGAGGTGCTCGAGATTGCGCAGGCGTGCGGGCTCGACGCGCGCGGGAGTTGGCATGAATGCGTCCCAGAGCAGATGGGTGCGCACGGTGTGATGGCCGGCGGACTTGATGGCGCGCAACTCTCCCTCCGTGCGCGCGGCGTCGTACTCGTGCCACACGTACGGACCGACCTCGCGCGACCAGTACGTCACGCCGATGTCCACCGGTTCACGCGTCACGCTCGCTGGACTCGGGTCAGTAGACGAAGAGGTCGATGCCTCCCGCCACGGTGATCACCTGGCCGGTGATGTAGCGTGCCTCCGGAGAGGTGAGGAACACCACGGTGTTCGCGATGTCATCCGGCTCGCCGGCGCTGCGCATCGCGGTGCGCAGGACCATCCGGTCGTTCATCTTCGCGTCGCCCATCTTCCACGCCTCAGTGCCGATGACGCCCGGCGCGATGACATTGGCGGTGATCCCGAAGCGCGCGCCCTCGAGCGCCATCGACTTGCCGAGCCCGATCACCGCCGCCTTGGTTGCTGCATACGACGCCTGACCAAACCCGCCGAGCGTCCCCGCCACCGACGCCATGTAGATGACGCGACCCCACCCGCGTTCGCGCATGTACGGCCATGCGGCCTTGGTGCAGTTGAACGCACCCGAGAGGTTCACGCGCAGATCGCGATCCCACAGCTCGTCGTTCTGATGCTCGATCTGCGCGATGTGGTCGAGCGTCCCGGCGTTGTTCACCAGGATGTCGAGCGATCCGAAGTCCTTCTTGACGGTGGCGAACACCTCGCGAACCTGCTCGCGATTGGTGACGTCCATCTTCATCGCCGCCGATCGACGACCCATCTGACGGATCTCGTCGCTGGTCTTCTCGGCGTAGACGACGTGCTGCGAGCTGAACAGCTGCGCGAGGGCCGAGTGGGCCTCCTCCGCCGTGTGCTCGAGCTCCGGGTCCGACTCGATGAGGATGTCGGTGACGACGACGTCTGCGCCGGCGCGGGCAAGGGCGAGACAGTCCGCCCTCCCAAGGCCGCGGGATCCCCCGGTGACAACGGCGACCTTCCCGGTCAGATCGAACATGCAACGCTCCTCGGAGGCAGGTGGTGGCGCGATCGGAGAGCTTAGCGCTCACTCCGAGGCGCAGGCTCATGCGCCGATGCCGCGGCGCCGAGGTGCCAGGAGCTGGGGCGGCTGCGCTCAGCCCGCGGCCGCGACCGACACGGGCGGCGGGTCTGTCACGACCCTCGGGCGCGCGGCGGTGGCGGTGCGTTCGCCGAGCACGTAGCGGCTGATCACCAGACGCTGGATCTCTGCGGTGCCTTCCCAGATCTGGTAGATCTTCGCGTCGCGCATGAAGCGCTCGACGGGGTAATCCTTGATGTAGCCGTATCCGCCGAGGATCTGCACCGGGTCGACGGTCACCCGCATCGCCATGTCCCCCGCGAACAGCTTGGCCATCGAGCCCTCTCCGCGGGCAAGCGGAATACCGTTCATCGCCATCCACCCGGCACGCCAGGTGAGCAACCGCGCGGCATCAATCTCGGTTGCCATGTCGGCGAGCTTGAACGCGATCGCCTCGTGCTTCGCGATCGGCTTGCCGAACGCCACGCGCTGCAACGAATAATCGCGGGCGAACTCGAAAGCCGCGCGCGCGATCCCGAGCGCTCCGGCCGCGACCGATGGCCGCGTCGCCTCGAGCATGATCATCGCGCCGACCCGTCCCGGGCCGGTCTCCTCGCCACTCTTGTTGTAGCCGAGACGCTGGTCGTCGGGGATGAAGCAGTCCTCGAAGATGACCTGCGCGGTGTGCGACGCGCGCACGCCGAGCTTGCGTTCCTTGCGCCCCTGGCGCATCCCGGGCGTTCCTTTCTCGATGACGAACGCGGCGACGCCGACCGGGCCGAGCGACTTGTCGGTCGTTGCGAAGGCGACCTGGATGTCCGCGATGCCACCGTTGGTGCAGAACTGCTTGGTGCCGTTGAGCACGTAGCCGCCGTCCACCTTGGTCGCGGTCGTCTCGAGCGCGAGCGAGTCCGAGCCGCTGTTCGGCTCGGTGAGGCCCATCGCCGCGATCTTCAACTCCGGTGCCGTGAGCATGGTGATGTACTTCTGCTTCTGCTCCTCGGTGCCCATCGCGATGATCGCCGTGCCGGCAAGCCCGCTCGCACCGATCGCGACCGCGATGCCGGCGTCGCCCCAGGACATCTCCTCTTCCCTGATGAGGTTGGTCACGAGGTCGATGCCGCCGCCGCCGTACTGCTCGGGAAAGCCCGCTGTTGCGTCGAGCCCGAGAGCGTGCGCTTTGCGCATGACGTCCCACGGGGTCTCCTCGTTCTCGTCGTAGCGCTCTGCGACCGGGCGCATCTCCTTCTCGGCAAACTCGTGCGCCAGCGCGCGGATCTCCTCCTGTTCGCGGGTGAGCGAGAAGTCGAGTCCCATGTGGGTGGTCCCTTAGCGTGAGAGCCGGACGGTTGCCCGGCCATTGGTCAACAGGCGGTCGCCGCGATCCGAAGATGCCCCCACCTCGAGGGTGGCGACCCCCGCATCGTCGACGCTGACGACGGTCCCGGCGCAGATGATGGTGTCGCCGGGAAGCAACGGCTTGCTGAACCGGCACGAGAGGCTGACCAGGTTGGCGTTCCCGCCCGCCCAGGAAGCGATCGCGTCGGCGAGGATGCCCATCTCGAGCATGCCGTGCGCGATGGTTCCGGGGAGCCCGACCGAGCGGGCGAACTCGGGGTCGACATGGATCGGGTTGTGGTCGCCGGACGCGTCGGCGTACGCGTTGACCTGCTCCTGGGTGACCACGCGCGAGAAGGGCGCGAGGCTGTCCCCGATTGCGATCTCGGATGCCGCCGGAGCGGTCATGCCGGAGCCCGCACGATCATGAGCGAGGTTGCGCGGCACACGACCGCCTGGTCGGCGGGGCGAGTGGCCTCCATGGCGAGCCGGACGAAGGTCATCCCTCGCCTGGTGTCGATGCTGGTGATTTCGGCGGTGGCATCGACCACGTCGCCGGGGTGCACCGGTGCCGGCCATTCGAAGGACTGCTCGCCATGAATGAGCCCGGCAAGATCGATGCCGACCTCCGGGTCGCTGAACAGCTGCGCGAGCGTCGGGCCGAGGCAGTACACCGCCGCAAACGTGGGGGGCACGGCGTCGGCTTCACGAACCGGATCGGTACCCGCGATTGCCTGGGCCACCGCCCGAGCCGATTCGGGAGCGATGCGTTGACCGGGCGCCGAGTAGCGCCTGCCGACGTGGCTTTGATCAGGCACCGATGCCAACCCTCCGCGGCGAGGCGTCTTCGGCAGCCGCGCCGGTCATCTCAGAAATTGACATCCGTATCAACTTTTCCCGATCCGAACCATACACCCGGACCCTATCCTCGTCAAAAGCCTGCCGCGTCGGGGCGGATCTCCCCCACATCGCGGCCCGCCCAGTTGCGCACAGTCACTCTCGCAAATGGGCGGAGCCGGTCTGGAAGAT
>DASZJB010000046.1:0-10736 GCA_035948615.1 Candidatus Dormiibacterota bacterium
AGAGTGTTCTGCTGCAGCGGGCACATCAATCGACCCGGGAACTACGAGATGCGCCTCGGGACGCCGATTCGGGAGCTCCTCGAAGAGGAATGCGGCGGCATGTGGCGGGGCCGCTCGCTCAAGGCCTTCCAGCCGGGGGGAGGATCCATGCAGGTGCTGCTGCCCCAACACCTCGATCTCCCGCTCGACATGAACGCCGTCCAGGAGGCGGGGTCGTCGCTGGGAGCGGGCGCGATGATCTTCATGGACGAGACCACCTGTCTCGTCGACGTCTCCATGCGCCTGGTCGACTTCTACCGGCATGAGTCGTGCGGCAAATGCGTGCCCTGCCGGGAGGGGACGTACTTCGAATCGGAGCTGATGCACCGGCTCGAATCGGGTCTCGCAACCTCGGCGGAGCTCGCCAGCCTCGCGGACATCTGCTCGAACATGGATGGACGCTGCTTCTGCCCGCTCGGCGACACGGCGACCTGGTTCGTCATGTCCGCGTACAAGTACTTCCGCGATGAGTTCGAAGCGCACTGCGGTGCCGGCCGCTGCCCGGTGAGGGCGCAGGCCACGGCTCTGGTGGCGTGACCGCGGTGGCGGAGACGGGGACGCCGCCTGAGCAGCTGGACGACGGCCGCGTGGGGATCAGCATCGACGGGCGCGAGCTCCGCGTTGCCAAGGGAACGCTGGTGCTTGACGCGGCGACCGAGGCCGGCATCCACATCCCCATCTATTGCGCGCATCCGAAGATGGACCCGGTCGCGGTCTGCCGGATGTGCCTGGTCAACATCGAGAAGTTCCCCAAGCCACAGCCGGCGTGCGCGACCATCGCCGGTGACGGAATGGTGGTGCGCACCGACATCCCCGAGGTCACGAAACTTCGCGAGGGGATGCTGGAGTTCCTGCTCCTCAATCATCCGCTCGATTGCCCGGTGTGCGACCGCGGCGGCGAGTGCGACCTCCAGGATTTCACCTTCCGGTACGGGCCGGGCATCTCGCGTTTTCCCATCACCGAGAAGGTCCACTTCAAGAAGGCGGTTCCGCTCTCCGAGCACATCGAGCTCGATCAGGAGCGATGCATCCTCTGCTGGCGCTGCGTTCGCTATTACGACGAGATCACCGGCGAGAAGGAGATCGTTCTCCAGCAGCGTGGCGTGGATACGCTGGTCGCGACCTTCGATGACCGGCAGCTGGAGTCGAAGTTCCAGGGCAACCTGCCGGAAGTCTGCCCGGTGGGGGCGCTGACCCACCGGAAGTATCGGTTCGTCTCACGTCCGTGGGATCTGCAGCGGACTGCGAGCATCTGTCCCGAATGCTCGTACGGCTGCAACATCAACGTCGACAGCCGTGACTTCGAGGTGCGCCGCTTCGCGTCTCGCGACAATCCGCTGGTCGACGATATGTGGCTGTGTGACCGAGGTCGGTACAGCTTCGATCGCTGGAACACATCGGAACGGGTCCGCCGTCCCGTGCTGCGCAGTGACGACGAGTCGCGCGACGTCACGGTTCCCGAAGCCATCACCCAGGCGGCGAGGCGGCTGCGTGAGATTGCCGAAGAGTACGGGGCCGAATCGATCGGGGTGATCGGTTCGAGCGCCGCCACCAACGAGGAGTTGTTCCTGCTCGAGCGACTCGCACGCCAGGTGATCGGGACGCCGCACATCGACCACCAGCTCGAGCCCTTCGACGGCCTCAGCGCTGCCGAGCATGAGCTGGGCATCGCGGAGATCGAGGACTGCGATGCGCTGGTGGTGCTCGGCGCCGAGCCCGAGGAGCACGCGCCGGTGCTCACGCTTCGGCTCTACAAGGCCGAGCGCAAAAAGGGTGCTCGGGTGATCCGGCTGCGCGCCGATGTCGCGGCCGCTGAGGCGGTCGCCGCAGTCAGCGGCGCGTCTCGGATTGGTCTCATCGCCGACGAGACCAATCGCGCGCACGCCGCAGACCTGTCAACAGCCCTGGGTGCTGTCGGCATGCTGCGCCGCCTGACCATCACACGCGGGATGAACGGGCGGGGTGCGAAGGACCTTGGCCTGCTTCCCAATGTCGGCCCCGGATACGCCTCACTCGCGGAGCCCGGCATGAACGGCCGGCAGATCCTCGAGGGCCTTGCCGCGGGATCGATGCGCGGGCTGGTCATGCTCGGCCCCAACCCGGCGCTGGAGGCCGAGGCCGAGCTGCTCGAGCGCGCGGTGCGAAAGGCGGCGTGTGTGGTGGCATTCGACACGCGTCCAGGGGTCGTCTCCCGCTATGCGACGGTCCTCTTTCCTGGACACGCGGTCTTCGAGAAGGCCGGAAGCGTGACCAATGTCGAAGGGCGCGTGCAGCGGATCCGCGCCGGGCTGCCGCCCGCGAGTGCAAGCCCGGTGGAGACGCGCGTGCTGACCAGCATCGCCGGCGAGATGGGGGCGGTGGGCTGGGGATCAGGCGACCCGCTCGCGGTGAACCGCCTGCTTCGTGACGAGTTTCCCGCGTACGGGCGTGCCGGCAACGGCGGCCGCGCGCTCTTCACCGCCGAGGCAGTCGCATGATCGGTCCCGACGATCTCTGGTGGGTCCTGCTCATCAAGTGCGGGGTGCTGGTCGTCTTTCTGCTGACCGCGTTCGCGTATCTGACGCTGGCGGAACGCAAGATCTCCGCCCGCATACAGCTGCGCTACGGCCCCAACCGTGTGGGTCCGTTCGGCATGCTGCAGCCTGCCGCCGACGGGTTGAAGCTGTTCTTCAAGGAGAACGTCGCCCCCGCCGAACGCGACAAGATCCTGTACCTGGTGGGCCCGAGTCTCGCCGGGGGTGCGGCGTTGCTCGCGTACGCGGTGATTCCGTGGGGCACCAACAGCTGGTTTGGCCACGTCTTCCACTGGGACATCGCCCACGTCAACGTCGGGCTGCTGTTCATCCTCGGGATCACGTCACTCGGCGTGTACTCCCTGTTCCTCGGGGGATTCGCCTCCAACAGCAAGTACTCCTTGCTCGGTGGCTTGCGCTCGTCTGCGCAGCTCATCTCCTACGAGATGGCGGTGTCGTTCGCGCTCATCGGCGTGGTCATCCTCTCCGGTTCGCTCGACCTGGAGAAGATCGTCGGGTCGCAGGCAGGGCTGTGGTTCATCGTGTTGCAGCCGCTCGCGTTCATCCTCTATTTCACGGCCGCGTTCGCCGAGACCAACCGGTTGCCCTTCGACCTTCCCGAAGCGGAGACGGAGCTCATCGCCGGGTATCACACCGAGTATTCGGCGATGCGTTTCGGCCTCTACTTCCTCGGCGAGTACATCAACATGGTGACCGTCTGCTCGATCGCCACCGCGCTCTTCCTCGGTGGCTGGCTGCCGCTGCTGCCGTTCCATCCGTTCGACTGGATCCCCGGGCCCATCTGGTTCCTCGGCAAGGTGCTTGTGCTCCTTTTCGTGATGATCTGGGTGCGCTGGACACTGCCGCGGCTGCGCTACGACCGGCTGATGAATTTCGGTTGGAAGGTGCTGCTCCCGCTTGGTCTGATCAACATCGTGGTCACCGGCGCGATCGTCGCGCTCAGGGCATAGACGTGGTGGCGGCGTGATCAAGGAGATCGCCAAGGGACTGGCCTTCACGCTGAAGAAGATGGGGACGCATCCCATCACCATCCAGTACCCGGAGGAGCAGAAGCCGGTGTCGCCTCGCCATCGTGGCCGGCACATCCTGCACCGGTACGACAACGGGCTCGAGCGGTGCATCGGCTGCGAGCTGTGCGCGGCCGCCTGTCCGGTCGGCTGCATCTACGTGCTCGCCGCCGAGAACGATCCCAAGGCGCCGGTCTCGCCCGGCGAGAGATACGCCGAGCGCTACGAGATCAACCTCATGCGCTGCATCTACTGCGGGTATTGCGCGGAGGCCTGCCCGACCGAGGCGATCACGCTCGGTCCGCGCTTCGAGCTCGCGGACTACCGCCGGGAGCGAACGGTCGTCACCAAAGCGGAGCTGCTGGAGTCGTGGCCGGGCTTCACCCAGGGGCAGGGCCGCCCCAGCCCCGTGGGAGCCGGCGCCGATCAGACCGGCCGCGAAGACCTCGATCCCGGTGTTCGTCCCCGCGCCGCGTGGGCTGCACAGGAGAACACGCTCGACCACGAGAGCGCGCCACGGCCGGGCGAGCTCGGCGTTCCGGTCGATGTCCCGACGGTGATCGAGCCGGGAGCCGGGAAGACGAAATGACCGTCCTCTTCGCGGTGGTCATCGCGCTTGCCGCCGTCAGCGCGCTCGGTGTGGTGCTCTCGCGCCAGACGATCTATTCGGCGCTGAGCCTGGTGCTGACCGTCTCGATGCTCGCGGTCCTGTTCCTGCTCCTCAACGCGCAGTTCCTCTTCGCTGTGCAGCTCATCATCTATGCCGGCGCGGTGGTGGTGCTCTTCGTCTTCATCGTGGCACTGCTCAGCCCGGATGCGGAGGATCGCCCCACGCTGGACCTCCGGGCCGTCATCGGCATCGCCGGAGTCATCGTGGTGACCGCGCTCGTGTTCATCGCGGCTCGCAACGGGATCACCTACAACACCAACGGATTCCATGCCACCGCGGTGGGCGGTGCGAGCGACCCGTATCACACATTCAAGTTCCCTCAGGACACCGTGAACAACGCCGGTAACGTGCAGACGGTTGCCGGCCAGCTGTTCACCAACTACCTGCTGCCGTTCGAGATCACCTCGATGCTCCTGCTGGTCGCGGCCATCGGGGCCGTGTACCTGACCCGGCGCTCGAGCAGGTGAGGGAGCGGCGCGGGTGCTGAATCCGAACCTCTTTCCGTACCTCCTCGGACTGTCCGCGTTCCTGTTCACGGTCGGTGCGATGGGCGTGCTCATCCGCCGCAACCCCATCGTGGTGTTCATGTGCATCGAGCTGATGCTCAATGCCGGCAACGTCGCACTGGTCGCCTACGGCCGCTTTCTCAACAGCGAGGAAGGGCAGATCTTCGCCTTCATGGTGATCGTCGTCGCCGCTGCGGAGGTCGTGGTGGGGCTGGCGTTGATCACCCAGATCTTCCGGCTCGGTCGTGAGCTGGACGTCGATGACCTGAGCGAGATGAAGGAATGAACGTCAGCACCGCGTCGACGCTGGTCCTCCTGGTGCTGGCCTTTCCGCTGATCGGTTCGGCGCTGAACGGGTTCCTGGGACCGGTGTTCGGGCGGCGCTTCGTCAATCTCGCCGGCACCATCTCGATCTTTGCGTCGTTCGTGGTCGCGTGCCTCGTGCTCGCCAACGTCGTCGGCGCCCCGGCCGGCCAGGGTGCGATCACCGTCCGCCTCTGGGACTGGATCAACCTCGGTGGGGGCACCAATCTCTCGGTCGGCATGGACTTCACCCTCGATGCCCTGAGCGCGCTGATGATCATGGTGATCACCGGCGTCGGCTTTCTGATCCACGTCTACAGCGTCGGCTACATGGAGCACGACACCGGGTTCGCTCGCTTCTTCAGCTACATGAACTTCTTCATCTTCTCGATGTTGATGCTCGTGCTTGCCGCGGACCTGCTGATCCTCATCATTGGCTGGGCGCTGGTTGCGCTGAGCAGCTACCTGCTCATCGGCTTCTGGCACGACCGCCCGACGGCGGTCGCCGCTGCTCGCAAGGCATTCATCACCCAGGTCATCGGTGACGTCGCTCTGGTGATCGCCGCGTTTCTCATTGTGCTCAACACGCACACGCTGAGTCTGCCCAACATCTTTGCGCGCACGCAGGCCTTTCCCGCGGGCGGTGCATTGATCACCGGGATCTGCGCGCTCCTGGCGATCGGAGCCTTCGCCAAGAGCGCCCAGTTCCCCCTGCACACGTGGCTGCCCGACGCGATGGAGGGTCCAACCCCCGTCTCCGCGCTGATCCACGCCGCGACCATGGTCACCGCGGGCGTGTATCTCATCGCCCGGTTCCACGTGCTGTTCAACCTCGCGCCCGTCGCCGAGGGCATGGTGGCCTGCGTCGGCATGGGTACAGCGGTGATGGCGGGCATCATCGCGCTCTCGCAGATCGACATCAAACGTGTGATCGCCTATTCGACGATGTCGCAGATCGGACTGATGATCTACGCCGTCGGTATCGGCGCGTACTCCGCGGGCATGTTCCATTTCGCGATGCACGCCGTGTTCAAGGCACTGCTCTTCATGGCGGCGGGCAACGTGATCCACGCGCTCCACGACGAGCAGGACATCCGTCTCATGGGCGGTCTGCACGCACGGATGAGATGGACCCACGTCGCATTCGGCGCCGGATCGCTCGCTCTCGGTGGCTTCTTCCTGTTCTCGGGATGGTTCAGCAAGGAGGATCTGCTCGGCTTCGGCACGGTGTCCGGCCCGGGAGCGGCGCCGTGGATCCTCTACGCGGTCGGGGTCGGCGTCAATGTGCTCACCGGCCTGTACGCCTTCCGCCTCTACTTCACGGTGTTCCAGGGTGAACCGCAGACCGCGCGAGGCTTCGGCGTCAAGGAGGCGGGGTATCCGATGTTGATCCCGGTGGTCATCCTCGGCGCGCTTTCGGTGATCGTCGCGTGGCCACTCCAGTTCCCCCTGCCCAACACGCTCCACGTGTTCAGCGACTTCCTGAGCCCAGTGTTCGCGGGCTCCCAGTCACCCTTGCTCCACGACCCGTCCTTCGGCCTCGCGCTCGTGGCTCTGATCATCGGCACGGCGGCGAGCCTGATCGGCATCGGGCTCGCGATGCGCCTCTGGTACGAGCACCGGCCGGACCCACAGGTCGTGCTCGCGAGCCTGCCCCGGGTGATCCCACTCCTCTCATACAACAAGTTCTACTTCGACGAGATCTACGATCGCGCGCTCGTGCAACCTGTCAAGGCAGTCGCGCGAACGGCACGGCGCGTCGTCGAGCCCGACGTCATGGACAGCTGGGTCCAGGGTATCGGGGAGTTGCTGCGCGGATTCAGCCTTGACCTCCGCCTGGTTCAGACCGGGTTGATCCGTGACTACGCATCGATCTTCACCGTGTTCGCGGTCGTGCTCGTGGTTGTGTGGGTGTTCATCGCGCGATGAATCACATCCCCTGGCTCACGCTGCTGATCGTCATTCCCGCCGGTGCGGCGATCCTGCTTCAACTGGTCCCGCGCCGCCTGACCGCGGTGGTCAAGGGGGTCACCATCCTGGCGACACTGGCGGGCGCGGTCATCGTCATGCTGCTGCTGCTCTGGATGCCGGGCAACAAGGCGACCAACGGTCCGCTCCCACTTCATTTCCAGGAGACGCACGCGTGGTTGCCGGCACTCAACGCCACGTACCACCTCGGCATCGACGGCATCTCGGCCTGGTTGCTCGCGCTCAACGCCGGGGTGTTTCTGCTCGGGGCTCTCGCGATCTCACGCAAGACCACCGACCGCCTACGCTTCTACTGCACCCTGGTGCTGCTGACAGAGGCCGCCACCACCGGTGTGCTCCTGTCGATCGACCTGCTGCTGTTCTACATGTTCTGGGAAGGGATGCTCGTACCCCTCTACGTGCTGCTCAGCAACTGGGGCGGCGACAAACGAGGTCCCGCAACACTCAAGTTCATCGTGTACACGGTCGCCGGCAGCCTGCTGATGCTGGTGGCGATCATCTATCTCTACATCCAGTCGCCATCCGGCTCCTTCGACCTCGAACGCATCCTTGCCCAGCCGATCAGCTCGGGAAGCGCATTCGTCATACCGCTCATCCACGTCACGACATTCACTCCCAAGGAGCTGGCGTTCATCTGCTTCGCGCTCGCGTTCGCGATCAAGATCCCGATCGTTCCCCTGCACACGTGGCTTCCCGATCTCTACGAGGCGTGTCCGCCCGCGGTGCTGGTGTTCTTCGCGGGGGTGGTCAGCAAGCTGGGCGCGTACGGCTTCATCCGCTTCGCGCTGACGCTCTTCCCCGGGGAGATGGAGAAGTACCGATTCGTGCTCGCCGCGTTTGCGGTGCTCAGCATCGTCTACGGGGCGCTGATGGCGCTCTCGGAGCGCGACCTCAAGCGGATCGTCGCCTACGCGAGCATCAGCCACCTCGGATTCATCGCGTTGGGCATCTTCTCGCTCACCGACAACGGGATCAACGGCGCCGTGATCCAGATCATCAACCACGGCATCATCATAAGTGCGCTCTTCCTCATCGTCGGGTACGTCGAATCTCGCACAGGGACGCGCGACCTCGGCGAGCTCTCCGGCCTCGAACGCCGAATGCCCTGGCTGTATTTCTTCTTCCTTGTGGCGACGCTCGCCGGTCTCGGCATGCCGGGCATGAACAGCTTCGTCGGTGAATTCACGATCATGCTCGGAGCGTTCCAGCTCAACTGGGTGTATGCCGTCCTCGCCGGTGGCGGCGTTGTCCTCGCGGCGTGGTACATGCTTCGCCTCCATCAGGGACTCATGCACGATCCTCCCAAGCCGCGAACCGAGGGCGTGCACGACCTGCACATCGGCGAGGGGCTGCTGCTGGTCCCGC
Organism: Candidatus Dormiibacterota bacterium; assembly: GCA_035948615.1. Classification (GTDB taxonomy): domain Bacteria; phylum Chloroflexota; class Dormibacteria; order Aeolococcales; family Aeolococcaceae; genus Palsa-851. Next base: position 8,414 of record DASZJB010000046.1, read on the forward strand.
TCGTCGCCATGATGATCTTCATCGGGTTGTATCCCAAGCCCATCACCGATGTCTCCACGGGATCGGTGAACACGTACGTCAGCCTGATCCAACCCGCCGCGTCGAACCCGGGCACCCAGTGATGCTGATCGCGGCTTCGCCGGTCCCACTTTCCTTTCCCGGTGGACGTGATCTGGTCGGCATTCTTCCCGAACTCGTCCTCGGCGGCGCGTTCCTGGCGCTCATGATCCTCGACCTGGTGATCCCCGCGTCACGACGAACGTGGCTGGCGGCGTTCGCATTGCTCGGCATCGCGGCCGCGTTCGGGGTGACGATCTGGGGATGGTTCGACGCGAGTTCTGGCCGCCTCGTGTACTCGGGATCGTTTGCGTATGACCGCTTCGCGCTGTTCGTCGACGCCATCCTCCTGGTGAGCGCCGGGCTCGTGGTGATGATCAGCCCGAACTATCTGAACCGTCGCGGCATGCACTATGGCGAGTACTACGCGCTGATCCTGGCCGCGACGCTCGGGATGATGCTGCTCGCCGGCGCGACCAGCCTGATGGTCATCTTCCTGGCGATCGAACTGCTCTCACTGGCGCTCTACGTGCTCAGTGGCTTCTCGCGGCACGAGGAACGATCGCAGGAAGCAGCGCTGAAGTACCTGTTGCTGGGCGGCTTCGCATCGGGGTTCCTGCTCTTCGGCATGGCACTGATCTACGGCGAGACCGGGCACACGCAGCTCGCGCAGATCGCCGCGGCCATCCAGAGTCAGACCACGATCGCCGTCGATCCACTCCTGCTCGCGGGCGTCCTGTTGCTCTTCATCGGTTTTGCGTTCAAGGTATCGGCGGCGCCGTTCCACTCCTGGACGCCCGACGTGTATCAGGGTGCGCCGACGTCGGTCACGACGTTCATGAGCGTCACCACCAAGGTCGCCGCTTTCGCCGCCCTCGTCCGCGTGTTCACATACACCTTCGACGGCGGCGGCACCCACTTCTACCAGCACTGGGAGCCGGTGGTCGCCCTGGTGGCGATCACGTCCATGGTCGTCGGCAACATCGCGGCACTGACCCAGACGAGCGTCAAGCGCATGCTCGCCTACTCCGGCATCGCTCAGGCGGGATACATCCTCATCGGGGTCGCGGTCGGCCCCGTACTGTTGCCGTCGGGACAGACGAGCACGTTCGGGACGATCGGGGTGCTGTACTACCTCGCCGCGTACGCGGTGAGCAACATCGGCGCCTTCGCGGTCATCACCGTGATGGCGGGACGCGGCGAGGACCTCGACAGCTACGACGGGTTGCGCGGCCTCGCCCATCGGCGTCCATTCGTGGCCGCGAGCATGGCTCTCTTCCTCTTCTCGCTCGGAGGATTTCCGCCGACCGCCGGTTTCTTCGGCAAGTTCCTTGTCTTCACAGCGGCCGTCAACGCCGGTCAGGTCCCGCTTGCGCTCTGGGGCATCGCGACCAGCGCGGTCTCGGCCTTCTACTACCTCCGCGTCGGATTGCTCATGTATCAGCGACCCGCCGTGGGGGCCGAGGAATACCGCTGGTCACGGACCGGGTTCTCCGGCAGCGCAGTCCTGGTCGCGACCACGGCTGGGACGCTCATCCTCGGAGTCATGATCGTGCTCGTCTACACGGCGGCGTCGGCGTCGCTCAAAGGGTTGATCGTGTGAACGACGAGTTGCTCAAAGGATTTGTCGAGATCGTGGGTCCCGAGGGAGTGGTGGGCGACGTTGTCAGCCCGGCGGACGCCCACACGCTGGCGTTGGTGGCGAACTTCTGCAATCAGCACGGGGTCCCGATCAGCGCGACCAGCGGGGGTCTGGCGACACCGGGAGGGGCGCCCGAGCGCGGCGGGATCATCCTCAGCGTCCATCGACTGGCGGACATCGAGGTCGCCGCCGCCGGGCTCACAGTCCGTGCCGGAGCCGGCGCGACAGTTGCTCGAGTGCGCTCCGCGGTGGCAGCGGACAAGCTCGCGGTGGTGGGCCTCGGTGCGGACACGGGCTCGGCACATGTCGGCACACTGGTGGCGCGCGGCGAGGTGCCACGGCGGTCGATGGCAGGCGTTGAGGCCGTGCTGTCGACGGGAGAGGCCGTCAAGGCCGGCGGGTCCGCGCTCAAGGACGTGGTCGGTTACGACCTGACCGCCGCGCTGCTGGGCAGCGCCGGCCGCCTGGCGGTCATCGTGGCGGTCACCTTCCGGCTCGAGCCGGCGGCTGGTCGCACCGCGACCGAGAAGCCTCCTGGGACCCGAGCATGGCAGCCGGGGCTGGCCGGCGCCTTCGATCCGAAAGGTCTCCTGCGCTCAGGCGCATTGCGGTGAGGGGGAAGTT
>DASZJB010000047.1:0-2973 GCA_035948615.1 Candidatus Dormiibacterota bacterium
GTTGCGCATGACCACGCGCCCAGGTGTCGCTGCGAGGTTCTTGCCGAGGCTGAACGATGTCGCGTCGACCTGACGTGGCCGCCCCCCGTTGTGGAGCAGGTCGTCGACGAAGTTGCTCGCGCCCGCGATGAGGCTCTGACCACCGGTTTCGAACATCTCCTTCAAGACCGCGGGGTTCATCCACGGCACATTTGTTGGAGCCACCGCATCGAGCATGAGATTGAGTGCGAACCGCGCCTTCTCACGTTGGACGGCGGGAGCGTGTGATGCATCGACCAGCTGCTGCGCCCACTGCACCGCGCTCAGATAACTATCGGCCAGCGTCCGGAATGCGGGGTTCGCTTGCCATGTCCGGTCCGCAAAGCGGCTGTCGACCCGAGCAACCGGGTCACCCTTTCCCCGGCCAAAGGCCCTCTGCGCCGCACGCGCCGCTACCGCCGCCTGCCCGGCCGAGAGATCCAGACCGGCCTTCGCGAAGTGCAGAGGGTGCCGTATCGCGTCCTCGAGGAACACACTGCGGAACGCGCCTCCGAAGTCGCTCTGGTCTACCTTGGCGAGCAGCGCCTCATAGGCGGTGTCCTCGCCGGCATCGTTGTTCACGAGCCGATCACATGAACAGGCCGCCGTTCACGGTGTACATCGCTCCGGTGATATACGCCGACTCATCCTCGAGAAGGAAGCGGACCACGCGAGCCACCTCGTCTGGCCGGCCAAGTCGCCGGATGGGTACTTTCTCGATGATGCCGTCGAGGATCGGCTGTGGGATCTTGGCAACCATCTCGGTCTCGATGAACCCGGGAGCCACGCAATTGACGGTGATCCCTTTGCGCGCCGTTTCCAGCGCGAGGCTCTGGGTGAGTCCGTACAGCGCCGCCTTTGAGGCAGCGTAATTGGCCTGCCCGATGTTCCCGGTCTGGCCGATGACCGAGCTCACGTTGACGATCCGCCCGCTGCCTCGTTCGAGCATGTGGTCAAGCACGGCCTTCATCATGTAGAACGCCCCCGAAATGTTGATCCGCATCACCGCATGCCAGTCCTCGACGCTCATCTTCCGGACAGTCTTGTCAACGGTGATGCCGGCGTTGTTGACCAGGAAGTCGACCTGACCGTACGCGGTCAAGACCTCGTCGACCACGCGGGTACAGTCCGCAGGGTCGCCAACGTTGCCCTGATGGACCGAGATCGAGCCACCGAGAGCGGAGAGCTCGTCGCGCAAAGCCGCAGCGGACTCGGCATCGCGGTTGAATCCGGCAGACACGTGCGCCCCATGGCGTATGAGCTCTCTGGTGATCGCAGCTCCGATGCCGCGGGAACCCCCGGTGACGATGGCCACCTTTCCGGAGAAGAGGCGCGGCGGCGGCGCCTCGCTGGCAGCCGGCTCAACGACAGCCATAGTCGGACCATCGTAGTCCAGGGTTGGGCCGTCCCGCCGGGGCCCGAGTGTTGGGCTTTCGAGCCTCGCAGAACGATCAGACACTCCGTGCATGCGCCGCCTCCAACTGTGACCCGTGTTTCCTCGCCTCAGGATGAGGTCCGTCGGAGGTCGCCGACGCGCCCCGAAGGTCGCCCATCAGGTGGGTGACAACATCGGCGGCGGAGTAATCGTCATCGTCAACCAACATCGTCCGTGTGGCGGCGAGGCCGTCACCGCTCGTGATCACGCCAGGTTCAAGACCGGCGACCCGCACCTGGCCGAGCCCGATCGTGGCCGCGAGCCCGTTGCACAGGCAGAGGCGGTCAACCGTGGCGGACGCATCGCCACCCTTGGCGACGTAATCGCCAACCGGCTCGCCGGGGCACCGGTAGCCAACGCCGGCCCCTGGCTTCGCATATGCCTCGCGCAGGTAGCCGAGGTCGCAGACGCGCGTCCGGGCCGTGTAGACCCCCCGCTCAGACAGGGTCCCGGGGACCGCGGCCACCTTGAACGGATACCCGGTCGACGACGCGCGTGACGACGTGAGCACGAATTCGCGCCCGCTCTCCACCGTGTCGAGAACGGCGCCTCGCAACGCGGGCGCGATTCCCGATTCACGGCAGAATGCGAAGAGCGTGCCCACCTGGACGCCGGTGGCACCGTCTGCGAGCGCGTCTCGAACGCGTTCCGGTGTGTCCCTGCCACCCGCCAGCCAGAAGGGCAGGCCCAGGGCGCGCATGGCTGCGAGATCGACGTGGTCGCGCTCGCCGTAGCGCGGCTGTCCGAGTGCGTCAAAGGTGGGCGTACCTCGGGGCGGTGCGTTGTGCCCACCGGCGGTCGGTGCCTCGACGATGAAGCCCTCGACCGAGCCGTTCGCCTTGCGGGCCAAGACGGTCGCCAGCGTATGGGACGACACGATTGGCAGGAACGCCGGACGGCGCGGTGCGACGCTGACATCGAAGCGATTGGGATCGAAGCGGAGATGGGGAATGATGTCGGTGGCAGCGGCGCCGGTGACGTCGAGCCGTGTCTCCACCGCCTGCATCGCCGCGAGACGGTCGAGAATGCCCGGCACCTCGCGGGGGATTCCCGCCCCCATGAGCACGTAGTCGACAGACGCGAGCATGGCGCCGAACAGCGTCGGCACTGTAGGGATCTGCACCTTGGTCAGCAGGTTGATCCCGATTTGTCCATGGTGCCCGCGCTTGGCGAGCATCACCTCGACGAACGCGGCGAGCACGAGCAGGTCTTGAGACGCGTGCTTGTCGCGATGTGAGTGCATCGAGATGCTGCGATAGGGACGCTGGCGGCGCCCGTCAGGAAGGAAGTAGCGCTGCATTACCTGCTCGGCGATGGCGGGCACTGGAAACTGCGCCATCGCGTTTCGCATCTCGCCATCGGGATCACCGTCCTGGAGACGCCGCACGAGCACAAGATCGATGGCCGTCCCGGAGACGACGCCGAGATGACCCGTCATGGCCACAGCGCGGGCGAGGCGATGGTTGGAGACTGCCACGCCCATGCCGCCCTGGATCAACAGCGGCAGCGTCGCATCGGCG
>DASZJB010000048.1:0-3054 GCA_035948615.1 Candidatus Dormiibacterota bacterium
GCCGGGGTGTCGGCGCTTTCGAACACCGACGGCGTCCAGTGCTGTCCGTTGCGTGGCGTCGCTATCGGCGCTGCGGGTGGCGCGACGAACGTCATGCGCATGTCGAGCGCTCCACGGTCTCGAGGACCTCGTGCAGGCGCATGTCGCAGTGCTCCGGGAGGGCGACCTCGAGGCACGCTAGTCGCCGGCTCAGCAGCCCGGACGTTTCCGTGATCGCGGGGTGCGCGGGACCGAGTCCCGACGCGGTGGCAAGGGTCGCCGCGAATGCCCAGTAGCGGCGCAACTCGCCCGCCATGTATGTGCCGCTTGCGAGCGACCGTGCCGCCTCGCCGGCGCTGCATCGGCGGATTGCGAGCGCACCGTCGACGCTGCGCCGCAGCACGACCATGACGTCAGGCATCAGGCAGTCGACGCGCTCGTTGAGGTGCGTCTCACGACGGCCGTGGGTCATCCGCCTCCCGGTCGCTCCCTCGGCGCGGACCGGTTCCACCACTCCCCAGCACTGCGTGCCGTCGCTGACGCAGAGGTTGTCCGAGGTGGCGACGCCGCCCTTGCGCACCTCGCGCATGAGGACCGTGGTCTTGCCCACCCCGGACGGGCCGGCAAGCAGTGTGGTCGCACCACCGGCGCTCAGCACCGCCGCATGCAGCGGCACCGCGCCGCGTGTCGACGCGAACCACATCGCCGGGTACTGCAGCAGCGCGGCGCGTGCCAGCAGCCGGAAGCGCGCCCGCAGCGTCATCACCGCCGCGCGCGTCGTCGCCGGGGGTCGCCAGCGGTACGAGAGCACGGGACGTCCTCGCTCCAGTCGCATGCGCAGGTCGAACCCGGACGTGCACACGTCGAGCATCACCAGCTCGCCCGGCCCCGCCCAGGCGGCGCGCGTCAGCGGCGCCAGTCCGCCGATGTCGAAGGGATCACGCGAACGCTCGATGCGGATGCGCAGCTGCGCGGTGTCGATGGTCGCGAGCTGATCGATCTCGAGCGCATCGCCGCAGCACTCGGCCAGCAGCCGGGCCACCCATGTCAACTCGCATTCGACGCCGACCTGCGTACCGGCCGTGCTGACGGAGGCGCGCATCTACCAGTCGTCCGGGTACGGAGCGACCACCACGGCCGGGTCGCCCGCGCTGGGCACGTAGCCGGGAACCAGCACCGCCAGGAGGCGGCGCACCTCCGGCGCGTTGTTGACCGCGCTCGCCGCGTAGAGCTGCTCCAGCAGGCAGTCGAAGTCCGGTGGGAGCCCGACGCCGGACCGCGAGTTCCAGATCTTGGGGTGGGTCGTGAGGGTGCGTTCCTCGTTCGCGCTCACCAGCGTCTCGTCGAGCTTCTCACCGGGACGCAGGCCGGTGAAGCGGATCACGACGTCGCGGCTGTTGCCGTGCAGCTGATCCGCGTAGTTGCGGACAAGATCGACGATGCGCACCGGCTCGCCCATGTCGAGCACGAAGACCTCACCGGCGCACGCCATCACCGCGGCCTCCAGCACGAGGCCGACGGCCTCTTCGACCGTCATGAAAAAGCGCGACACATCCGGGTGCGTGATGGTGATCACCTCGCCCCGTTCGATCTGCGAGTCCAGCACCGACAGGAGTGACCCCCGGCTGCCGAGCACGTTGCCGAATCGGACCGACGCGATTCGCGTGTCCCCGCCCGCATAGCTGCGCATGATCATCTCGGCAAGTCGCTTGGTCGCCCCGAGCACCGAGCTGGGGTCGGCGGCCTTGTCAGTCGAGATGAGGATGACGCGCTCCGCTCCGGTCGCGATCGCGCACTCGATGAGGTTGGCGGTACCCGCGACATTCGACTTGACGCCCTCGCAGGGATGGCGTTCCAGCAGCGGCAGGTGCTTGTGTGCTGCCGCGTGGAAGACGACCTCCGGGCGCAGCTCACTGAACAGCTGCTGCATGCGTCCGCGGTCGCGGATGTCCGCGATGATGATGTCGTCTGAGTCGAGAAGCCCGTGGCCGCGCAGCTCGAGCTGCAACCGGTGCAGGTTGGACTCATCGTGATCGAGCATGTAGAGCGCGGCCGGAGAGAAGGCGTCGATCTGACGGCACAGCTCGCTGCCGATGGATCCGCCGGCTCCGGTCACCAGCACGCGCCGTCCCGCGATCACCGAGCGCGACGTCGAGCGGATGACGTGCACCTCGTCGCGCCCGAGCAGCCTGTCGATGCGAACGCTGCGCAGGTCGGAGATGCGGACGTCGCGCTCGAGGGCGGCGACGAAAGACGGCAGGAAGCGGACCATCACACCAACCGAATGCGCGCGCGCGGCGATCGCAGTGATGCGGTGGGGCGCCAGTGAGGGGATCGTGACCAGCGCGACATCCACATCGTTCGCCACCGCCACCTCGGCCATGTCGCTGATGCTCCCGAGGACCGGGAGGCCCGCAACCTGCCGCCGTACCGGGTTGTCGTCAAGAAAGCCGATCGGCGTCAAGCCGTATTCCGGCACGCGCCGCAGCGCCTGGGCCATCGCTCGCCCGGCCTCGCCCGCGCCGATCAACAGCGAGCGAAGTCCAGCCGCGCGCATGCGCGTTGCGGGCACAGCCGGGGGCTTGACCTCGATCATCGCGTCGCCATCACCGAATCGGCGACGGCCTCACACACGCGGTCGACATCTGCGTCGCTGAGACGCGGATGCATCGGCAGCGACAGCACGCGATCAGCGGCCTCGTCCGTTCCCGGCAGCAACCCTGCGTGATCACCGAGCAGGTCTCGGAAATAGCGCAGTTGATGCACCGGAATGAAGTGCACCGAGCAGCCGATCTCCATCTCCTCGAGGTGCGCCGCGACAAGGTCGCGATTGACGTCGCGTCCGCTCTCGATCTGAACGACGAACAGATGCCAGGCGTGACGGCCCCCGCTCGGCTCGCCGGGGAGACGAACGCCCGGGACGCCGGCGAGTGCGCGCCGGTAGCGCGCTGCGATCTGCTCGCGCCGGCGCTGCCACGCAGGCAGATGACACAGCTGGGCTCGGCCCATGGCGGCAGTAACATCCGTCATGTTCGCCTTGATTCCCGCGACCTCGATGTCGTACCGCCACGTGCC
>DASZJB010000049.1:0-8112 GCA_035948615.1 Candidatus Dormiibacterota bacterium
GAGCATCACGGCGCCACATCACACGCAACGAGTTAGAGGAGAGAGACCACATGAACCATGCGCTGATCGTGATGGGAGCGTTGATCGCCGCCGGACTTGCACTGGGCGGTGGCGCGATCGGCGCCGCCATCGGTGACGGTCTTGCCGGTAACGCGACGATCGCCGGCACCGCGCGTCAGCCAGAGGCGCAGAGCCGGCTGCAGGTAACCATGTTCCTGATCATCGGATTGGTCGAAGGGATGTACTTCATCAACCTCGCGCTCGGCTTCTTCTTCATATACGTCATCGCCGGCGGCGCGTAAGGGTTCGTGACCATGGTCCTCGGCTCGCAACCAGCGGGTCTGCTCACGCCGAACGGGACGTTCTTCGCGGAACTGATCGCGTTCATTCTCATGATCCTGATCCTCGGGAGATGGGCGTATCCGCGCATCATCAAGGCGGCAACCGAGCGCGAGGACAAGATCGAAGCCGGCCTTCGTGCCGCAGCCGAGTCCGAGGAGCGTCTGTCCAAGGTGCAGGTGCAGGTTGAGCAGACGCTCGAGGAGGCGCGGACCCAGGCACGCGAGATCCTCAACCGCGCCCATCAGGAGGCGACCGCGGATGCCGCGGAAGTCCTCGCCAAGGCGAGGGCGGACGCGGAAGCGCTTGTCGAGCGCGCACGTACGGAGATCGGTGCAGAGCGTGACCGTGCAATCCAGGATTTGCGCGCCGAAGTGGCCAGCATGGTTGTCGCCGCGACCCAGCGCGTGCTTGGCTCGGCGATCGATGGCAAGGCGCACCAGCGCCTCATCGACGAAGCGTTGCAGAAGGTCGGCGACAACCCCGGCGCCAACGCGGGACAGAACTGACGATGGAACGCGCGAGCATCATCGCCCGACGCTACGCCGAGGCGTATTTCGCGCTCGCCCAGGACGCAGATGACATCGCCGGCTGGCGTGACCAGCTTGCGGGCGTCGTCGACGTGCTCGGCGACGCTGCGGTCGGCGACGCCCTGGCGAATCCGAAGACGAGTCTTGCCGAGCGGGTTCGCCAGGGGTTGAAGCTGCTCAAAGGCGCTTCGCCCGAAGCACGCAACCTCGCGCGGCTGCTCATCGAGCGCCGTCGCATCGGGATTGTCCGTGAGGTCCTCACGCATTACGACGCACTTGCCGACAAGGCGTCGGGGGTCGTCCGCGCGGAGGTCATCACCGCGGTCCCAGTCGACAAGGCGCTCGAAAAGCACATTCGCCAGTCGCTGCGCAAGCAGCTGGGTACCGATGTCGAAACAACCGTGCGCACGGATCCATCGATCATCGGTGGACTCGTGATTCGCATCGGTGACCGGGTCATCGATGACAGCCTGCACACCCACCTGCAACAGCTCCAGGCAGCTCTTGCCTGAGCGAGAGAGGACCACTGACTAATGGCCATACGCAGCGACGAGATTGGAGAGATCCTCAAACAACGGATTGCCAGCTTCGAGGCGCCGGTGGTCGACGCCAACGAGGGCGTGATCACATCGGTGAGCGACGGCATCGCGCGCATCTATGGTCTCGAGCACGCCATGGCAGGCGAGCTGCTCGAGATGCCGGGCCCCGCCGGCACGGGCACGGTGCTCGCGCTCGCTCTCGACCTCCGCGAGGATGGCGTCGGCGCGGTCATCCTCGGCCCGTACGAACACCTCCAGGAGGGTGACGCTGTCCGCACCACAGGGCGCATCGCGGAGGTGCCGGTCGGCGACGAACTGGTCGGTCGCGTCGTCAGCGCGCTCGGCGAGCAACTCGATGATCGCGGACCCATCGAGACCGCGCAGTCACTCCCGACCGAGCGCGTGGCGCCGGGTGTCATCCAGCGCGAGAACGTCGACACACCGATGCAAACGGGGCTCAAGTCGATCGACGCGATGATCCCGATCGGCCGTGGCCAGCGCGAGCTGATCATCGGCGACCGTCAAACCGGCAAGACGGCAATCGCTGTCGACACGATCATCAACCAGAAAGGCACCGGGGTCATCTGCATCTACGTCGCGATTGGTCAGAACGCGCAGAAGGTCGCGCAGATCAAGGCGACTCTCGAGACCCACGGCGCCATGGAGCACACCATCATCGTGGCCGCGACCGCCTCCGACCCGGCGCCGCTGCAGTTTCTCGCTCCCTACGCAGGATGCGCGATGGGCGAGTACTTCATGCAGAAGGGCGGCCACGCGCTGATCATCTACGACGACCTCAGCAAGCACGCGGACGCGTACCGCGAACTCTCACTGCTGCTCCGGCGTCCGCCGTCACGAGAAGCGTACCCGGGCGACGTCTTCTACCTGCACTCGCGGTTGCTCGAGCGCGCAGCGCGCATGAGCGATGCAGAAGGTGGTGGGACACTCACCGCGCTGCCGATCATCGAGACCAAGGCGAACGACGTCTCGGCGTTCATCCCCACCAACGTCATCTCGATCACCGACGGGCAGATCTACCTCGAGACCGACCTCTTCAACGCCGGCATCCGCCCCGCGATCAACGTCGGTCTCTCGGTCTCGCGCGTTGGTGGTGACGCGCAGACCAAGGCGATGAAGCAGGTCGCCGGGCAGTTGCGGCTCGACCTCGCCCAGTACCGCGAGCTTGCGGCATTTGCGCAGTTCGCCGCCGACCTCGACAAGGGCACGCGCGACCGCCTTGACCGCGGCCAGCGCATGACCGAGCTGCTCAAGCAGCCGCAGTACGAGCCGATGCCGTTCGCCAAGCAGGTGATCAGCATCTTTGCCGGTGCGCGTGGCTTCCTGGACGATGTTCCGCTCGACCGTGTCCGCGAGTTCGAGAAGAGCCTGCTGCGCTTCATGGAGCAAACGCATCCCGACATCGAGGAAGTGATCAACACGAGCGGTCGCATCGCCGACGAGACGGAAGCGTCGCTGCGCTCGGCGGTCGAAGAATTCAAGAAGACCTTCGCCGGATGACGAGGCACGCGCTGACCGGCGCCCCGGCCCGAGTCTGCGGAGGCTGACGCTCCATGCCCAGCCTGCGCGATCTGCGCCGCCGCATCAAGGGCGTCCAGAACATGCGCAAGATCACCAAGGCGATGGAGCTCGTCGCCGCGGCGCGCATGCGCCGAGCCCAGGAGCGCGTGCTCGCCGCGCGGCCGTACAGCGACGAGATCGCCAGCGTCATGACCGAGTTGATGCGCCGCTCGCCGCAGTACGAGCACCCCTTCCTCAAGGTCAATGAGGTTCAGAAGCGGCTGATCATCCTGGTGACCGCCGACCGCGGCCTGGCCGGAGCGCTGAACAGCAACAACACGCGCCTGGCGTTGAGCGACGCAGCGAAGGCGACGATCCCGGTCTCGTACGTCACCCTCGGGCGCCGAGGACGTGACGTGCTCCGCCGTCTGCATCGCGATCTCATCGCCGACCAGAGCATGCTCGGCGATCGGCCCACCATGGGCGATGTGCTTCCGGCCGCGCGTGTCGCGATGGAGCAGTACGAGCGGGGCGAGGTGCAGCAGATCGACATTGTCTATGCGCGCTTCATCAGCGTCGGCCGCCAGCAGACCGTGTTGCAGCGCGTGATCCCGGTGGTGCCGCCGGAGGATGCGAAGGCGGTCAGCGCCGACTTCGAGTACGAGCCGGACCCGAAGGACGTCCTCGACGCGCTGCTGCCTCGCTACGTCGAGGCGCAGGTGTACCGCGCCGTGCTGGAGAACGCGGCATCCGAGCAGGCGGCGCGCATGGTTGCGATGCGCAACGCGTCCGACAACGCAAGCGAGTTCATCGAGGACCTGACTCTCACCGCCAACAAGGTGCGACAGGCATCGATCACGACAGAGTTGATGGAGATCGTCTCCGGCGCCGCGGCGCTTGAAGGCTGAGGAGAGAGAGATGGCAGTTGTGGAATTGAAATCCGGCTCCGGCGCAGTCGTGCAGGTGATCGGACCGGTCGTCGACGTCGAGTTCAGCGGCGAACGTCTGCCTGAGATCCTCGATGCGCTCGAAATCGATCGCGAGGACGGCAAACGGCTCGTGCTGGAGGTGCAGCAGAGCCTCGGCAACAGCACGGTGCGAACCATCGCCATGGACACGACTGAAGGTGTGCGTCGCGGTGATGCGGTTCGCGCAACCGGTGCGCCGATCCAGGTGCCGGTTGGTGAGGCGACGCTCGGCCGGATGTTCAACGTCATCGGCGAGACCATCGACGGCAAGGGGCCGTTCGCCGGCGAGGGACGTATGCCGATGCATCGCACCGCGCCCACCATTTCCGAGCAGTCGACGGAGACGGAGATTCTCGAAACGGGTATCAAGGTCATCGACCTCATCTGCACCTTCTCCAAGGGCTCGAAGATCGGGCTCTTCGGCGGAGCCGGCGTCGGCAAGACGGTCATCGTCATGGAGATGATCCGCAACATCGCGCGCGAGCACGCCGGGTACTCGGTGTTCGCCGGCGTTGGTGAGCGGACCCGTGAGGGCACCGCGCTCTACGGCGAGATGCAGGAATCCAAGGTGCTTGACCAGACGGCACTTGTCTACGGCCAGATGAACGAATCGCCGGGTGCGCGCGCCCGGGTCGCGCTCACCGCGCTCACCATCGCCGAGTGGTTCCGCGACGAGAAGGGCGCCGACACACTGCTCTTCATCGACAACATCTTCCGGTACACGCTCGCCGGCGCCGAGGTCTCGGCGCTGCTCGGACGCATGCCGTCCGCGGTCGGCTACCAGCCGACTCTCGCCACCGAGATGGGTGACCTGCAGGAACGGATCACGTCGACCAACAAGGGCTCGATCACGTCGGTGCAGGCGATTTACGTGCCCGCGGACGACTTCACCGACCCCGCGGTCGCCACCACCTTCGGTCACCTCGGCGCGACGGTCACGCTGAGCAGGTCGATTTCGGAAGCAGGCATCTATCCCGCCGTCGATCCACTCGAGTCTTTCAGCCGCGTGCTCGACCCGAACGTGGTGGGTGAGGAGCACTATCGCGTCGCTCAGGGCGTGAAGCGTGTGCTCCAGGAGTTCAAGGAACTCCAGGACATCATCGCGATCCTTGGTCAGGAGGAGCTCACCGAGGATCAGAAGCAGACCGTGCGCCGCGCTCGTCGCGTGCGCAACTTCCTGTCCCAGCCGTTCTTCGTCGCCGAGGTGTTCACCGGGCGTGATGGCAAGTACGTCCCCCTCGAGGAGACCATCCGCGGGTTCGCCGAGATCCTCGACGGCAAGCATGACGACCTTCCGGAGGATGCGTTCTACATGGTCGGCACCATCGACGAAGCCGTACAACGCGCGGCCGCATTGAAGGGCGAGGAAGGCGGTGACGCGAAGGCTGCCGAGACTGCGCCGGCGGCGGAAAATGCTGCTCCAGCTGAGGCCAAGAACGCTACCGCCACCGAGTCGCCGGTTGAACCTGCCCCTGCGGACGATGCTGCTGCCGGCAAGTCTGCCGACACGACTGCTGCCAAGCCCGACACGCCGGCCGACGCCGCACCCGCTGCCGACGCAACAGCGGCCAAGCCCGACACGTCGGCTGATGCCGCACCCGCGCCAGATGCTGCAGCTGCCGAGACCGATGAGGACGCAAAGGCATAATCGGCATGGCCAACAAGCTCCAGGTCGAACTCGTCACACCGGAGGGTCGCGTTTTCAGCGAGGAAGCTGACTTCGTGCTCGCGCCGGGGATCGAGGGCGACCTCGGGGTTCTCCCGCAACACATCGCACTGCTCACCCCGCTGCGCAATGGGGTCGTGACCATTCGCAACGAAGCCGCCGAGCATGTGCTCGCGGTCTCGGGCGGATTCCTCGAGGTTCTCCCCGACAAGGTGACGATCCTTGCGGATGCGGCCGAGCGCGCCGAGGACATCGATGAGGCCCGTGCCGAAGAAGCGCGTAAGAAGGCGCAGGATCTCCTCTCCCAGAACGTGGAGAATGAGGAGGCGGTCATGGCTCTCGAGCGTGCCACCCTGCGACTCCAGGTCGCGGAGATCCGGCGCCGCCGTCACGGGCACTCGCCGCCTCCTCAGTGACGTCGCCCCCGGGGCTCGACCTCGAGGCGCTCGCGAAATACCTCGAACCGCGCGTCGGTGGACTCGCCGGTTCGCTGCGAGGCGAGGTGATTCCCGGCGGGCGCTCGAATCTCACGTACATCGTCGATGACGGCGAGCGGCGTTTTGTGGTGCGGCGGCCGCCGCTCGCGCACGTGCTCCCGACGGCGCACGACATGGCCCGCGAGTACACGGTGCTCTCGGCGCTGCAGGACACCGACATCCCGGTCCCCCGCGTGATCGTGCTCTGCGAGGACGAGTCGGTGATCGGGGCGCGCTTCTATGTTATGGAGTGGATCGACGGCCACGTGGTCAGGGGCGTGCTGCCTGCCGAGTTTCCCGATACCACCGAGACGAGGCGCGCGATGTCGGCGGCACTCATCGACACCCTGCTCCAGCTTCATGGCATCGAGCCGGACGCGGTCGGCCTCGGTGAGTTCGGGCACCCGGGAGGATTCCTCGCCCGCCAGGTGCGGCGCTGGTGGCAGCAGTGGGAGGCGTCGAAAACCCGCGAACTGCCGAGCATCGAGGAGTTGCGCACGCGGCTCGACGAGACGGTGCCCCCACCCTCCGCGCCCGGGATCGTGCACGGCGACTACCGCCTCGACAACGTCATGTACGCGCACGCGGATCCGTCGCGCATCGTCGCCGTGATCGACTGGGAGATGTGCACCATCGGCGATCCGCTGTGCGACGTCGGTCTGCTCTGCGTGTACTGGGCCGATGACGAGTCCGAGGCGGCGGCGCGCACCCTGCACGGCCGGGCGATCACCGTCGAGGACGGCTTCTACAAGCGGGCCGACCTGCTGCGCGACTACGCTGCGGGGACGCAGCGCGACCTGACCTCGCTCGACTGGTACATCGCGCTCGGCGCCTACAAGCTCGCAATCATCGCGGAGGGCATCACCGCCCGGTTCCTCATGGGGATGACCGTTGGCGAGGGCTTCGAGACGATGGGGGAGATGGTGCCGGCCATCGTCGACAGTGGCCTGGAGGCACTTGGCCGCTTGCGTTCCACCGAAGGAGGCTGAGCATGGATTTCGCGGAGACACCGAGGGTGCGTGAGCTCAGCGAAAAGGTCTGGCGGTTCATGGACGAGCGCATCCGCCCGGCGGAGGAGGAATACTGGCGCGGCTTCTCTGCAGAGACGATCCCGCAGCGGATCTCGCCGGTGATGGAGGAGCTGAAGACCGAGGCGCGGCGACGCGGACTCTGGAACCTCTTCCTGCCGGACAAGCGCTTCGGTCCCGGGCTCACCAACCTCGAGTACGGTGCGCTCGCGGAGATCATGGGCTGGAGCGCGATCGCGTCCGAGGCGATGAACTGTTCGGCGCCCGACACCGGCAACATGGAGGTGCTGGCCCAGTTCGGCACCCCCGAACAGCAGGAGACGTGGCTCACTCCGCTGCTCGCCGGCGAGATCCGGTCGTGCATCGGCATGACCGAGCCCGAGGTGGCGAGCTCGGACCCCACCCAGCTGGCGACGCGTATCGACGGCGACGGCGATGATTACGTCATCAATGGCCATAAGTGGTTCACCAGCGGCGCCGCGCACCCCAACGCCAAGGTGATCCTGCTGATCGGCGTCACCCATCCGGATGCCGAACGCCACGCGCGCCACACCATGGTGCTGGTGCCGATCGACGCCCCCGGCGTGACCATCGTGCGTCAGCTCAAGGTCTTCGGCTTCGACGACCCCGGAAGCCACTGCGAGATCCTGCTCGAGAACGTGCGCGTGCCCCAGGCGAACCGCATCGGCGATGAGGGGACCGCGTTCATGATCGCCCAGGCACGGCTCGGCCCTGGACGCCTGCATCACTGCATGCGTCTGATCGGAGCGGCCGAACGCGCGCTCTCGTTGATGTGCGAGCGAGCCAAGTCACGCACCGCGTTCGGCAAACGGCTTGCCGAACAGGGTGTCGTGCGCGAGCAGATCGCCAGGTCGCGCATCGAGATCGAGCAGGCGAGGTTGTTGTGCCAGAAGGCCGCGTGGCTGCTTGACACCCAGGGCGGTCTTGGTGCCCGGTTCGAGATCTCGGCAATCAAGGTGGTCGCCCCCAACGTCGCCCAGAGTGTGATCGACCGCGCCATCCAGGTCCACGGCGGAGCCGGTGTGTC
>DASZJB010000050.1:0-5151 GCA_035948615.1 Candidatus Dormiibacterota bacterium
GAGCCGATCGGCCGCGTCGTGTCAGATCTTTTCTACGAGGGCAAGCTCATCCACGAAGCCCCGCATCCTCGCATGCCGCTGCCCTGGCCGTTCGACCGCGAGCTGGTGTGGGTCGACACGGGGGCGCAGGACGAGTATCGCGACGCACAGCGCTCGGTCGCCAATGAGTTCGAGGTGGCCCTGTGCAAGGACATCACCTCGATCATCCGGCGCCGGGTCCGCAAGGCGAAGCTAGCCGTGATCGCGATGTACGCCTCGCAGGTCAACCGGCTGTCGTCTGCGCTGAAGGGCATCGTGCCGCCCGATGACATCGAGTCTGTCGACGCATTCGAGGGCCGTGAGTCGGACGCCGTCATCCTCTCCCTCGTCCGATCCAACGACCGCGCCGCCATCGGCTTCCTCAACGACCCCAACCGGGTCAACGTGGCCATCTCCCGCGCCAAGAAGCTCCTTGTCATCGTCGGCGATTCCAAAACCGTGATCGGCGGCGCCCCCGAGCTGTTCGGACCGCTGTTCGAGCACTGCAAAGAGGAAGGCCTCGTGGCCGGTGTCGGCGCTGTGGTCACGGCCTGCCAGCGCGTCGGCATCCGCTCCCAGGTGCAGCGGCTGTCCCGTCCGCACCGAGGCGATCGCCGCACCCGCCGGCGCCGCCGCGGCCAGCGCCCGGGCGACGGGGCCGTGAACGGCGAGGGCGCGATGGCGGCCAACGGATCCGAGGCGCCGCCCGACGCGACGGAGGATGAGGCGCCGCAGCCTGCGAACGGCTCGGTCTCGATCCCGGCGCCAGTCGAGTCCTCGACCGAATCCGAATAGCGGTACCGCTCACTTAAGCTTCGTGCTGCCCTAGATGAGCGATGAGTGCGTCTTCTGCGAGATCCTGCGCGGCAACGAGCCGGCGACCTTCACCTACCAGGACGACAACGTGGTCGCGTTCATGGACGTGCAGCCCATCACGCATGGCCACATGCTTGTCGTGCCGCGCCAGCACGCGGTGCTGATGGCGGACCTCAACGAGACCGTCGCGATGCGAACGTTCCGGGTGGCACGCCAGCTCGCGGCTCTCGCGCGCGCCAAGCTTGGCGCGACCGGCGTCAACCTCTTCGTGGCCGACGGCGAAACCGCTTTCCAGGATGTGCCGCATTTCCACGTCCACGTGATCCCTCGCTACGCGAACGATGGTTTCGGGTTGACGTTCCCAGACACTTACAGCCATCCACCCAGCCGGGCCGAGCTCGAGACGATAGCGGCTGCGCTCAGTACCAGCTGACGACCTAAGGGGTGACGGTCACCTTCAGAGAGAAAACAATCACGTACATCGGGCACGCCAGGCCCGAGGGGCACGTCGGGCTCCCGTAAGCGGAGACGTCGACCCGGCCAGTGGCTTTGGCCACGAACGCGGCCAGCGTGACTCCCCGCACCGCGGTCGCCGCCGGATTGACGGTCGGGGCAAGGATGGACTCGTCGCTCGAGAGCGGCTGCGTCCAGTTGTTCATCCCGCTTCCGGCATGCAGCACCACCTCGAGCTTCTGGCCGACGCGCATCGAGGCGGCCTGGGTTGTCTCGGTCGCCGTCACGTCGTAGCTCGTAGGGCTGGATCCGGCGCTCGGTGTCGAGCTTGCGCGCGAACCAGTGCCAACACTGCCACAGCCGGCGATCACGATCGCCGCGGCGACCAGCAGCATCGTGATTCTCATCTCAAAGACGTAACGAAGTGGCCCGCCGGCTCGTAACAACCCAGGTGCACCCGATAACATCGGCAGCTTACGTGCGCACGCCTCACCTCCGGAACCTGGTCATCGGTTGCATGATCGCGATCGCTGCTTCAGCGTGCGGCGGCGGCGGACCGGTGGTCGTGAGGTCGCCGTCCCCTCTCACCGGGGCCCTCACACAGGGACTCATCGGATACGTGGCCGACCAGGGAGTGGGTGTGCTGGACCCCGCGACCGGCAAGTCCACCATCGTGGCTCCGATGCCCGCCGGCGCGGCCTTTCGAGTCGCCGGCCCGGTCTGGGGACCAGCCCCTGGGGTTGCCTACCCGGTTCTGTACTTCACGATCCACGACGATCGACCCGCCGAGCGCCGTACCACGGCGGGCGTTGTGCCTTACGACTGGCTGTTCCGCGTCGACCCTTTTACGGGATTGATCGACCCGATCGCAGCGTCACAGGATTCCCAGAGCGAGGGTCCCATCGGCCTGGCCGCCAACTCGCATTACATCGCCCTGTCGGTCGGCTGCTGCGCCAGCTACGAGGTCGACGCGCTCGACCTGACGCAACCGCTCAGTGCGATCAAAGCGCTTTCGAAGCCGCCTGCCCAGGCGGCCTTCTTCACCGAAGGCGCGGCGCCCGGAACGTCGGCGCTGATCGCGGTTCGCGAGTTCGGAACCGGCACGTGGTACTGGCTGAACGCCGACGCCGGCGTGCTCAACCCGTTCCCGTTGAAGCTCGGTCCCGATGACGGGCCGATGGCCATCTCGCCTGACGGCACGCTGGCGGCGGTTTCCCTTCCGGACCATGGCGCCGTGATCGAACCCATCAATTCCGGCATCCCGCTGGCCACGCCCAGCGCAAGCGCCTCCGCGTCGACCTCGGCAACCGCGACGCCTCATCCCTCTCCGACACCGTCGCCCTCCACCGCCGCACCGCGCCGCGTCAACTCGAGCCTGCCCCACGTCGACGACCTCGCGTGGAGCCCGGACGCCAAGCAGATCGCGCTGGCGGTCAATGGAGAGGTCGAGCTGTACGCCGCGTCGGGCGCCGATGGCACTCCGCCTGTGAAGAGATACCTCACAGGCGGCAACGTCATCGGCGTGGATTGGTCCGCACCCATTCCGACGCGCACGGCGACGATGCTCAAGCCCAGCCCTGGGCCGCAGGCGATGGTGGACGGGCTTCTCACCGCGACGATGCTGCCTGCGGCTGTTGACAATCCTGCGGCACGCGCTGCGGCAAGAATCTACCTATGGCAATTCGACTCGACGAGCGCGTCGCCCATCGCATCGATTGCGGATGCGACGCCCGCCGTGCTGTCTCAATATCCGCCGCTGCCGGCCGGCGTCGTCTTCCATCACTGGGCTCCCTCGGCAAGCTGGCAGCTGCTGGGTGGTTGCTTCCGCTATCGGGTCGTCCTCGCCGGCAGCGGCGCGCCCGTGGCCTCGACGTTCGGCCTCGCGAGCAACACCCTGTGCAACGCACCGACGCCCAGGCCGGCGTCCTCGCCGAGCGCGAAGACGACCCCTTCGCCCTAGCATGGGGTGATGGCGGACTTCGACTTCCTCGCAAGCCATGCCGAGTCCCTCCCGACCAAGCCCGCCGTCATCCTCGGCGAACAGACCCTTGATTTCGCGACTCTGAATCGGCGCGCCAATCGAGCCGCCAACGTTTTCAAGGGACTTGGGTGCGAGGCCGGGGACCGCGTCGCGATCATGTCGTTCAACTCGGTCGCCGGGTTCGAGATCGCGCATGGAGTTCGGCGCTCGGGCACGGTTGTCGTGCCGGTGAACTATCGATTGCGCGGACCGGAGATCGCGTACCTCCTCAACGACTCGGGGGCGAAGGTGGTTGTGGCCGGCCCCGACCACGTCGACGCGGTGGTCGCGGCTCAGCCGCAGGTGTCGGGTGATCGCCGCTTCATCGCGCTCGGCGACCGCACGCCCGACGGCTGGCTCTCCTATCGCGCCCTGATGGACGGCGCGGCCGACACGCCTCCAGCGGATGCGGTTGGGGATGCGCTCCTGGCTTCGATGATCTACACCTCAGGCACGACGGGTAACCCCAAGGGGGCGTGGCGTCCGAACGGCGTGAACATCGCCAACGTCCTGCAGGTGATCTCGATCTTCGAGCTCGGCCAGTCCGACGTGCACCTCATGTGCGGACCTGGATACCACAGCGCGGTGGCGTTCTTCTCGACGCTTCACCAGCTGCTGGGCGCGACCGTGGTGGTCCAACCGAAGTTCGCGGCTGATGAGGCGCTCGACCTCATCCAGCGCCATCGGGTGACGACCACGTTCATGGCGCCGACTCTTCTGCAGCGCCTCGTGGACGCCCAGCGCGACATGCCTCGAGACGTTTCGTCTTTGCGAGCGTTGATCCTCGGTGCGGCGCCTTGCCCGTACGAGCTGAAGGTGCGGGCCGAGGCGGTGTTCGGAAAGGTGCTGTGGGAGTTTTACGGCGCGACGGAGACTGGCATCAACACAGTGCTCCGGCCAGAGGATCAGCTGCGCAAGCCGGGCTCCTGCGGCACCGCCGTGCCGGGACAGGAGATCAAGCTGCTGGGCGAAGATGGGGCGGGGGTTGCGGATGGCGAGCCGGGCGAGTTCATGGTCCGCAACACCTGGCTCGCCGAGTACTACAACCGCCCTGACGCGACAGGGAAAAGCCTGCACGACGGTTTTTTCTCGGTCGGAGATGTCGCCTACCGCGATGGCGACGGCTACTACTACATATGCGATCGCCGTATCGACATGATCATCTCGGGCGGCGTCAACATCTATCCGGCCGAGGTCGAGGCGGTGCTCCACGCTCACCCGGCGGTGATGGACGCCGCGGTGATCGGTGTGCCGGACGAGGAGTGGGGCGAATCGGTGAAGGCGGTCGTGCAGCTGCGAGCGGGAGCGACCGCCACCGAAGCTGAGCTGATCGCGTTCTGCGACGAGCGCCTGGCGGGTTACAAGAAGCCGAGGTCGATCGACTTCGTGGACGAGCTCCCACGCGACGCCGCGGGCAAGCTGCTGAAACGAAGGATCCGAGAGCCGTACTGGGCCTCGACGGGGCGCCGGATCTGACCAACTCGGTTTCCTTCGACCGCGCCGCCGATTACTACGACCGGACGCGAGCGCTCCCGGAACCGATCATGGCGCGCCTCGTCCCGATGCTCGTCGCCGAAATACCCCAAGAAGGTCGCTGCCTGGAGATTGGTGTTGGCACAGGGCGCATCACGCTGCCCCTGGCGCGCGCGGGCGTGTCGATGGTCGGCGTCGACATCTCGCGCGAGATGCTTCGCAAACTCATCCAGAATTCCGATGGAGCGCCTCCGGCGGTCGTCATCGGCGACGCCACGCGCCTTCCGTTTGGCGAAGGCAAGTTCAGTGCGGTCATCGCAGCGCACGTCCTGCACCTGATTCCTGAGTGGAGGCAGGCGATCGTAGAAGCG
>DASZJB010000051.1:0-6784 GCA_035948615.1 Candidatus Dormiibacterota bacterium
GCATTTGTCGATTGCACACCACCGAACCGTTGCGTTGACACATCAGACGCAGCATTCGCGTCGCGATCTCGCGGTAGACTGCAAGTTGGAATGGACATCGGTGGACACCTCCCCGAAATCATCATCGTCCTGGTCATCATCTTGATCATCTGGGGACCCGGCAAACTGCCCGATGTCGGCGCAGCGATGGGACGCGGTATTCGCGAGTTCCGGAAAGCGTCGGCCGAAACTCGTGACGCGGTGCTCAAGGCAACCGCGATGCCCGAGGAGCCGGCTCCGACTCCGGCACAGCCGGCGCCGGCCCCCGCGCAGGCAGTGCCGGCGGCCAGCGAACCGGAGTCGGCTGCGTCCCGGGGACAGGCAGACTCCGACGCGGGCTGAGCATGGTGCCGTCCGCTAGGCGGGCGCCGGCGACGGAACCCGGGCGGCGTCGAAGGCTTCCTCGCGAGTCCTGAAGTCGTCGATGCGCTTGATCCGGCCGTCGCTCACCCTGAAGACCATGAAGATCTCACCGTCGAGAAACGGAATCTCGCGAAAGCGAGGCCCGGCGATCCCCACCACGATGCTCTCCCCGGCGGCATTGAACTCGAGCCGCTCGACGCCGGTGTCGAGGCTGTCGAATGAGGCCTCGATGCGATCCAGGACGTCGCGCCGTCCGTTGCAGACGAGCTCGGGAAGGACGCCCTGATGAACGACATCGGCGTCGAGACCGGTGGCGATCGCTTCGATATCGCGCCGGCGCCTGGCGTGGAAATGGTCGAAGACGGTCTCCATGGCTGCATCGCTCATCGGCATCTCCTTCTTTTACGTCGGGTGATTGGTGCTCGACTAGTATCGAGCAGCGGCATGCTCACGAAACCGAATAGAAAGGCCCGACGGTTCACCATGGTGTGCGATGAACGATGACCGCTGGGCGTTTCCCCCGCAGCCGCCCGCCTGGCCACCCGCGCCGTCGACCGTCCCCCCGAGGCGCGTCTCGGGGATGCTGCCTATCGTCGCGCTGTTCGTCACCACCGGAATCGTCGCCGCGGCGATCGGTGTCGGGGGCGTCCTGCTGGTTCGGCACATCCAGGGGAATCAGTCCACCGCCGGCTCACCGACTGCGGCTCCGGGGACGGCGTCTGGAGCGGCCGAGGCGAGGGCCCTGTACCAGCAGGCAATCACCGCCACCCAAAACTCGACGGGGTTTCACTATCGGGCCGTCTCCTTGATCGGCTACGCGCAGACGATCATCGGCGAGGCCGGGCAGTCGGGGGGGCGTCAGGACATCACGTTCGTTTCAAGCTATGGGACGGAGCAGTTCACGCTCCTTCTGGTTGGGACGACGGTCTACTTTCAGGGCAACGCCCCCGCTGCTGAGGATCAGCTCGGCGTGACCGCGGCCACCGCGCCAAGCGTGGTCGGCAAGTGGATCTCGGTGGCCGCCGGC
The DNA here is from genome assembly GCA_035948615.1 of Candidatus Dormiibacterota bacterium. Taxonomy (GTDB): domain Bacteria; phylum Chloroflexota; class Dormibacteria; order Aeolococcales; family Aeolococcaceae; genus Palsa-851. Next base: position 1,430 of record DASZJB010000051.1, read on the forward strand.
GACGGCCCGTACTCCGTGATTCAGCCGGGGATCACTGCATCCAGCCAGGCGCTACAGATCCTCCTGACCCCCGAATCCAGCGCCAGGATCACCTCTGCCGGGGGTCGTGCGGCGACGAGAATTTCCGGTATTGCGCTGTCACCACCACCCAACAGCGTTCCAGTCGGACCGGGGTCGCTGGACATCTCAACGCGGACGGACCTACCTCTCAGCTTCAGGTTTACGGACTCGGGCGGCGCGGCTTCCACCACCACCTTCAGCGCCTGGGGAACCGCCCCCACCGTGAATGCACCGACCGGCGCCGTGGCGTGGTCGAGCTTGACCACCGCCGTGCCGCCGGGCGGGTACGGCATTGGGGGTGGGGCGACATCAACCCCCGCGCCCAGCGCGACGCCAGGCGCGGTGTAGCCAGGGCGTCTCACCGGCGAACGCTGACGCCCGGGCGTAAACGCCCTACTCCACGAAGCGCTCGGCAACGAGGTCTTCGAGGACCGCGCGCCCGATGTCCGATGCGTCGCGGTCGTTGATACCGTGAGGATCGAGATTGGGGAAGAAGCGCGCCACACCCGCAGGGTCCTCATCGGTCAGCCACCGGATGAAGGTGTGACCGAATTCAGCGGCCTTTTCGTCGGTCAACTCTTCGATCTTGGCCATCTGCGCTCTCCTCGCTGATCATCTGGGCGACGTGCGGGTCAGGTCGCCGGATTATGCCGCGTTGGCGGTTCACGATCGCGGTATGGCCGCCAGGAGCAGGAGGGGGAGAGACGCTCCAGCGGCGGCCATACCCGGCAGATCGTGGAGCACACTTGGCTCCGTCGCTCCTCGGAGGCCGAATCGACGCGATGCGCGAGTGGGGTTGGAGGCGCACCCCGCCGTGCCTTCGAGAGTGCGTAGCCTGAGCCGTGGTCGGTGGTGCCGTCGGTCCGCGAGCGCACACAGGGCAGCATCCGCCGTGAGGGTTGCCTGGCCGCACCGGGTCAACTCCATTCGGCGGCGAGTAATCTTGCTCCGATGACTTGCACCGGCTGTGGTGCCGAGAATCGCGCCGGGGCACGCTTCTGCGTCCAGTGCGGAGCGATGCTGTCGCGCGCCTGCGCGTCGTGCGGCAACGCGTACCACGAGGGTGAGCGCTTCTGCGGGGAGTGCGGCGCAGCGCTCTCGTCCGAACCGGCGAGTGCGAGACCGGTGGTGGCGCCGGCTCGAGTCGAGCTCACCTCGCGCCTCGCCGAACGCCGCCATGTCACGGTGCTCTTCGCCGACCTGGTCGGCTTCACGCAGCTCTCTCAGCAGCGCGACGCCGAAGACGTTCGCGAACTCCTGAGCCGGTACTTCGACACGGCGCGCACGATCATCGCCCGCTACGGCGGCGAGGTCGAGAAGTTCATCGGCGACGCCGTTATGGCGGTGTGGGGTGTCCCAACCAGCCGCGAGAACGACGCCGAGCGCGCCGTGCGCGCAGCTCTCGAACTGGTCGATGCCATCTCGGCGTTTGGCGAGGAGGTGGGCGCGCCGGGGCTCAGGGCTCGCGCCGGCCTGCTCACCGGAGAGGCTGCGGTGAACCTCGGCGTGACTGGCGAGGGCATGGTGGCCGGCGATCTCGTCAACACGGCTTCCCGAGTGCAGTCGGCCGCGGAACCCGGAACGGTCTACGTCGGCGACGGCACCCGCGCCGCGACCGAGGCCGCGATTGTGTACGAGGACGCCGGGCTGCACGAGCTCAAAGGGAAACCACTGCCCGAGCGGCTCTGGCGTGCGCGACGCGTCGTGGCGGCGGCCGGCGGAGCGCTTCGCCCGACCGGTCTCGAGCCGCCATTCGTCGGCCGTGACCGCGAGTTGCGCCTGCTCAAGGAGTTTCTCCACGCGACCGGCGAGGAGCACACCGCGCGGTTGCTGTCCATCGTCGGCCTCGCGGGGGTCGGAAAATCACGGCTGGCGTGGGAGTTCTTCAAGTACGTCGACGGGCTCACCGAGACGGTCTGGTGGCATCGGGGCCGGTGCCTCGCGTACGGCGAGGGGGTCGCGTACTGGGCGCTCAACGAGATGGTGCGCATGCGCGCCGGGATCGTCGAGAACGAACCACCCGAGTCCGCACGCGAGAAGCTGCGACGTACGGTTGAGGAGTTCGTCGACTCCGGTGAGGAGCGGCGATGGGTGGAACCCCGCCTTGCGCACCTGGTCGGCCTCGAGGAACGCGTTGCCTCGGATCCACGCGACCTGTACGCTGCCTGGCGGTTCTTCTTCGAGCGACTCGCCACGCAAAACCTCACGGTCCTGGTTTTCGAGGACCTCCAATGGGCGGACAGCGGGCTGCTCGATTTCATCGAGTACCTCCTCGAGTGGTCGCGCAACTCGCCGATCGTGGTGGTCACCCTGGCGCGCCCGGAGATGGCGGATCGTCGCTCCGGATGGGGCATCGGCAAACGTGGATTCACATCGCTCTCTCTCGACCCGCTACCGCCGGAGGCGATGTCCCAGCTGCTGGCCGGGATGGCCCCCGGCTTGCCCGCCGACCTGAGCGCACGCATCCTCGAGCGCGCTGCCGGCGTGCCGCTCTACGCCGTCGAGACGGTGCGCATGCTGCTCGACCGCGGCCTGCTGGTCACGAAGGACGGAACGTTCCACGTCGAGGGATCGCTCGACGCGCTCGAGGTGCCCGAGACGCTCCATGCGCTGATCGCCGCGCGCCTGGACAGCATCGGGGCGACCGAACGGCGCCTCCTCCAGGATGCCGCGATCCTCGGCAAGTCGTTCACGGCCGCGGCGCTGCGGTCGATCACCGAGGTCCCGTCGGATGCCGTGGAGTCGGCTCTCGCCAACCTTGTCAACAAGGACCTGCTCGCCATCCAGTCGGACCCGAGATCACCGGAGCGCGGCCAGTACGTCTTCGTGCAGGACCTGGTGAGAAGCGTCGCATATGGCACCCTGACGCGACGGGACCGCAAGGTGCGTCACCTGAGCGCCGCCGCGTACCTCGAGAGCTCGTGGAGCGAGGAGGAGGGGGTCGCCGAGGTCATCGCGTCCCATCTCCTCGAGGCGTTCGAGGCTGACGTTGACGCGCCCGATGCTGCGGGACTCAAGCAGCGGGCGTGCGAGGCGCTCGTCCAGGCGGGCGACCATGCCGCGTCACTTGCAGCCGCGGCCTCGGCGGAGCACTACTACGAGCGCGCGCTGCAACTCGCGGACCCTGCCGACCGAGCGAGGCTGCACACACGTGCCGGCCAGATGGCGTGGCAGCAGCTCCACACTGCGGTCGCGCGGCGGCACCTCGATGAGGCGCTTGCGCTGCACACCGCCGCGGGTCGCCTGGGGGCGGCTGCCCGCACCTCGGTCACCCTCGCCGACATGGACTCCCACGAGTTGAAACGCGATCAGGCAGCCGAACGCATGGAGCGCGCATTCGCCGAGCTCAGCGCAATCGAGGCGGGAGGCGCCGACCACGACGACGACCTGGCGTTCGTCGCGGCGGAGGTCGCGCGCCGTCTGGTCCTCGCCCACCGGAAGGATGACGTCGCCATGGAGCGAGTCGAGCTCGCCCTGGAGATCGCCGAGCGGCGTGGGGACGTGGCGGTCTTCTGCCAGGCCATCAACACCAAGGGCCTCATCCTCGGACGTCGCGGGCGGCGCGAGGAGGGGCGTGCGCTGCTGAGCTGCGCGCTCGATCAGGCCCTCGCCTCAGACAACCACATCGCTGCGTTGCGCGCCTACAACAACATTGCCGCTGATCTGCAAACCTCGGATCCGGGTCGTGCGGCGACACATACGGAGAAGGGAATCGCGCTCGCACGGTTGATGGGCCAGCGCCGTGAGGAGATCATGTTCGTCATCGGACAGATCCCCGTGCTCGTCGATCTCGGTCGCTGGGATGCGGCCATCTCGGTGGTCGACGACTACCTCGAGTCCACTGATGTTCAGGTAACCGATTCCGTGCTCGGAGCCGAACTCCTCTTTGGCGCCTGGATTCATCTCTGGCGAGGGCAGATTCCCGAGGCGCGACATCTCGTCGAGCGCCTGGAAGATCTCTCCACCCAGGCCGGCGGCGAGTACCTGCTCGTGCATGACGCCGCACGCGGCGCCGTGCTCCGTGCCCAGGGACGGGACCGCGAAGCTCTCGAGATCCTGGGCGACCCCGCAGGTCGCGACGACCTGAGGTCGGTCGACAGCGATGCGTCCCGCTGGGCATTCAACGAATCCGTGGAGAGCGCGTTCGCCATCGGCGACCTTCAGGCGGTGCGCCGGCAGCTTGCCAGCGCGGCAGCGCGCCGCTCGGGCGCTGGGACGCGGATCATGCAGATCCACGCCATGCGCTTCCAGGCGCGCCTCGATGCGCTCGAGGGGCGGCACGCGGAAGTGCAGCGCACCCTGCTGGCGGCGATCGGCATGTTCCAGCAGCGTCAGATGCCCTTCTGGGTGGCGGTGACGCGTCTGGAGTTGGGCGACTGGATGGTGCAGCGCGGCCGCCGCGAGGAAGCCGAGGGATTGCTCTCCGACGCCAGGTCGTCATTCGTCGATCTGGCTGCATCGCCCTGGATCGAGCGTGTCGATGCGACAGCGCTGGATGGCGTCGCTGTGACCGATGCCCGGAGCGCGCTTCCAGCCTGAGCTGACCGGACGCCGCGAGCGGCCAGGACTGGACGTGCGCCAGGCGCTGCCATGCTCGAGATCCTTAGCGCTGGACAAATAGCTTGTGCTGTGTCTACTATTAGTCTATGGCTAATGCAAAGACCGGGGTCACGGCCAAGGTCGTCGTGGACAACCGGCTCTTACCGTTGCTCGAGCACCTGGCCCGCGTCGGACGTCGCGCCGTCGAGGTCCAACTGGCGCCGGGTGGGCTTCGTCCCCGGCACCTCATCGCCCTGAGGTTGCTGAGTGAGCACGGACCTGTGAGTCAGCACGGTCTCGCCGATTCCCTGCGCCTGGATCCCACCAATGTGGTCGGACTGCTCAACGAGCTCGAGGATCGCCTCCTGGTCACTCGGCGCCGCGATCCCGCCGATCGCCGCCGGCACATCGTTGCGCTGTCACGCCGAGGCGAGGACGAGCTCTGTGTCGCGTATGGGCGGCTTCGCGTCGTCGAGGACGCTCTGTTCAGCGCCCTGAACGCTGGGGAAAGGGCAACGCTCTACGACCTGGTGGTTCGGGCGGCCGGGGTCACATCACCACCGTGCGACGTTGCCGAGGAACCACCCACGTGTCCGGTTTGAAGCCGGCGATTCGAGGCAGGCAATGAACCCCCAGGACATCGAGTTCGGATTGGACTCGTTCGTCTTCGTCAGTGTCGACGAATCCGGCCAACAGCTCAGCGGTGACGTCGTGATCCGGAACACCGTCGAGGAGGCGGTCCTCGCCGACAGCGTT
>DASZJB010000052.1:0-1578 GCA_035948615.1 Candidatus Dormiibacterota bacterium
GGCAGTTACATCACGTCGCTCGAGATGGCAGGCGCGTCGTTGACGGTCCTGGAGCTCGACGACCAGCTCACCGCGCTCTGGGACGCGCCCGTGCACACTGCGGCACTTCGCTGGGGAGGGTGATGCTATCGTGGCGGTCGCTATAGCGATGGATGCGCAGACCGTCACCGCGTGGATGAACGAAATCGCCGCATCGGTCCGCGCCGAACGGGACTACCTGGTCCAGCTCGACGCGGCGATCGGCGATGGTGACCACGGCATCAACATGAACCGCGGATTCGACGCCGTAGCGCTGGCATTGAGCACCGAACCCGACGGCACACCCGGAAAGTTGCTGATCCTTTCCGGAAAGACATTGGTGTCCACCGTCGGAGGCGCGAGCGGCCCGCTCTGGGGGTCGGCGCTACGCAAGGCAGGGCGTGCCCTGGGAGAAGGACCGACCTTCGACCTTGCGCAACTTGTCGAGGCGATGGCCGCGGCCCTGGCGTCGGTTCAGGACCTCGGGGCTGCGGTGCCGGGTGACAAGACTATGGTTGACGCGCTCGAGCCTGCGGTGGCCGCCATGCGAGAGGGGCTTGCACGGGGCGCGTCGAGCGGGGAGATGCTGCGCTCCGCCTCGGAGGCGGCGGAGGCCGGAATGCGTGCCACCATCCCAATGCAGGCGCGCAAGGGCCGCGCGTCGTACCTGGGTGAACGCTCCATCGGACACCAGGATCCCGGCGCAACCTCGACGGCGATGATCATTCGCGCCCTGGAACGGACGGTAGCGAGCACTCCTTAATAGAATGACCGAGCGAGTGCTCGCTGGCGTTCCGGCGTCACCGGGGACAGCGTTCGGAGCGGTACGGCACCTGGATGCCGGTGGCGAGATCGACGCGACCGTCCTCGACGAGGCCGCGCGCCCCGCGGCGGCAGACCGTGCGCTGGAGGCGCTGGCCCGATCGGCACACGAGCTCGAGGATCTCGCGGCGGCGCTTCGAGCTGAAGGCCGGACCGAAGAGGCGGACATCCTTGATGCCGGGGTGATGATGGCCGAGGACCCGGTGCTCGTCGGGGCAGTCGAGAATGCCGTGCTCACACGGGGCATGCCGGCGGTCAGCGCCATTCGCGTTGAGGTGGAGGCGATCGCAGAGCAGCTGGACATGATCGGGGATCCCGAGCTTGCCGCCCGGGCAGCCGACGTCAGGAGCCTCGCTCGGCGCGCGTCCCGCCTCGCAGGCGTCGACGAGGTGCTGGGCGGTCGCGGCGCGGATGGCGACACGATTCTGATCGCGTCCGACCTCGGGCCGGCGGACGTCATCGAGCTCGACGGCAACGTGCGCGGGATCGCCCTGGCGGTCGGAGGCGTCACCGGTCATGCCGCCATCGTTGCCCGGGGATTGGGTCTTCCCATGGTCGTCGGCCTGGGGCAGGACCTCCTCTCGCTGGGAGACGGTGAGCTGTGCATCGTCGACGGGGACCGGAGCGTGGTCATCGCATCGCCGGATCGGGAGCATGTCGACACGGTGCGGCAGGCGATGGCGGCCGCCCGCGAGTCGCGTGCTCGAGCCATGGCGGGTCATGCCCTCTCGACGGTCA
>DASZJB010000053.1:0-9602 GCA_035948615.1 Candidatus Dormiibacterota bacterium
CACCCGGTCTCGCGTCTGGACGAGCAGTCCGCCGTCGATGCTGCGCACGTCCAGCGGCTCGGCGCCGGACGGCCGATCCACGATCAGCACCCGGATCCGCGGCTTGGTGGCGAGAAGAGCGGCAGCGTCGTCCTCCACGCCTGGGCACACCACGGCTTCGAGGAACGTCTCGGTCAGCGCGGTCGCGGTCGTCAGGTCGATTGGGCGGTTGACACCGACGATGCCGCCATAGGCGGATCGTGGGTCGCAGTTGTATGCCCTCCGGTAGGCGTCCTCAGCCGTCGCGCCCACCGCGAAGCCGCACGGGTTGGTGTGCTTGATCACACATGCAGCCGGCTCGTCGAACTCAGCGACCAGCGCCCGTGCGGCGTCGACGTCGAGCCAGTTCGTGAAGGACAGCGCCGCACCCTGCAGCTGGTGTGCGTGAGCCATCCCACCCGGCGGTCCGGGAACTGCGTAGAGAGCTCCTCGCTGGACTGGGTTCTCGCCGTAGCGGAGCTCGTGAAGTCGCGCGCCGCCGACGGTGAGCTCGGCAGGAAGCGTCTCGCCCACCGCGCCACCGCGCAACCACGCGGCCACCTGCGTGTCGTAGGCGGCGACATGCGCGAAGGCCTCGGTGGCGAGCCGGTGGCGGGTCGCGCGCGAGACCGATCGGTGCTCGCGCAGCTCGACGAGGACCGCCTCGTACTGAGCCGGCGACACCACCACGGCGACCGAATCACGATTCTTGGCCGCCGCGCGGATCATCGTCGGGCCGCCGATGTCGATGTTCTCGACAATGCTGTCGTCATCCGCGCCGCGGGCGACCGTCTCCGCAAAGGGATACAGCGAGACGACGACCATGTCGATGGGGTCGTAGCGACTCTCGGCGAGCTGGCGCATGTGCTCGGGGTTGTCGCGGCGAGCGAGGATGCCGGCATGGATCGCCGGATGCAGCGTCCGGACGCGCCCATCGAGCATCTCCGGGAAGCCGGTGACGTCTGCCACCGCTTGCACCTCGATACCCGCTTCCGCGAGCGCCTGACTGGTGCTGCTGGTAGCGACCAGGTCATAGCCGTGCTCGGTCAGCCCGCGCGCAAACACGACAAGGCCGCGCTTGTCGCTGACGGACAGCAGTGCGCGCACGCTCAGACCGGTGCCGGTGCCGGTGCCGGTGCCGGTGCCGGCGCGGGGAGCACCCGGACGCGGTTTCCCTCGCGGCGCAGGCGGTCGGTGGACCAGAGCGCCACCGCCTCGGGCAGCAGCACCCATTCGCGTTCGTGGATGCGGCGGCGCAGCGACGCGGCGTCGTCGTCCATCTCAACCGGCACCGCGGCCTGGAGGACGATGGGTCCGGCGTCAGCCTCGCCGCGTTCGAGCAGCTGGACAGTGCAGCCGGTCACCCGCACGCCTCGCTCGAGGGCGCGCTCGATCGCGTCCATGCCCCCGGCAAAAGCGGGCAGCAGTGACGGGTGGACGTTGAGGATCGCGTCCGGGTAGGCATCGAGGAACTCGTCGCTGAGGATTCGGTCGTAGCCGGCGCACACCACGAGGCGGACGCCCGCGGCCTGGAAGCGCGCGTGGATCTCCCGGTCCCTCGCAGCCGCGTCGCCGCCGAAATCCGACTGCGGGAGGGCCGCCGCGGGCACGCCGGCGCTTCGTGCGACATCGAGCGCGTGGGCGCTGCGCCGGTTCGATACCACGATTGCGACCCGTGCCGGGAAGTCCGGCGCACTGCACGCGCTCAACAGCGCATCGAGGTTGGTCCCTGCTCCGGACACCAGCACCCCGACGGGGGTACGTCCGCTCACCTGAGGATGACCCGCCGGGTGCCCGACTGGGGAACCACCTCACCGATCCGCCACACCGGCATCCCGGCGGCGGTGGCGATCGAGGGGACATCCGGAGGAACGATCACCACCATCCCGACACCCATGTTGAAGGTGCGCCACATCTCCTCGAGGTGGACGCCGCCGGCCTGCTGGATGGCGTTGAAGAGCGGCGGGACGCTCCAGCTGGAGCGATCGATGGTGGCGGCGAGGCCGTCGGGGAGCACCCGCGGGACGTTGTCGATCACGCCGCCGCCGGTGAGGTGGGCCATGGCGCGGATGTCGGTCATGGTGCGCAGCTCTCGGATCGCCTGGAGGTAGGAGCGGTGTGGCTCGAGCAGGAGGTCGACGAGCGGCTTGTCGGTGCCGGGGAGGAGGTCGGCCCACTGGAGCTCGTGCTCGGCGACGATATGCCGTACCAGCGAATAGCCGTTGGTGTGCAGGCCGCTGCTCGGCAGCGCCAGGAGGACGTCGCCCGCCCGCACGCGGCGCCCGTCGATGATCGCCGACGCTTCCACCGAGCCGACGATGAATCCCGCGATGTCGTAGTCACCGAGGGCGTATACGCCCGGCATCTCGGCCGTCTCGCCGCCGATGAGCGCGCAACCCGCTGCCCGGCAGGCTTCCGCGATGCCCTCAATGAGCTCGGCGAGCTGTTCAGGTACCAGCTTGCCGGTGGCGTAGTAGTCGAGGAAGAAGAGGGGCTCGGCGCCGCAGCAGAGGATGTCGTTGACGCAGTGGTTGACGAGGTCGACGCCGATGCCGCGATGGCGCCCGGTCGCGATTGCCACCTTGACCTTGGTTCCGACCGAGTCCGTGCTCGAGGCGAGCACGCGTCCGTTCGGCGAACCGGGCTCGAGCGCGAACAGGCCGCTGAACGCGCCGATCCCGCCGAGGACCTGGGCGGTGTGGGTCGACGCGATGGTGCGCCGGATCAGGCTGACGGCGCGGTTGCCCTCCTCGATGTCGACGCCGGCATCCGCGTAGCGAAGATCACCCATCTGCGAAGAGTGTATCGGCGGTCTCACACGAGACGCGGAATGGCGACGAACATCGCACTTCGGCGCGGCGGTGTCACCATGTACTGGCACACGGTCCAAGTCCAGGAACGCAGGTCAACTCGTGAACCCAACCGACACGTCGGACCCGAACTATTTCCATCGGGTCGTCGACTGCCAGTGGGCCTGCCCGGCCCACACCAACGTCCCCGAATACATCCGCCTGATCGCTCAGGGCCGGTACACCGACGCGTACATGTCCAACCGCGAGTCCAACGTGTTTCCGGGGATCCTCGGGCGAACCTGCGACCGCCCCTGCGAGCCCGCGTGCCGGCGCACCAGGATCGACGGGTCCCCGGTGGCGATCTGCCGCCTGAAACGGGTCGCCTCCGACCTGCGCGGCGACATCGCCGACCGCCTCCCCGTGATTCCCACGAGCAAGACCGGGCGGCGGGTCGTCTGCATCGGTGCGGGGCCGGCGTCGCTCACCGTGGCCAACGACCTGATCCCACTCGGCTACGAGGTGGTCATCCTCGAGCAGCTCGACAAGGCGGGCGGCCTGATGCGCACCAATATCCCGGCCTTCCGGCTCCCCGCGGAGATCCTCGACGAGGAGATCGCCACCATCATCGACATGGGGGTCGACCTCCGACTGAACACGACGGTGTCGAGCCTGCGATCCCTGCTCGAGCAGGACTTCGATGCGGTCTTCATCGGCACCGGGGCACCACGCGGCAAGGACCTCGATATCCCCGGACGGCGCGAGAGCGATCGCATCCATATCGGCATCGACTGGTTGGAGTCGATCGCGTTCGGCCACAGCGAGAAGATCGGCGAGCGAGTGCTGATCATCGGAGTCGGCAATACGGCGATGGACTGCTGCAGATCGTCGCTGCGCCTCGGTGGCAGCGACATCAAGGTCATGGCGCGCCGCCCGCGGTCGTACTTCAAAGCCTCGTCGTGGGAGCTGGAGGACGCCGAGGAGGAGGGTGTCGAGATCATCGTCAACCATGCTCCGACGCGATTTGTCATCGAGGACGGCGTGCTCGTGGGCATGGAGTTTCAGCGCCTCGAATGGGATGAGCAGGCGCGCCACTCGACCGTCATCGACACGATCGTGATCCCGTGCGACGACGTCATCCTTGCGATCGGCCAGGAGAATGCGTTTCCCTGGATCGAGCGCGATCTCGGACTCGAGCTCGGCGAGTGGGACATGCCGGTGGTAGACCCGGTCACGTTTCAGTCGTCGCTGCCCGGCGTCTTCTTCGGCGGCGACTCCGCGATGGGGCCGAAGAACATCATCTGGGCGGTGGAGCACGGGCACCAGGCAGCGATCTCGATCCACAACCACTGCGAGGGCATCTCGGTCACTTCGCGCCCGCCGCAGGGGATCAACCTGGTGAGCCAGAAGATGGGCCTCACCGAGTGGAGCTACCACAACGATTACAACCCTTCGGCCCGCCAGCGCATGCAGCACGTCGAGCTGACGCGACGGTTTCAGAGCATCGGCACCGAGGTGGAGGTCGGGTTCTCGGCTGAGCAGACCGCGCGAGAGGTGCAGCGCTGCCTCAACTGCGATATCCAGACTGTGTTCTCGGCGCCGCTGTGCATCGAGTGCGACGCATGCATCGACATTTGCCCGGTGCAGTGCCTGACCATCACCGAGAACGGCGACGAGGCCGACCTCCGCACCCGACTGTCCGCCCCGGCGAGGAACCTGGATCAGGCGCTCTACGTGTCGGCGGCGCTGCCGCAGACGGGGCGCGTCATGGTAAAGGACGAGGATCTCTGCGTCCACTGCGGGCTCTGCGCCGAGCGCTGCCCGACCGCGGCGTGGGACATGCAGAAATTCGAGCTGCTCATCCCGCTGGCGGTTTCGACGCCGGTCCCGGTGGCAACCTGCCATGGCAGCGCAGCATTTCTCCCAGCCCCACTCGAAGGTGAACGACTTCGCCCTGAAGCTCGCCAACGTCAACGGCACCGGGTCCTCGAGCGCGAACAACCTCCTGATGCGCTCGATCTTCCGAATGGGTGTGCCGGTCTCGGGCAAGAACCTGTTCCCGTCGAACATCCAGGGCCTGCCGACGTGGTACGAGATCCGCGTCAACAAGGACGGGCACGTCGCCCGTGCGCGCACGTACGACCTGATGGTGGCGATGAACGGGCAGACGTACGCGCGCGACATCGCCGAGGTCGCCAGCGGTGGCTTCACGATGTACGACTCCTCGTGGCCGCTGGATCGTGACCTCATCCGCGAGGACGTGACCTACCTCGGCGTGCCCCTCGCGGAGATGTGCAACGACGAGTTCCGCGGACCGCGCGAGCGCATCCTGATGAAGAACATCGCCTGCGCCGGCGCGCTCGTGGCGATGCTCGGCATCGACATGGAGGTGATCGCGCAGCTGCTCACCGAGCAGTTCGCCGGCAAGGATCGCCTGCGCGAGTCCAATCAGCGGGCACTCCGGCTCGGCCACGATTTTGCGACCTCGCATTTCGACTACCCCCTACCCTGCCGCGTCGAGACGATGGACGCGACCCGCGGCTCGATCCTCATCGACGGCAACACGGCCGCGGCGCTCGGTTGCGTGTACGCGGGAGCCACGGTGGCTGCGTGGTATCCGATCACACCCTCGACCTCGCTCATGGACGCGTTCGCCAAGTACTGCGCCAAATTCCGGATCGATCCCGAGACCGGGCGCAACAACTACCTGGTGCTGCAGGCTGAGGACGAGCTGGCCGCGATCGGCATGGTCCTCGGCGCCTCGTGGGCGGGAGCGCGAGCGTTCACGTCGACGTCGGGCCCAGGCATCTCGCTGATGCAGGAGCTGCTCGGCATGGGCTACTACGCGGAGATTCCCGCGGTCATCTTCGACGTGCAGCGCGTCGGCCCGTCGACGGGGATGCCCACCCGTGTGCAGCAGGCGGACATCCTCGCCTGCGCGTACGCGTCGCATGGCGACACCAAGCACGTGCTGCTTTTTCCCGCCAACCCTGCCGAGTGCTTCGAGATGGCCGCCACCGCGTTCGACCTCGCGGAGCGTTTCCAGACGCCGGTCTTCGTGCTCTCGGACCTCGACATCGGCATGAACGACTGGGTGAGCCCGGCGCTGGCATGGGACGACTCCTACGTGCCCGACCGCGGCCGCGTGCTCGACGCCGGAGAGCTGCGCGAGCTGGAGGTGTACCACCGCTACGAGCCCGCCGACTCCGAATCGGTTGCGGCGCGCACGCTCCCGGGTGTGAGCGAGCTCGGTGCGTATTTCACGCGCGGGTCGGGACACACCATCGAAGGCGGGTACACCGAGTATCCCGAGGAATACCAGGCGGTGCTCGATCGTCTCGCCCGCAAGCACACCGCAGCCGCGGAGCACACGCCGGCTCCGCTGGTCGACCAGCGCGCGAACTCGTCACTCGCCATCGTGACCCTGGGCAGCTGCGAGCTCGCCGTGCAGGAGGCAATCGAGCTCCTTGCGGACCGCGGGATCACCGCCGACTACATGCGCGTCCGCGGATTCCCCTTCGGCGCGGGGGTGCGCGCGTTCCTCGAAGCCCACGACAGAATCGTGGTCGTCGAGCAGAACCGCGATGCCCAGCTGCGCACGTTGTTCACGCTCGAGACGCCGGTGCCGAAAGAGAAGCTCGAATCCGTGCTCGCGTACGGCGGATATCCGTTGAGCGCCGAGGACGTCGTCGACGGCGTCACCAAGATCCTGGGGGGCTGAGCGGTGCCATCGATCGTGAAACCGCTTGTGACGCATCCTGGCCTGGAGCGCAACGCGCTCGGGCTCACCATTCGCGATTACGAGGGCGGGATGTCGACACTGTGCGCGGGCTGCGGCCATGACTCGGTCACCGCCGCGATCACCCATGCGCTCTGGGAGAGCGACACGCCGCCGCATATGATCGCCAAGTTGAGCGGCATCGGCTGCTCGGCGAAAACGGCCGCATATTTCGCGCGCGGCGCCCATGGCTTCAACGGCTGTCACGGACGCATGCCGCCGATCGCCACGGGGGCAAATGCGGCCAACCGTGACCTGCTCTGCATCGGCATCTCCGGTGACGGCGATTCACTGTCGATTGGTCTCGGCCACCTCGCCCACCTGGTACGGCGCAACGTGCGCATGGTCTACGTGATCGAGAACAACGGCGTGTACGGGCTCACCAAGGGCCAGTTCTCCGCGTCGGCGGATGTCGGTTCGACCACCAAGCGCGGCGAGGCCAATCATCTCCAGCCGATCGATCCGATCTTCCTTGGGCTGTCGGTCGGGGCGACGTTCCTGGCGCGCGGCTTCTCCGGCGACAAGCGCCAGCTGGTGCCGATCTTCCGCGCGGCGATGGCCCACCGCGGACTCGCGATCATCGACGTGATCTCGCCCTGCGTCACGTTCAACGATCACGAGGGTTCGACCAAGAGCTACCTGTTCACACGCCAGCACGACGTGCAGATGACCGTCACCGACTTCGTGCCGCCGGCCGAGGAGATCTCCGTGACAATTCCCACCGAGGGCGTGGTGAGCATCCCGATGCACGACGGGGCGACGCTTCGCTTCCGAAGCGTGCCCGAGGGGTATGACCCCACCGACCGCATCGCGGTGATGGAGCACCTGATGTCGGCCCGCGGGCGAGGCGAGATCGTCACCGGCTTGCTCTACGTCGACGAGCAGTCGTCCGACCTGCACGAGCTCGGCAACACGACGGAGAAGCCGCTCACCCAGGTGCCGTACGAGCAGCTCTGTCCGGGGTCGGCCGCGCTGGCGGGAGTGGGCTTCCGCTAGTCCGGGCGCCGAGCGCGGGTCCCGCTGGTGGGGTTCTCAGCGGAGAGGCAGACCCCGGAGTGCGTATTCCAGGCGCGCGAGACTCTCCGCGCGCCGAGCCGCTTCATCCACCGCGCGCCACAGCTCCACCCGGGTCGGATAGCGAGCCAGCTCGAGATCCTCGTTCACGTCGGCAAGCCACTGCCGGGCACGTATCTGTTCCGCCGGCGAAAGCCGTACCTTCATCCCCTCATTCCCCCTGAGACTTCCCTTCCCTCTAGAGTAACGTTTGCAGCGATCGAAGTCTATGGGACGGTCGAGGGCCGGCGCCTCCGGGGCGAGCTTCGTGTCACTGGGTGATGATCACGGGCGTGCCCATCGGCGTCCACGAATAGGCCCAGCGCATCACCGGAGTCGGGATGTGCACGCACCCGTGACTTGCGATGGAGGTGTTCTCGCTGCCCGGGCCGAACATCGACGAAGGCTCCCAGGACGCGTCGTGCAGGAAGTAGCCGCCGACGTCGAACTCCATCACCCAGGTCACTGTCCCGGTCGGATACCAGAACGGAGAGCCGTGCGGCCACGGAGACACCATCGTGAACGGCGACGCCTTGTAGAACACATGAAACACGCCGGTGGGCGTGCGGAGGAAGGGGCGGCCGGTGGTGATCGGCGTGGCCCGGACGACGCATCCGTTGTCGTAGAACACCGCTTCCTGGAGCGTGAGATTGAGCGTGATCACCTTGCCTGACGGCACGGCATGGCCGCACTGATCGGCGCTGAGCGCCGTGGTCACCGCTGTCTGCAGGGCCACGATCTGCACGGCGACGGTGTTCAGCTGCGATGTTTCGCGCGCGTTGCGGAACGCCAGGGCGATGGTGTTGTAGCGCGCCAGGAAGCCGGCGGCGTTCGGGGTCGCTTCCGCGGCAGCCTGGTCGACGCTGTACAGGAGCGGAGGCAGGCCCGCCGAGACGTTGTGATTGAGGCCGAGCAGCGCGTGAAGCCCCTGCACCGCCGCGACCAACGCGCGCAGCGTGCTCGTCGCGTCAGCGTGGGCGGACACCTCGGCTCGCAGCGTCACGGTCAGCGCCGGGACCTGGCCGGGGTCGAGCTCGTCGCGACGCGCCTTCGTTACCGCCGAGGTCGCCTGAGAGACAAGGCCGTTGAGGCCGCCGAATCCAGCCACCTCGGCGTTGAGCTCGCCCAGGAGCGCCGCGTTGCGCGCGCTCGTGATGTCGCCGCCCCACTGGCTGATCAGCTGCCCGACAGCCACCGGCGTTGCGGCTTCGGCCAGTTCCTGGTTCCACTCGCGCTCCGCGGCCAGGGCAGTGGCGGGGATGTACGTCGACAGCTGTGCGGCCAGCTGGTCCCAGCTGGTGAAGACCGCCGCCGCCTGCCCGCGCGCGGTGTCCATGGCGGATGTCCAGTCCCGCGCGGTGCGCGTCTCGAGGCTCTCGAGCAGGCTCTGCCCGGTAGAGAACCACCACTCGGGAGACCATGCGGGGGCGGTCCGATAGGGCGAGGCGGCGAGCTGGCTCCGGAGCGGAGCGAGGCTGGCGGCCGGCTCCCCAGCCGTCGTGTCGTGGTTCCAACGCTGCTCGAGAGCCGCAGCGCCGCGGGCGAACGAGGCCTGACGCTCGCCGGCCATGACGGTCACCGCCGACGCCGCGGCTGTCAGCCCAACGCTGACGCCCAACGCGACGATCGGCCATGCGCGCATCTCTGCGCAATGCTACGCGACCGCTTCACGAGAGGACCTGTTCGCCGCACGGTCGTCACGCGGCGGCGGGCCCGGCTCCTCGTGGTTCGGCCTCAGCCTGTCTACGGACCTTCTAGTGAAGCTGTCATGTATTCGGTGAGTGTCCGTCTAGGATGGTGTGTGGACGTGAGGGGTACATTTGGCTATATTCGCCTGGTTAGGCGCCAGGCGGCAGGGACCGCCCCACATTGGGGGCGCCATAGGTCAGGTCTGCAACGGAGGACTTGGATCCATGCAGGGAACTCGCGGCCACACCATTCGCCTGCTGATCGGGATGCTGGCG
>DASZJB010000054.1:0-4170 GCA_035948615.1 Candidatus Dormiibacterota bacterium
CCATCACTGGATGGTGCACGAGGGTGGCTGGCAGCTGGTCCGGACGGCGAGCCACCCGATCCTGGCGATCCCGCCGTCGCCCACCTACCACTCGTGGACGCGCGCCCCCGCTGAAATCGCCTCCGGATAGGTCGGCGCTGCAGCCTGATGGCTGAGCTCGGATCGAACGTTCCGCTTGCCGGTGTCAGTTTGCCGCGTGCCGGTTTGCCGCGAGTCGGTCGTACAAACCCACACAGCCGCGACCTGGTCGGCTGCACCGCCGCAACACTCACCGCCCCAAGAGCACGTCGCTGCATGCCAATCGGGATGCGCAACAGCGCGTCGGCGTTACCCTTGGATCCGTGATGACCGTCGTGGCGTCGCTGCACGCCCTGGACTTGAAATCCAGTCTCTCGCGAGTGGATCCGATATGACCACCGAGCAAGCCGTCACCGCGCCTCCGGCAACGTATCGCCAGCTGCTGCGCGTGCCCGGGTTCCGGGACCTGCTCATCAGCTCGCTGCTCACGCGCACCGCATCGCAGATGTGGACCGTGGGCATCGTCCTCTTCGCCCTGCAGCGATATCACTCACCGAGCGTCGCCGGCGTGAGCCTCTTTCTTCTCATCTTTCCGGGACTGCTGCTGAGCCCGATCGCCGGAGCGCTGCTCGACCGCCATGGGCGCAAGCTCCTGATGACGCTCGACTTCAGCGTTGCGGCCGTGTGTCTCATCGTCATCGTCGTCCTGGCGGCAGCCAACCTGCTGCCGATCTGGGGGCTCTACGTTCTGCTGGTCGGCGGATCGATTACCAGCACGCTGAGCATCGCGGGCGCACGCTCGTTCTTCCCACTCCTGGTGCCCCGCAACCTCTGGGACCGGGGTAATGCCGCGGACAGCGTGTGCTACGGGGTCGCGAGCATCGCCGGTCCGGGACTCGCCGGTGGGCTCATCGCGATCATCGGCAACGAAGCCGCACTGGCCGGCGCCGCGGTCGGATACATCGTCGGCGCGGTGGTGTTGCAGAGCGTCGGCGAGCCTGCTCGCAGCGGCGAGGTCACCGGCCGGATCCTTGTTGAAGCATGGCGCGGCCTTCGCTATGTCGTGAGCAACAAGACCCTGCGGTGGATCGCCATCTCATTCTCGACGCTCAACGTCGGCTGGGGCATCGTCGTCGTCGCGCTCCCCGTCGTCGTCTTCAGACTGCACGGTAACGCCGCGGTGGTCGGCTCAATCCTCGCGCTCGCGGGCGCCGCAGGGGTGCCCGCAGCGCTGCTGGTCGGCCGGATGAGGACCGAGGGGAGGGAGCGCGAGTCGATAGCGCTGCTCGGCGCGGTCAGCGGCGTCGCCGTTCTGGCCCTTCTGGCGCCATCCATAGCGATCATCGCTCTCGGGATCACGATCGCCGGAGGCGCCGACGCGGCGTCCAACGTGAGCGCCTTCTCGCTGCGTCAGCGCCGTACCGCTCGAGCGTGGTTCGGACGCGCGTTCGCGGTCTCGATGGCCCTGAACTTCTCCGGGATGCCGATCGGATCAGCCCTGGCTGGGCCTCTTCTCGGAGCATCGACCACCTTCGCGATCGTGTTCGCGTCCGCGCTCACGCTTGGCGGCAGCGCGCTCCTTCGGCTGAAGATCCCCGCATCCGCGAAGCCCGCCTGAGCACGCGTCACCCGGGACCACCCAGCAGAACCCGGTCGCCGTTGCTAGGCTGATCGGGTGCTCCACGTGACTGTCGGATCGGTGACCCGCTAGTTGCCCCATTTCGACGCGCCGTCGGGAGCTGATCCGGCGGTTGGCGCAAAGCTCAAGCGGGTGATCGTCATCGGCACCGTGGCCGGCCGCGATGAGCGCGAGCAGCGCGACATCGAGCTTGACGAACTCGAGGAACTGGCTCGGACGCTCGGCACCGAGGTCCTGGAACGGAGCCTGATCTCCCTGCGGGAGCCGCACCCAGCGACCTTCTTCCGCTCCGGCGTCGTCGCGGCCTTCGCGTCCCACCTTGCCGAGCTGGATAGTCCGGCGGTCCTCTGCAACGACCAGCTGACCCCGCGGCAGCAGCGCAACCTCCAGGAGGAATGGGGTGTCCCCGTCCTCGATCGCACCGAGGTGATCCTCGCCATCTTCGCGCGCAGAGCCATCACCGCCGAGGGCCGCGTCCAGGTCGAGATGGCACAGCTCGAGCACCTCCTGCCGCGACTGGCGGGAGGCTGGTCCCACCTCGAGCGCCAGCGCGGCGGCGTCGGGCTGCGAGGCGGACCGGGTGAGAAGCAGATCGAGGTCGACCGGCGCCTGATCCGCCAGCAGCTCAAGCGCCTGCGCGAACGCCTGGTGGTGATCGAACGGCAGCGACGGACACGGCGCACCGCGCGAACCAACGTGCCCCTGGCCTCGTGCGCGCTGGTCGGGTACACCAACGCGGGCAAATCCACGCTGCTCAACGTCCTCACCCACAGCCGGGTGCTCGCCGACGACCTGCTCTTTGCGACGCTCGATCCGACGTCGCGCCGTCTCGAGCTGCCCTCCGGGAAGCTGGTCATCCTCACCGACACGGTCGGATTCATCCAGAAGCTTCCGACCGAGCTTGTCGAAGCCTTCGCGGCTACGCTCGAGGAGGTGCGCCAGGCCCACATGCTGTGCTTGGTGGTCGACGCGTCACACCCGGACGCGGAGCAGCAGCTGATGACCGTGCTCGAGACCCTGCGCTCGATGGACTGCGAGCAGCCGATGATCCTCGCACTCAGCAAGGTCGACCGCCTGACGGCCTCGGAGGTTCGCGCCGCGCGCCTGCGCCTTGGCGACATCGCCGGGGTGTCGGCGCTCGCGGTCAGTGCCACCAAGGCCACCGGGCTGCGCGAGCTCCGCCAGCGCATCGATGGGCTCGCCGCCCAGGTCGTCCCGGATATCAAGGCCAACCGCCCGAGCGCCGCATCGCAGGGGCCGCCGCCCCAGCCGGAGGTCCAGGCCGCCGCGAGCTGACCGGGTCGCCGTCAGCGCTTGATCGCGCGCTCCATGTCTCGCTCGGCGTCCCGCTTGGCGACATCCTGCCGCTTGTCCCAGAGCTTCTTGCCGCGCGCCAGGCCGATCTCGACCTTGACGCGGTTGCGGACCAGGTAAAGCTTCAGCGGCACGATGGTCAACCCCTGGGTCCGGACCCTCCCGTCGAGATACTCGATCTCGCGCTTGTGCAGGAGCAGGCGCCGGCGCCGTTCCGGTTCGGCGTTGTTGCGGTTGCCCTGCTGGTACGAGGCGATGTTCACCTGCATCAACCACGCCTGGCCGTTCTCGATCCGCACGTAGCCCTCGCGCAGCTGAATCCGTCCTGTCCGAAGCGATTTCACCTCAGTACCGGTGAGCTCGATGCCGGCCTCGATCGACTCGACGATGGTGTACTCGTAGCGCGCCCGGCGGTTGTGCGCGATCAGGTTGTCGCCCGGTCTCCTCGCCGGGGGCATTTACCGCTTCGCCTCAACCGAACGGCGGCCGCGCAGGAAAGCCGCCGGGCTCATGGCGCGCTTCCCGGGCGGCGTGATCAGGTCGACGCGGTAGCCACCCTCGCGACACGCGATCACCTCCGATTCACCCTCGCTGGCGACAAGGGTCCCGGGCACCGCCGGGGCGGCGAGATCCACCGGGCTTCCGGCCTGAATCTGGACGTCAACGCCACCCAGGGACGCGAGCACGCCAGGCCACGGTTGCAGCGCCCGCACCATCCGATCGACATCCACCCCACGCTGCGCGGCCCAGTCAACGCGTCCGTCCGCCCGGCCCAGGCGCGGCGCGTAGGTCACGCCCTCCTCCGGCTGCGGGGTTGCGCGGGCCGTTCCGGCCTGGAGCGCCCTGAGCACGGCGACGAGCTTCGCCGCCCCGAGCTCCGCCAGCGTCGCTGTGAGCGTGGGGGTGGTCGCATCGGCATCTATCGGTACCCGGGCAGTCGCGTAGATGGGTCCGGTATCCAGACCGGCTTCCATGCGCATGATCGAGACGCCGGTATCGGCATCGCCCGCCAGGATCGCGTGGGCGATCGGGGACGCACCGCGCCAGCGAGGGAGCAGCGAGGCATGGACATTGACGGCGCCGTGAGCCGGCGCGTCGATGACCGCGACAGGCAGGATCTGACCGTAGGCGGCGACGACCAGGCATTCCGGTTCCAACTCCAGAAGGCCTCCCACCACCTCGGGGGCGCCGATCCTCGC
>DASZJB010000055.1:0-34832 GCA_035948615.1 Candidatus Dormiibacterota bacterium
CGCGTGGCACGTGGCGCCCGCATACGACGCGGCGCTCGCCCATTGGTGGCTGTATGACCTGATGCAGGCGACGTTGCTGCTGGTCTCCCTGCTCTTCTGGTGGCCCATCGTGACGCCATGCTCCCCGCCCGCTCGGGCCCTCACCGGGTTCGGCAAGCTCGGCTACATCGTGCTCGCCACCATCCCGCAGACGCTCGGCGGATTGATCGTGGCTCTGGCCGGCCATGTGCTCTACCCGGGATACGGCTCCGGCCCCCGGCTCGTGGGCATGGACGCGATGACCGATCAGCAGGTCGCCGGAGCGAGCATCGCGCTGGTCAGCAAGATCGCGCTCTTCGCCGCCTTCTGGGTCGTGTTCATGAACCTGCTCAACAGCGGGTCCGACGGTCGCGAGGACGACGGCGGCGGAGGTGGAGGCGGGGGAGGATCGAGCCCGAGGCTGGATGCGCCCCGCCCGCGTCCTTCGGGGCTGCCGCGCTGGCTCGACGATGTCGGCGACGGCCGCACGACCGAGGAGCCGGTCCCGAGACCCGTCAGGGTGCCGGTAGGGTCAGGGTCTCGCCGGGCCTGATCGACGCGCCGCTCAGGTGATTCGCCGACTCGATCTGGGTGATCGACTGTTCGATATTCGAGCCGGGATAGTGCGAGGCCGCGATGCCCCAGAGCGTGTCGCCCGCGCGGACGATCACCCGAGTGTTCGTGGTGGAGGATCCAGCGTAGGCGACGCCACCGACAACGACGAGCCCGGCGGCCGCGGAGGCCACCACAAGGGCGAGCCGCTTCGGCCGGCTGAGGCGCTCTGGCGTCCGTGAGAAGCGATTGGGGCCGAGGCTGTCCTGGATCACGTTCCTGCACCGAACGGATGTTCCATAGGGTGACAGTACCAGGGAACGGATGTTCGAGTCAAGCGTTGGGAGCAGCGGTCGCGCCGCAGAGCACCGGCCGGATAATCCCCAGATGAGCGAGCGCGCCATCAGGATTCGCGCCGGCGTGCTGATCTGGCGCGACGGGGAGGTGCTCCTGGTCCGGCACGAGAAGGGCGGCCGCTCGTACTGGCTCGTCCCCGGGGGCGGCGTCGACGTCGGCGAGACCATGGTCTCGGCTGCGGCGCGAGAGCTTCTCGAGGAGACCGGGTACGACGTCGAGATCGGCCGTCTTCTGCTCGTCTGCGAGGCGATCGACCCCAAGCCCGGAGGCCGGCACATCATCAACGCCGTGTACGCAGGGACCCTTCGAGGCGGCACGCTCGCCGTCGGCCAGGACGACAAGTCGCTTCGCGACGCGAGGTGGCAACCATTCGAGGCGCTTGCGGAGCTCGAGATGTATCCCCCGATCGGGGCGGATCTGCTGGCGATTTGCCAGGAGGACGGCTCGGGGGTGGTACGCGTCCTCGGCAATACCTGGCGACCCTACGAGGGGGGATAGGGCGGATCACGCCCGGGCAGCGACCTCCTCGAGGTAGTCGCCGAGGCGGCGGTATGCCTCGCGCTTGCGCCGATCGGTGATCTCCGTGTAGACCTTCAGCGTCTCGAGGGTGGCGTGCCCGAGGACCTCCTGGACAAGGCGCACGTCGCCATCGGTCGCCTCGAGGAGCGTCGTCGCGGCGGTGTGCCGTGCGGCGTGCGGGGTCCGCAGCTCGCTGAAGAGTTCGAACATCTCCGGATCGACTCCCATGCGTCGGCGCAGCGCGCTGAGCGCCCGGCGCGCACCGTCAGTGGTCAAGCGGTTGTGCGGAAGGGCCCGTCCGTGTGGCACGTCGGCGCGCGCGACACTGATGAAAAGAGCAGGGGAGGGGTCAGGCCCGCGCATCTTGAGATAGTCCTCAACCGCTGCGAAGGCATCGTCGGTGCAGTACACAGTTCTGTATTTGCCACCTTTGCCTAAAACCCGGAACCCCTCGCGGCGGACGTCGCCGCGATCCAGGCCGCATGCCTCCGCGATCCGGCACCCGGTACTCAGGAGCAGGTGGATCAGGGCCCGGTCACGCCGGTCGCGGAGCGTGTCCCTCGGCAGTGCGGCAAGCAGCCGCGGGACATGGTCGGTCGGCACCGGGTGCGGGTCGCCGACGACGTAGCGGGGTACGGAGACCTGACGGCTCAGCTCGGCTGCGATCCAGCCTTCGTCGTACGCATAGGCGAGAAACCGTCGAAGCGCGACCAGCGCCCGCGCACGCGATCGTGGGTTGGGCAGCACGTCGGCGAGCTCGATCTGGTAGCGGCGCAGGCCCGCGCGGTCGACACCGGACAGGAGGTCGTCGCCGAGTGGGCGGGTCCGAAGGAAGGCCACGAACTTGGCGAGGTCCTGCCGGTAGGCACGCACCGTGGTCGCAGGTCGATTGCGCTGCACGCGCAACCAGTCGAGGAACTGATTCACCTGGTCGGGCATCGAGTCGCTTGGACCGGGGACGTTGCCGGCCCACGCGGGTCCACGCCGTTCGCGAGGCGCGGTCGGCCGGCGGGTGGAGCGGAGCCGTGCAGCCATGGCCAGTATTATCAGGAGCTTGGGCGCGTGTGGCCGATTCCGGCCTCCTCAAGCGTGAACCTGATGAAGTCGAGGGTGGCGCTACGCTGATCCGGCTGCGACCCGCCCGGGTAGGCGATGGCCGAGCGGATGAGTGGGTGCCAGGCCTCGAGGTACGGGCCCAGGAGCGCCCAGGCCGCGGCCTCCGGCTTGGTCACGACGTCGCCGGTGGCGAGCAGGCAGAGCGCCCGGCACATGGTCAGCACTGCGTAGGCCTGATAGACGCGCTTGAGCAGCTGTCCGGGGAATTCGAGCTGGGGCAGCCACCAATCGCGCAGGGTTGCGGCCTGGGCCTCGCGGAGCTCCCCGGCCGTCACCGGCTCCACGATCTTGCTGATCCTGCGGCCGTAGAGTGAGATGCCGTGATCGCGGAGGATCCGCTTCTGGATGATGAAGTCGGCGCCGAGCGCCTCAACCTTGAACCCCTCGTCGGGGTGCAGCTCGAGGACGGCGATGCGAGGCACACCGGACATCGCCAGCGCCTTGACGGGCACGAACGCCGCCTCGAGACGGTCCGCCCAGCGATCATCGCCCCAGCCGTGCATCGCTCGATGCACCTCATGGATGCGCTCGTTCGCCGGACCGTCGGTGAGGGTGCGCGTGGTCGCCAGGACGTCGATGTCGCTCGTGCGCGGGTTGAAAGCCCCCGTCGACAGGGATCCGTGGACGTACACGCCTGCCAGGTTCCTCCCGAGCGCGCTCCGCCAGGAGGAGACCGCCAGGGACAGGAAGGAGCCGAGCCCGGGGCCGCCTGCCCGGATGATCCGAGGGTCCATCTCCATCGCCGATACCGTAAGCCCGATCGCGGTGACGCCAGTTCATCGCAACCGGATTCGCTCAGGTCGCCTCCTGACCGGCTCGGTGCGCACCGCGCTCGAAGCGTCCCCGCCGGCCGCACTCGCCAAAACCGAGCCGGTGCCATGCCGCCAGCGCCTCGGGATTGTTTGCGTTCACGTGCAGACGGGCGACCTCGATCCCGAGCGCTCGCATTCGCGCCATCGCCTCGGCGACCAGCGCGCTCGCGAGCCCGAGGCGGCGGTGAGCGGGCGCGACCCCGACCTGGTCGATCCAACCCTTGCTGCAGACCACGAAACCCGCGGGTACGCCCGACCGGAGCGCGCAGAGCGACGCCTGGGGAAGGAAGGCATCGTCGCCGGTGAGCCGCTCGATCCACTCGGACCGTGACCACGCCGGGAAGCCGGGCCGGGTCCGGAACGCCGATTCGTAGACCTCGAAGCTCGCCGCGGCCGCCCGGGGACCCCACTCGAGCATCGAGGTGTCCGGCGGCCATCGGGGATGCGGGCCCCCCGCGACCGAGAGGCGGCGCTCCATTGCGAGCTCCTCGAAGACGAGCTGGTACCCCGCGTCTATCCAGCGCAGCCTCTCGTCACCGGTGAGGCATTCGCTGACGGCGCGGACGGTGGCCGCACCGGCGTCTTCGACCCGCGTCTCGATCCACCCGAACTGTGCCGTCCAGAGCTGCTCGCACCCCGGGCGCATCATCGATGTCACCGTCGCCACGGGGTCGTCAGGGGTGGGTGCACGGAGCGACGCGCATGCACCCAGCTCGCCGCTGGGCAGCGCATCCAGCCTTCTCGAAACCCCGATGCCGAAATAGGAGCGCTCGATCCAGTCCACGGTCACGGCCAGTGACCAACCCGCCGGGTCCGGGCGCTGTGCCCGGGCCAGCGCCAGTATTCGATCGAGGTCGGACTCGTCCTCAGACACAGCGCTCAACTCCCACCCGATGCGTCGAAACGTCAGAGAGCGCGACAGTGTAGCCCTGGTCGCGATCGATTCAACCCGAAAGCATCAAGGGAGAAGGTCGGCCGGTCACGCGCCGCGCAGCCAGATCTCTAGATCGTGAGAATATGCATTATCAGGAGCTTTGGCAGGAGCGGAACGACGGCGCCTGAGACCTCTCCTCGTCTCGTCGCCACATCCTCTGAGACGGGGCCGGCTATCCCGCCGGGGTGAAGACGGGGATCGCCGGGGCCGCGCAGCCGGGGCACGCCTGGGCGACCCAGAGCGTGCTGGAGCTGGACCGCCAGACGACATCGATGGCGCCACCGCCGGCGAACACCACCGACGATGGATCCGAGTACGCCGTCGCGCCGAGGCCCTCGGGACCCACCAGGCCGCTCGCGGCCGTGTACAGCGACGAGGCCATCAGCCCGGATGGCTCGCGCGAGTCGACGATCACCGACCCGGGTGCGAGGTCGACCACCGACGGGTTGCCGGCGACCGCCTCGGTGCCGAGGGCGGCGGCCCCGGTCCAGGTCCCGCCGCTCAAGGCGCCGTGCCACAGCTCACCCGCGCTGTTCCAGAAGACGTCGATGCTCGTGCTCGCCGCGCTGACCGACGGGTCCGCCGCCAGCGCGGTGGACGTCAGCCGAACCGCACCCGACCATCCCCATGAAGCGCCGGTGTCGGCCCAGAGATCCCCCGACGCGTCCCGCCAGAGGACGGTGTCGGAACCCAGCCCTGCGCTGGCCACCACCGGGTTGCCGCCAACCGCTCCGGTGCCCAGGGGCGTCGCACCGCTCCAGGTGCCGCTGTAGCGATCCACCCACATGCCGCCGCCCGAGCCCTTCCAGAAGACGTCGATCAGCCCAGGTGCGGGCGATACCGCGCGAGGAGCCGACCCCACCGGTCCCAACCCGAGCGGGATCGGCGCGGACCAGGACCCGCCGCCGAAGAATCCCCCCGCGAATTCCGAGTACCAGAGATTGCGATCCTCCCCTTCCCAGAACGCGTCAATCCGCCCAGGACCGGAGGAGACGACGCTGGGATCGGACACCAGGGCCGCTGCAGCAGGGCCGGCAGCGCTGATGTCGGCCGAGGCTCTCCCCCACATCCCGTTCCGGAAGCCGAGGTTCCAGAGATGAGCATTGGTTCCGCGCCAGAGGATGTTGATGTCACCCGCCTGGTCAGAGACCGTCTGGGGAGCGCCTGCCACGCCCATCGCCTGCGGGAGCGCGAGGGGATTTGGGAACCCGTAGTACGGAAGCGATCGCGCGCCGCCCTGGTCCAGGTCGACGTGTCCGGGAATCCCGGGGACAACTCCCGCATCGCTGTACTGCCACACCTGCCAGCCGGTTCCACCCCAGTTGTTCTCGGGCACCGACGGCTGGCTCACGAACCAGTTCGCGACCCACAGCGGGTCCAGGGTGAACGCCGCCGAGGAGATGTTCCCGCTCCACCACGACGGTGAGCAGTAGATCGCCGGCAGCGATCCGATTGCGGCGCTCACGATGTTCACAACCGTCCGGAGGTTGGCCACGACAACCGCCTCGGACTCCTTATCCATGGTCTCCACGTCGATCGTGGGTACCAGGTCGCCGTGCGTGAACCCGACCGACCGAAGCTGGGAGACGAGCAGATCAGCCTGGGCGACCGGGCTCTGATTTGGTTCGAAGAACAGGTACGCGCCCGGAGTCACCCCCGCAGCCACAGCACCCCGCCAGTTGGTCTGGAATTGACCATCAGGTGACCCCGCACCGTCTGCGGCTCTGATGTAGGCGAACGAGATTCCCGAGGCGGCCACCGAATGCCAGGCGATCGACGAACCCTGGTAAGCGCTGACGTCGATCCCGCGGCGCACCGCCGCCGCACTGCCGTCCGCGGCCTGCAGCAGTCCCGAGGGCACGGCCGCCAGGAGCACCAGAGCAGTCGCGGTGGCGGTGATCCGGGACCTCACGCCACCTCCGTCGGGAGACCCACCATGGCTTGAGGATAGACACGGATGTCGAGACTCTCGGGATCGTCACCGTATCTTCATGGACGATGCGTTCAGCCTCGACGTGAACACCGAAGGCGGGACACCCTGCCGAAAGGTTCGTCCGGTACCCTGTTGCCGTGGCTCAGGACACTCCGCGCAAGCCGGTGGGCAAACGCCCCGCCCCGGCAGGCAAGTATCCTGCCAGGCCGGTCACCAAGAAGCAGCGCCGCAACATGGCGGCTGCGAGGTCGGTGTCCCTCGAGCGCCGTCCACCGTGGCAGTCGCCGACGGTGGTGACCATCTCGAGCGTCGCCGTGGTCGCGGTGGTGCTCATCGTGATCGTTCTGATCAACGCGGCAGGCGGCAGCAACGCGACCGTGGCAACGCCGGTGCCGCAGTCGATCCTGTCAGCCGTGGCGAACCCCAGCACGTCGGTGGTCGACACCGTCGGCTCCGGCCGCCAGCCCGGGGAGATGGTCCGTCTCCCCTCCTCCGCCAAACTCGTCGACTCCAGCGGCAAGCCGATGGTTGTGTATGTCGGCGCCGAATACTGTCCGTACTGCGCGGCCGAGCGCTGGGTGATGGTGATGTGGCTGTCGCGGTTCGGCACCTTCTCGAATCTCCACGAGATCCAGTCGTCCTCAACCGATGTCGACGCGAACACCGACACCTTCACGTTCTACAAGTCGTCGTACACGAGCCAGTACATCGACCTGAGCACCAACGAGATCGAGGATCGGGCCCAGCAGCCCCTGCAGAAGATGACCTCGCAGATCACGAATATCTGGACCAAGTGGAACACGCCCCCCTACACCCAGCAGGCCGGCCAGTTCCCGTTCATCGACGTCGGCGGTTACTTCAGCCTCTACTCCACCAGCTATGACCCCAAAACGCTCCAGGGCCTCTCGTGGGGCCAGATCGCAGCGAAGCTCAGCAATCCGAACGATCAGGTGACCCAGGACATCGTCGGCAACGCGAACATCCTCACCGCCGCGACCTGCATCGCCACTGGCGATCAGCCTTCATCGGTGTGCTCCTCCTCCACCATCCAGAACATCGAGCAAACGCTGAAAGCCATCAAGACGCCGTCGGCCTGACCGCGGGTCCGAGCCGAACGTATGGCTGTCGTCACGTCCTCCGGGATCATCAACACCGGGTACGCCGTGCTCGCGCTGGTGGCAGACGCGCTGGTCCTCCTCATCGTCATCGCATTCGTCATTTCGCGCACATCGGCTGTGGCTCGGGAGCGCTGGGGGCGGTTGCGCGACGGCATCACACCCTTCGCACTGCAGGTCGCGTGGATCGCGGCGGTGCTTGCAACCTTCGGGAGCCTGTACCTCCAATTTGGTGAACAGCTCAATCCCTGCGAGTTCTGCTGGTTTCAGCGCATCTGCATGTACCCGCTGTCGCTGCTGCTCGGGATCGCCGCGTTTCGCGGTGATATCCAGGTCGCGAAGCGATACTTCATCGGCCTCGCGGTGGTCGGCGCCGGGCTCGCCGTCTATCACTACCAGCTGGAGCGCGTCCCCGGCGAGCCGACTGTGTGCGGCAGCGCCGTGCCGTGCAACGTCGCGGTCATCAACGTTTTCGGATTCATCTCGGTTCCCTTCCTCTCGATGGCCGCGTTCCTCCTCATCACGACCCTCCTGCTGATGGCGCGCAGCCGTGGCGACGAGTACGACGATGAGGAGTTCGATATCGTCGAAGGCGTCGTCGAGATCCAGCCCGGCGACGACGCCGAGCTGACGCCGGCCTAGCTTCCGACAGGCTCAGACGAGCTCGTCGAGATACCTCGGGAGCATCTGGCGCCACGTTGACCAGTCGTGGTCATACTCGGTGCCCCACGGGTCAACGCGGTTCGGGATCCCCTTGGTGCCGAGCACGTGGGCGAGCTGCCATGACTCACCGATGTTCTCCCACCGGCCTTCGCCCGACGCGAGGATCGCTTGGCGGGTCTGGAGCAATCCGAGGTGCTCGCCGTTAAGGTCCGGGAGGAAGTACGAGGGCGTCGCGAAGTACAGGTCGTCGCCGGCGTTCTCGCCAACGAAGCGCGAGATGTCGTAGGTGCCGCTCATTCCCACCGCCGCGGTCACCACATCGGGGTAGTGGCAGAGCAGCGACACGGCGTTGAATGCGCCGATCGAAGCCCCGGAGGTGATCACGGTGATGTCCGGGCTCTCGGAGTCCATGCGGATCATCGGGATCATCTCGTGTCGGACGAACTCGATGAAGCCGCGTGTGATCGCGGCGCGATAGCGGGCGTCGCCTTCCTCGCGGAGCATCGCCCTCCCGGACACGCTGTCGCAGGAGTAGATCTTCGCCCGTCCCGCCTCGAGGTGCGCACCGACTGAGTCGACGAGCCACATGCGCTCGATCTCCTCGGCGTCACCGCCCGCGGTCGGGAAGACGATGACCGGCCGGCCGTAATGCCCCCACCGCACCACCGTGACATCGCTCTCGACTCGGTTGGAATACCAGCGCTCTCGCCTCTTCATGGCCGGAAAGTCTCGCGCATCGGTGCCGGTCGACGCATCAACCTGGGTGATCAACCTGGATAGATGAGACGGGCGTCGCCTGGGAAGAGCCAGCCGAGACCACCGAGCAGCCGGTCGCGCCAGTTGATCCAGTTGTGGCCGTCGAGGGCCTCGACGACGCGCAGTTCGTCGCACATCCGCCCGAGCACCGCAGCCATCGCTCGATCGGGCACCGCGAGGGGCTCGAAGGCACCGAACGTCAGGAAGATCCGATCGGTGACCTTCTTCGGCCTGGTCCGCAGCGTGTTGACGAAACGCACCACGGGCTCGAACACCTCGCCGAACGTTCCCGGCGCTGCGGCTTCGGTGAAGCGCAGCGATGGCGATTCGAGCAGGAGCGCGCCGTAGAAAGCGGGTGCACGGACAGCGGCGGCGAGCGCGGCCACCCCGCCGAAGCTCGCGCCCATCAGGACCCTGCCACGCGGATCGCCACGCAACTGCAGTGAGCCCTCGATCTGGGGCACCAGCTCGCTGGTCAGGAACCGGCTGTGCGCCGCGCTCGCCCCGTACTCGCGCAGCCGGTCGCCCGGGTGCGTGAACGCGACAACGCAATCGTCAACCAGCCGCCGGTGCATGAGGTTGTCCAGCACGGTTGCCATCGACGAGAAGCGCAGGAAGTCACCGCCGTCATGTACCACCAGCAGCGGCATCCGGCGATCGCGCCGCCTCCGCGCCGGGATGTACACGGTGACCTGAGCCTCGCGACGGAGCGCCTTGCTCGGGATCCGCAGATCGACGAGATCGCCGGACACTGCCGCCGGATCAGGGAGGGTCCAATCGGGGGTGATGTACCCGTCCGCCTCGAGCACGGACTGCGAGCCGACGGGGTCACCGACAACTCGAGGGTTGAGGGGGTCGTTCATGCTTTCGGTGTGCTCGCCGCGCCGCACCAGAAGGCGGTACTGAACTCGGGCGCCGCGGGGGAGCTCGACGCTGGCGTGCCAGAGATCGGTGCCCTTGAGACGGCGAAGCGGCAACGGAATCGGCACCCCCATGATCCGATGCTCGACCCCGACCCAATCGGCCTCCCCTCTCCAGAGGAACGTGCACGTCGGCCCGTCCACGAGCGGTATGCGGTGATCACGAAGCAGCTGGTCGATCGCCTCTGGGGAAGTGCCTTCGGTGAGCAGGCGGGTGAGTGCCCGCTCACTGCGGGCGGGGCCGACGGTCATGGTCAGGCTGCGTCCACCCCGCGGACGATCCGGCCGTCGTCCGTGACGACTCCGACCGACCCGAGATCGGCAGGGCGACCCGCGTGCAGCTCGAGGCGATCACCGGCGTCGAGGATCACGCACGCACTGGGGGCGCAGCGCTGGGCGAGGATGGCCAGTGCGTCCGCATCGTGGGCGTGCAGCCGGGTCGCGGCGGCAGGGAGCGCCAGCATCCCACGAGCGACTCCGATGCCGATGTCGTACACCTCGTCGGGGCGACCGGCGGGGTCGTCATCGTCGGCGACCACGATCCGCTCGGAGACGGCCATCGTGCCCGATGACCAGGCGATCAACGGGCGCTCTTCGATCAGCGCGGCGAGATTGAAGAGATGCAGGCAGCCGTTGAGCACACCGACGTGCCCTCCGGCGATGGCGATGGCGGCACATCCGGCCACGATCTGGGCCACCTCCTCGCGATGGCGGGCGATCCCGGGGCGCTCGTGCGGTGCTTGATGCATGTAGAAACGCTCGTACGCCGCCTCGATCGCCGACGCGTGCGACTGGTCGAGGGCCCGGATCGGATCGATTGCCGCAACGATCTCCGGCCCCGCGTCTCCGTGCGCCTCAGCGAAGCGCCGGCGGATCACCTCAACGCCCGCGAGCGCACGGCGCAGTCGAAGGAGATAGACCTCGCGCAGCTCATCGAGCTGGGTTCGGAGCAGGCGTTGCGCGTCCGCATACCCCGCGTCGCTTTCGAGGACATCGAGGTGGCGGCCGTAGAGGTTGAGATTGCGCGAGCCGCCTCCGAGCCGGCGGTCGGCATCGGCGTCGTTGCGCTCGCCCTCCTCCCACCCGGCGGTGACCAGCGCGACCGGCCCGTCGACCCCGAACGCTCCGACCTCTGCCGCCAGGTCGACCCCGTCGAGTGGACCGAGCAGGGTCACCTGCCTCACGACGCGCGCACGCGCACCGTCTCCCCGACCACGTTGAGCATGTGGCGGAGGGTGTCGTAGTCCGGGTGGGCCATGCGTATCCACGCATTGGCCATGTAGCCCGCATCCACCGGCTGGGTCGGCGTGCCGCTTCCGGGCAGATGCGAGTCGAGGATCCATTCGCCGAACTGACGCTGCACCTCGTCGACGCCGTCGTAGTGGCTGATGGTGCCGTCGCGATCAGGACGCAGTGCGATCATCCCCGCAGCCCGGCGCCGAGAGAGCTGACGGTCGACCGTGTCGTGGACGATCACGTTCGCCCACTCGCGGTAGATATCGATGTCGTTGCCCGCGGCGTAGAGATCCCACGCGCGAACGCCCGGCGGCCGGCATCCGATCTCGCTGAAACGGAGGCCCTTCGGACCGAAGAACCACTCCATGTGGGTGGCCGACGTTCCGATGCCGAGCGCCTCGATGGCGCGCAGGCCGAGCTCACGCACCTCCGAGTAGTCCTGCACCGCGTCGACACGGTTGGTCGCGATGAACTGCGGGCTGATCCAGCGTTCGCGCATCGCCTCGAGAACGTTCGGATAGTAGTGCGAGATGAAGTCGTAGGCCGGGCGCCCGTCGATGCTGATCGTGTCGTAGAACCCCTCGTGCCCTTCCACGAATTCCTCGACGGCGATATCCGTCGCGCCGGTGGCGCCCAGCTCCGCAAGGGCTCGGTCCAGCTCGGCATCGGAGTCGACGCGGCTCGTCCCCGATGCTCCCGCGGCGGCCCGCGGTTTGAGGATGATCGGGTAGCCGACCGACGCGACGAACTCGCGCACCTCGGCAGCTGTGGAAGCACCCGTCGACTGGGCCGTGGCGATCCCGACTGCGCGCAGCGCCTCCTTCATCGCCGGCTTGTCGCGGCAGAGGAAGGCGGTGCGCACCGACGTGCCCGGGATGCCGCACGCCTCGCGCGCATGAGCTGCCGCCATCGTGTGCGCCTCGATGGTCGACTCGAGCGCATCGACCCACACCTTGCTCTGCGCGAAGCGCACCGCATCGACCAGCGCACCGACATCGGTGACGTTCTGGATCTGCTGGTAATGAAGCATCCAGGCGCGCAGGTCGCCGTCGAGCCAGTCTGCCGGACGCTCGCCAATCCCGATCACGTTCGCGCCGGCCTCTGCGAGACCGCGCACGAAATCGCGCTGGTTCGCCGGGAATGCGGGTTCGATGAAGATGACGTTCACGCCCAGATCCTACCCGCTGGGTCACAACCCGCCCCTGCCGCGTGACTAGACTCGCCGGAACGTCCAATGGCGAACGCCGTCTTCGTCGCCCCGTTCCTGCTCCCGGCCACGGTGCGGTTCATCGCCGCGGCCGCGATGCTGCCGGACGTTCGGCTCGGCCTGATCAGCCAGGATCCCGAGGACAAGCTCGGCGACGACCTCCGCGCCGCACTTTCCGGTCACTACCGGGTGCACGACGGCACGGACGCTCAGCAGATCGCCGACGCCACCAGGGTGATGACCCGGCACCTGGGCGGCGTCGATTGCCTGATGGGCATGCTCGAGCAATTGCAGGTCCCGCTCGGCGAGGTCCGTGACGCCCTGGGCATCCGGGGGATGGGAGCGGAGGTGGCGCGCAATTTCCGTGACAAGGCGCGAATGAAGACCGTGTTCGAGGCGAACGGGGTTCCCTGCGCCGGTCACCGCCTCGTCCATTCAGCCGGCGAGGCTCGCTCGGCGGCCGGGGCGCTCGGCTACCCGCTGGTCGCCAAGCCGCCCGCCGGCGCCGGAGCGCGCTCGACCTTCCGGATCGACGCCGGCAGTCAGCTCGAGGCGTGGCTCGCCGCCGATCCGCCGGATGAGCTGCACCCGGTGCTCCTGGAGCAGATGGTGAGCGGCGCCGAGCACAGCTTCGACAGCGTGCTCATCGATGGCGAGCTCGTCTGGCACTCGATCTCCCGCTACCTCCCGACTCCGCTGGAGGTGCTCGAAAACCCGTGGATCCAGTGGGCCGTGCTCCTGCCGCGCGACATCGCGGGCGCGGAGTTCGACCCCATCCGCACTGACGGACTGCGTGGTCTCCGGGCCCTCGGGCTTCGAACCGGGCTCACCCATATGGAGTGGTTCCGGCGCCCCGACGGCGACATCGCCATCAGCGAGGTAGCCGCCCGCCCACCGGGAGCGCAGTTCACCTCATTGCTGTCGTACGCCCACGACGTCGACGTGTACGCCGCGTGGGCGCGCCTCGAGATCTTCGGCGAGTTCGCGCCACCCGAACGCCGCTATGCCGTCGGTGCCGCGTACCTCCGCGGTCAGGGAAACGGGGCCGTGGTTGCGATCCACGGCTTCGACACGCTGCAGCGCGAGCTTGGCGATCTGGTCGTCGAAGCCCAGCTCCCTCACCCGGGACAGTCGCCTTCGGGGACCTACGAGGGCGAGGGCCACGTGATACTCCGGCATCCTGAGACCGCCGTCGTCGAAGCCGGCCTGCGGCGCGTTGTCGAGGTCGCGCGAGTTGAGATGGGTGGCGGATCGTGACCTCGACGGTGCTGATGATCTCGCCGGGATATCCCGCTGAGATGCCGTTTTTCACACGAGGGCTCGCGCGAGCCGGGGCTCGGGTCATCGGCGCCGGTGACCAGTCGATCGACGCACTCCCGGACATGGCCAGGGACCACCTGGTCGCGTACTGGCAGATCCCGTCGTTCGCCAACGAGGACGCGATCGTCCACGAGGTGGCTCAGCGTGCCACAGGCGTTCACATCGACCACGTCGCGTCGCTGTGGGAGCCGACGATGGTCCTCGCCGCGCGCCTTCGCGAGGCACTCGGCATCCCGGGGATGACCGTCGAGCAGACCCTCCCCTTCCGCGACAAGGAGCGGATGAAGCAGGTGCTCGACTCGGCGGGAATCCGCACGCCGCATCACTACCGATGCACGACCGCGACCAGCGTTCGCGAGGCCGCGCTGCGCATCGGCTATCCGATCATCGTCAAGCCGATCGCCGGTGCGGGATCCGCCGACACGTACCGGGTCGACAGCGCCGAGGAGCTCGAGAACGTGCTGCCCAAGCTCGTATGGCTGGTCGAGGTCAGCGTCGAGGAATTCGTCGAGGCGACCGAGTACACGTACGACACCATCTGCGCGGGCGGCGAGGTGCTGTTTGACAACATTGCCTGGTACCGGCCGCGCCCGCTGATCGCGCGGCAGCTTGAGTGGATCAGCCCGGTGACCATGGTGCTGCGCGATATCGACGCACCCGAGCTCTCGAGTGGTCGCGCGATGGGCCGCGATGTTCTGCGAGCCCTGGGATTCCGTGACGGGTTCACGCACATGGAGTGGTTCCGTCGTGACAACGGCGAAGTGGTGTTCGGCGAGATCGGCGCGCGTCCCGCCGGTGCGCGAACCGTCGACGTCATGAATTTCGCGAACGATATCGACCTCTTCCAGCAATGGGCCGAGGCGCTCATCCACGGCCGGCTGTCCGAGTCGATCGACCGCCGTTACAACGCCGCGTCGATCTTCAAGCGCGCGCAGGGACACGGCCGGATCACCCACATCGAAGGGCTTGCACCCCTCCTTTCGGACTATGGTGAGTGGGTGTGCGCGATCGACCTGCTCCCCATCGGCGCGCCACGTCGCGATTGGCTGATGACGCTCATCTCCGACGCGATGGTGATCGTCAGGCATCCCGACCTCGGCACGTGTATCGAGATCGCCGATCGCTTCGCGACCGAGCTGCAGATCTACGCCGGCTGAGACGCCCGTCAGTCTCCCGCCGTCACGGCCTGCTTTCCAACGGCTTCAAGAACCGCACCACGCGGCGCCGGCATGTCGGCGTGCAGCTCCGCGATCAGGCTGTCGACGACATCGGCGAGCGACCCTCCCGCAGCGACGATCTCACGCTGGCGGATGTAGCTCGAACCCCGAGCCATGATGTCGATGGCGCCACGCAATTCGTCGGAGCAGCCGAGGCGTGCCGCCACCGGGGTCAGGTCCTCCACGAGCTCGCGAATCGCCTGGCGCAGCGGGACGGTTGTGCCGCCCTCGTCGACGATGATCGAAGCGTCGAGGCCGTGCCGGGCCGCCCGCCATTTGTTCTCTCGTACCAGCCATGCGCGCGGTGTGGGGAGCGTGTAACCCCGGTCGATCATGGAGTCGAACTGGTGCACGAGGCACTGACTCAGCGCGGCCATCACGCCCACCTCGCGCAGCGTCGGGATGCCGTCACACACACGGATCTCGACGGTACCGAAACCCGGATGCGGGCGGATGTCCCACCACACCTCACGGATCGTCTTGATGGTGAGCGACGAGATCAACGTGTCCATCACCTGCTCGAACTGCGGCCAGCCGCTCAAAAGCCACGGCGGACCCGCGGTGGGCAGACCCTCGAACACCTTGGACCGCCATGACGCCATGCCGGTGTCGTGTCCCATCCAGTACGGGCTCGACGCCGACAGGGCGAGGAAATGCGGGATGTAGGCGGAGAGCGCGTTGACCATCGCGATCGCCTTCTCTCCGCTGCGCACACCCACATGCACGTGGATCCCGAAGATCTGCATCTGCCTCGCCGGCCACTGCATGTCGTTCACGAGCCGCAGGTATCGCGGGTCGGGGCTGATCTCCTGGAGCGCCGGATCGCTGAACGGATGCGTGCCCGAGCACATGAGCTCGAGGTTGCGAGGCGCGGTGTGCTCGCGCAGCTCCGCCATGGTGGCGGCGAGGTCGGCTTGCACATCCGCCGCGGTCTCACAGATACCCGTGATGATCTCGACAGTCGACTGCAGCAGCTCCTTCTTCGCCTTCGGGTGACCGGCTTCGCCATGCGGCGCGCCCATCTCGCCGAGGATCTCGTGGGCGCCACGCACCAGCTCCCGGGAATCGCGGTCGATGAGCTCGAGCTCCATCTCGACACCGACCGTCGGCCGCGGGCTGGAAACGAATTCGATGTGCGTCATGAGGGATCCACTCTACGCCGCCGCCACGCGCTGATCGTGGGCCCACGCACCCAGGAGGCCACGGAAGTGCGCGATGAACTCTTCGTGCTCGTGGGGCGGGAAGGTGTTTCGGACCGTGTCAACGATGATCCTGTCGAAGTCGGGGCTCTCGACCCACGCCACCGACAGCTCGTCGATATGCGCCAGGTGACGGTCGCAGAACTCCTGATACCTGTCGACGTCGAGCTGCTTGTCGGCGAGCTTCCGGTAGCCGGCGAGCTTCTCGTCGTAGCTGAGGTCGGCGCGATCGGCGAGCGCGTAGTACGCCTCCGTGTTGAGGTCGACGGTCTGCAGACGGCCGGTGACACAGCAGAACACCACCCACTTCAGCAGGCTGCGAATCGCCCACGGGAAGTAGTAGTGGAGGCTTGTTAATGCGAGGTCGGGCGTCGCGTTCGCGTAGTCGATGGGATAGACGTCGTCGCCACGGATCAGCGTTTCGCAGCTGTTGAGCTCCCACCGGAAGAACGCGTTGACGGTGCGCAGAATCGTCAGGACCTCGTCCCCGGCGCGAGGCGTCAGGAAACTGTGATCCACGGAGTATCGATCGTGCATAGGCTTCTCCGGATGGAAATGCAGCACGATCGACTCGGCACCGATACCGAGGCTGCGGGCGAACACATCGTATCCATCCACCGACGCCTGGAGATGCATGAGCCGCTGCTCTGACTCGTCGTAGGCGCGGTACAGCGTCTCGGTATTCTCGATGCGACTCACACCGACCCACGCGCCACCGTCGAACGGCTTCATGTACAGGGGCATGCCTACCGCGCGAGCCACCGCCTCGAGGTCGAAGTAGCGGATGTAGCGCTGCGCGGTCCCGGCGAAACGTGGATTGTCCGGGGGCGTCTTGTTGGGGAGCATCCACGTCTCCGGGACTTTCAGCCCCAGGCGGATCATGGCGCAGTAGGCGGCGTGCTTCTCCATCGCCTGGAAGGTGAAGGGGTTGTTGAGCAGATGGACGTGGTCCATGAGCACGACCTTCTTCAACCACTCGCGGGGCATCGGATACCACCAGCCCAGGCGATCGATGACCAGCGAATGGCGTGGCTTCATGCGCAGATCGAAGGGCTCGATGGTCACCCGCTCCGTGGCGAAGTGATGCGTCTCTCCACCCTCGCGCACGGCGAGATCGGCCCGGCCCAGCAATGCCTCGAAGGCTGCCGGCCAGTCCTCCTCCACCCCGAGCAACATGCCGATGAGATGGGACCTGGGCATCGTGGATGGGAGTATTGCAGGCCCTGCGCCGGCCGGTCAGGTCCTCGCCGGCCGGCTCGTCCGCTGGCGTGATGGCGTCGCCGTGTCGGGCGCGCGTTGCTCGAGCGTCGCCTCGATGCGGAGGGTCCGCTCGAACGCCGCCCAGACCGCATCACTCACCACCGTGCGCAGACCGCCACGCTCGAGCTGATAAAGGGCCTCCGCTGACGTCCCGCCGGGTGAGGTCACCATGTCGCGCAGCTCGGCCACGTGCTTGCCGCTTTGGAGCGCGAATTCCGCGCTCCCTTGCATGGTGTCAAGCACGAGCTCTCGGGCGACGTGGCGGGGAAACCCGAGATGGACGGCCGCATCGGTCAGCGCCTCGATGAACAGGAAGATGTAGGTGGGGCCGGTCCCGCTCACCGCGGTTGCCATCGCCACCTGGCGTTCGTCGTGCACCTCGAACTCGCGCCCGAGCGCGGTCAGCATGGCCCGCGTCCGAGCCTTGCCCACGTCGTCGACGCTCTCGGTCGCGTACCACACGGTGACACCGCGCCCGATCTGCGCCGGGGTGTTGGGCATGGTGCGCACCACGGCGGGGTGGTCGAGGCCGTCGCCGAGAGCCGTGGTCGTCGCTCCCGCGATGATGCTGATCACCAGCTGCGCCGGTTGTAGGGCACCCCGCAGCTCGGCCATGACCCCGCCGAGCATCTGTGGTTTGACCCCGAGCAGGACGACGTCGGTGTCCTTGACTGCCTCGGAGTTCTCGACCGCGACATTGACGTGATACGTGGCCGCAAGCACTTCGCGGCGCGGCGCGCGGGGGTGCGTGCAGATGACATTGCGCGCGGCAACCAGGTCACGTTCGAGGAGGCCGGCCAGCATTGCCTCGGCCATCACGCCGGTGCCGACGATCCCAAGCCGTATGCCCCGGAGGCTCTCCTCGCTCATGTGACGGCACACCTTACCGCCAACGATTCACCGGCGGGTTCCGCGAGGCATGACATGATCGATAGCGGATGAGTCAGTTCCCCCCGCCCCCCGACGACCGCCCACCGGTCTATCAGTGGCTGCCGGACAGCTCGGTCACCACCTCGCACGACAGCGCGTCGTGGTTGCCACCGCCCGTACCTGCGCGCCCCGTGCCCACGCAGCAGCACAGTCCGACCGCACCGCGCGAGCAGCGCCGCCGCCGCGAGGGCATCGCCGGAGGCATCGCCGCGGGGCTGTTCGCGTTCCTGAAGTACGGGCTCTTTCTTGTCAAGTTCGGCACTTTCGGTCCGACGCTCATCACCATGCTCATCGCAATCTGGTTCTACACGCTCTTCTTCGGGCCGGCATTCGCGATCGGCATCGTCGTCTTGATCCTGGTCCATGAGCTCGGGCATTTCATCGTTGCGAGATGGATGGGGCTGCCCGCCCGCCTGCCCATCTTCATCGGCCCGCTCGGAGCGGTCACCAGCCTCCGCCGTTCGCCGGGTGACGCCGGCAAGTCGGGCATCATCGCCCTCGCCGGCCCGGCACTCGGCACCGTCGCGGCACTCCTCTGCTTCCTGCTCGCCGGCGCGGCCACACCGGGGTACTTTCGCTACCTGCTGCTCGCGCTCGCGTTTTTCGGGTGCTTCCTCAACCTCATCAACCTGATCCCCGTCGGCTTTCTCGACGGCGCCAAGGTCGCCGACGCGATCCCGAAGTGGATGAACGTGGTCGGGCTGCTGGTGGTCGCCGGCGTCGTGCTGCTGTTCGGCAATCCCATCGGACTGATCTTTCTCGTGCTCGGCATCTTCCACACCATCGGCAGGTTCCGCGGGAGCAACCAGGTGGCCGATCCCGCCCAGGCCGCCGCCTCTCGGCGTCTCGGGCTCGGTGCTGCGTACGTCGCCATCCTGGTGATCGCCGCGGCGGGGATGTCGATCGCCAACACCGCGATCGTCAACAGCAATACGGTTCCCGGCGTGAACCACAGCACCGGCACCACGGTCCTCTAGGGCGCCGGCGTCGCCTTGGCGGGCGCCTCGCAGCGCGGAAATGGGAACGCGACGGAGTTGTAGAGCGCGGAGTAGACGTCGAGCTGGCTGCTGTCCTGGTAGTTGAAGCCGATGAGCATCGCGTGGGTCGAGTCCATGGAGAGCCGTATCTCGGCGTAGAGCGGCTGGCGCGGAACCGGAATCGGGGCGTTCGTCGGACCCGAGTACGAGGCGTTCTTGGTGTAGTACGCGAGCGTGCCGGTGTAGCCGCACACCACCACCGCAGCAGAGCTCGTGGGCACGTATCCCAGCAACCCCGGTGCGCCGAAGGATTTGAGGCTGGTCCCGGTGTTGAGCACCGCGCTCTCGGAAGTCCCCGACTGCGGTACGAAGAGCGCTCCAATCGTCTCCACCTGGAACCCCCACGACTGCGGGTAGAGCGCCGACACGCCGTCGGCTTGTGAGAACAGGTTGAAGGTGCCTGCCGCGGTGAGCGTGGGGTCGGCGACCACCCACCCGGCCAGCGTCTGGCCCTGGACTCGGAACCAGCCTCCGCCGCCGCTCTGATACTCGAGCACGGTGAACGACCTTCCCTGCGAGAAGCCGCCGATGACGTTGGTGGAGCCGAGCACCGGCGCCGAGTGAACCCGAAGACCGAGAGGGCTGAGCACCGTCCGGGTGCTGCCGACGATCTGAGCAGTTGGGCTCGGCGTTGCGATCGTCGCGATCGTGGGGGTGGCCGGCGGTGTCCGCGACGGGCTCGACGGAACCCCCGCGCACGCAGCCAGCACGGCGGTCGCACCTGCCGCCAGCACCGAGGCGGCCGTCGCGGGGAAGCCGCCTCGGGTCAGGCGGCGAGCACGTGCAGGCATCCCGCCACCGAGGCGGCGATGGCTCGAAGGTCGTAGCCACCCTCGAGGAGCCATAAGGATCGTCCCTCGCAATGCTTGTCGCTGAGGGTTCGCACCCGCTCTGCGATCGCCGTGTAGGTCGCGTCCTCGAGGCGGAGCTCAGCCAGCGGGTCTTCGCGGTGGGCGTCAAAGCCCGCGCTGACCACGATCAACTCCGGATCGAACGCAGCCACCTCCGGAAGCACGACGGTGTCAAACATTTCGAGCCAGCGGGTGGCACTTGTCCCGGGCGGGACCGGCACGTTCACGGTCGTTCCCGAGGCGCCCGGGTCGCCGCGGTCGGATGCGTGTCCCGTGCCCGGATACCACGGAAACTGATGCAGCGAGGCGTAGAGCACCGAAGGGTCAGCGTAGAAGATGTCCTGGCTGCCGTTGCCGTGATGCACGTCGATGTCCACGATCGCGACCCGCGTCGCACCTGCGTTCTGGGCGGAGCGCACCGCGATAGCGGCGTTGTTGAAGAGGCAGAAGCCCATTGGCAGATCGGGCGTCGCATGATGCCCGGGCGGCCGGATAACTGCGAAGGCAGATCGCGTTTCGCCCTGCATCACCGCTTCGGCCGCGCGCGACGCGCACGCCGCTGCGTTGAGCGCAACGACGTACGAATCCGTGGTGCAGTAGGTGTCCGGGTCGAACCACCCGCCGCCCTTCACCGCGAGCCCCTCGACACGCCGCACCTCGTCCTCGGTGTGGACGAGCAGTGGCAGTGCGCGACGCCCCACCGGAGCGTCGAGCCACGGCAGCGCAGCGAGGTCGTTCTCCGCGGCGATGCCCTCGAGAATCGCGTCCACACGGTCCGGTCGTTCCGGGTGTCCCGGGCTTGCGTGCGCGGATTGGTCGTCGTTGCGGATGAGAGCGAGCGGGACGGTCACACGTGTGCAACTTCGGCGCGGACGTGCTCGATACGCTCGCGGAACCCGCGCGCAGCCTCTGCAGCGCCTTCCGGCGCGGTCGCGATGCCCCGGCTCACCGAGATGATCGCGCCGCGTCCGCGGGCATCGAGGCCGGCGCTGACGGAATCCTCGAGCGCGCCACCCTGGGCTCCGACCCCGGGGAGCAGCAGGGGCGCGTCGGGTGCCGCCCTCCGGATCTCGGCAACCGCCTCGGGGCTGGTTGCACCAACCACGAAGCCGACCGCTCCGCCCGGGTCCCACCCGAGCCCGAGCTCCACGATCCGGGCGCTCACCC
Source organism: Candidatus Dormiibacterota bacterium (assembly GCA_035948615.1). GTDB lineage: Bacteria > Chloroflexota > Dormibacteria > Aeolococcales > Aeolococcaceae > Palsa-851. Next base: position 21,120 of record DASZJB010000055.1, read on the forward strand.
GCATGCCCGACGCGAGTCGCTCGTCGAGCAGGTCAACCGCGCCGGGGTTGCTGCTCCGCGCCACCAGCAGCGCGCCTCGATCCTCGCGTTCAAGGAATGGCATGACCGAGTCGCTGCCCAGCAGAGGGTTGACGGTGACGCAGTCGGCGCCGAGCACATCGAAGAGCGCTCGCGCGTACGCCCGGGCGGTGTTGCCCATGTCACCCCGCTTGGCGTCGAGGATGAGGATGCGATCGCCTGGGATCCGAGCTCGCAGGCGCTCGAGGATCGCGTATCCGGCGGATCCAAGCTGTTCGAAGAACGCCAGGTTCGGCTTGAAGGCGCAGACGTGTTCGACCGTCTCGTCGATGATCTCCAGGCAGCGGTGCTCCGCGTGCGCGGCGCTCGCGAACCCATCGGGATCGAGTCCGCAGCACAGCAGCGAACCGGAGGCATCGACGCACGCGTCCAGGCGTGCGGCGAAGGTCACGGCGCTACCAGACCTCCCTCGACGTGCTTGGCTGAATCGCTCCCTGGTCGACCCGCGGCGAGTACGGCATCTCGATTCGATCCTTGTACTTCGACGCGCAGTTCGGACAGACGCGAGCCATTCTGCCATCGAGGATCACCGCGGCGAGACGGAAGATCGGTGTCTCCTCTCCGTCGCAGTCGCAACGAGCTGTCACCGCCATCAGTACTGCGATATTGCCACGGAAGTGCGCCTAACCGGCAGCCGGAACCGGTATCGGATTCACCGGCCGCGGGGGCGGCACCCGCCGCGAAAGGCGTGCTCGCTCGCTGATGTGACGCACCATCTCGACTGCCTCGTGCTCGTCACGGCAGCGCGCGGATGCCTGCCAGCGGCGGCCTGCCGTATCGACGTCGACGGTCGCGACATGAAAGGTTCGTTGCAGCGGCCCCGATTTGAGGCGCACGCTCTGCACCTTGACGAGCGGAACGATGATGGTCGACATCTGCACGCGTCCAGTGCGCGCATACACGTAGCGCTGCCCGAACCACGCCGCGAGGAAGTGAAAGGACAGTGGCGCCTTGAGGCGCGCGCGTGAGGGAGGACCCGCGTCGGGCGGGGGATTCGGATGGGCATCGGGCAAGACGCGCGCAAGCAGCCACAACGCCTGGTCGCGCGACGCCACCGGGATCAGCGTTCTCGCCACCTGCTGAGCGTCACGATCGGCTTCGCGGGAGACGCTCTGGCGGGCGACGTCGACCTCGAGACGCGCCCAACCGAATGCGCGCCAGAAGAACGGCTCCACAACGCGGACCGCCTGGATGCGGCCGTAGGGGATCGTCTCGTGGCGGCGCTGGAGCAGGCCGCGATCGAGCCGGACACCGTCACCCGCCTCGCTGATTGCGAAATCGAAGTCCTCGTTGAATGCACGGGCGACGCCCAGTCCGCTGACAACGAGGACGGTGACGGCGCTCCCGAGCGCGCCCGCTCCCACGATCGGGGCTGCCGCGATCGCGAGCACGGCGGCGACGGCGATGAGGATCGGCCCGAGGACCTGTGAACGCATCAGGAGCGCGGGCAGCAGCAGCCCGTTCTGGACGTGCAGCAGTGGCATCGCGGCCGGCTCGGGGGTCCCCACCTCGAGTCCATGCGCAAGCGCGAGCAGCCGAGCGCGCACCACCGGCGCCTGGGCGGCGGTCAGATACGCGAGCCTTCCGTGCTCGGCACCGCGCCCTGCGGAGACAACGCGCACCTCGGCCAGGCCGAGGAATCGCCCCGAGAGCGGGGAGATCACGTCAACGGCCTGGATCCGCGCGAGCGGGATCCGGAGCGACTGGCGCCGGATGAACCCGGTCTCGATCTGGAGGTTGCCTTCGGCGATCCGCCATCGGGTCACCAGCCAGGAGATGAACCCGCCGACGCCGCCCAGGAGCAGCAGTCCGAGGTAGATGATGAGTGAGATCGGGAGACCGTCGTCGCGGTGCAATCCGGGTTGCTCGGCGATCGACGGTACGGCGATCACCAGCACGCCGATCAGCACCCTGCCGAAGCGGACGATCGGCGACAGCGGGTGCAGCCGGCGCCAGGTCTCGCCGACCTCGAGCGGCGCGGACGCGGGTATGGGGGGCGGCAGTGCGCTCATAGGCCGGTGGCCTTCGCCTCCCCCACCAGCGCGAGCCGGTCGCGGAGCGCGTCGGCATCGGCGCGAACCAGGCCGGGGATGCGCGCGTCGGTCGCCGCCGCCGCGGTGTGGAGTTGGACCGTCGCAAGGCCGAAGGCTCGATCGATCGGGCCGGCGGTGACATCGATGAACTGCATCCGCCCGTAGGGCACCACCGACACGTGGCGGAACATCAGGCCCCTTGTGACGATCAGGTCGTCCTCGCGTTCGGCGTAGCCCCACGACCGGTACCGACCCCGCTCGACGAGCCAGGCAACCGCGGCGATGAGCGCGACGACCACCGGAAGCACGACGGCCGCGCTCACGTGGACGATCAGCGCAGCCACCAGCGCGACGATGAACACAGGGCCCCAGAACAGGGCAAGCTCCGTCTGCCGAGCCAGCCAGAACCGTGGCGACAGCCGCTTCAGTTCGCCGGCGCCGATGATCTGCCCGGTCACGGCCGTACTCATGTGATTCCACGATAGACTGAAGACAGGAGAACGGAGATGGCCTCAATCAAAGAGCGGCTCGCAGCCCTCTTCAGACGTCTCGAGGGCCGCCTCGGGATCGATCGCGAGGGCCGGAGCGTCTGGGTCTGGCTCCTTCCGCCTGGCGTCGGCATTATCAGCGCTGGGTTGGTGGCGTTCATGCCGGGGCTGCCGAGCGATGTCGGCTGGGTCTACCGGCTGCCGTTCGCGTTCTTCGCGCTGCTGACCATGACGGCGATCGCGTCGATCTACCTGATCACCTTCGACAACGACCACAACCAGCAGGCATCGGTCGACGACGATCCCGGCCGCCGGGATGACGGCCCCGGCCCGCCGCCTGTCCCCTCGGGGTCACCGCCACCGCGCTGGCTCACCGCGATCAAGGTCGAGGAGAAGGTGCGCGATGAGGCCGGCCATCCGGACGAGAGCCTGCCCCGGGAGCGCGTCCCCGCCGGAACCGCGCGCTAGCTCGCCGCGTCCCTGATCGGGAGCACGATCGCCGACGGGTGGTCGGGATCGTGCCAGATCTGCTGATCGGCGACGTGCATCGTCACCGCGGTGGCGAGCGACTCTCCACCCCCGAGGTTGCGTGCGAACCGCGGGTGCGCGCCGCTCGACACCTGAACGCGAACACGGTGATCGCGGCGGAAGACGTGGGCGGCAGGCCAGAGTTGGACCTCGACCGTCGCCACCCGATCTCCTCCACGCCGCCAGGTTGCGGGAGTCATGCGCACCAGGCCGTCGCAGATGTTGATCGATCTTCCCGACGGGTCCACATCGCAGAGTCGCACGAAATAATCCGTGTGCTCCGACGAGGACTGCACGCGCAGATCGGCGGTGATCGGGCCGATCACCTCGAGGTCGCGAACCAGCGCAGCGCTTGTGTAGACGAGGACGTCGGTGCGCCGCTCGAGTGCTCGGTTGTCGCGGGGCCCTCCCGACCTGGCGAGCAGGCTCCCCCCGACCGACGGGGTCGGGTCCGCCGGGTCATACCGGAACCGGTCCGGAGTCGATGCGACGGGGGTGCGTGTGTGCAGCCCGCCGCCCGGCTGGAGGTGCCAGCGGACGTTGCGCGCCGGGGGCGGCCACGCGTCGACATCAAGCCAGCTGCGGACGCCGCCGACAAACACCCGGACCCGCGAACGTCGTGAGGCGCTCCGACGATCGAGGAGATGCCGGCCAAACCAGTCGAGCGTGTCGCGCAGGCTCTCACCGGCAAGGCCGGAGTCGGTGTGCTTCCAGGGTCCGATGGTGAGACGGACGTCGCGCCCGGCCGCCTGGAGCACCTGGTGATCCGCGAGCTGGGCGGGCAGGAACATGTCGTACCAGCCGGTCACCATCGTCACCGGCACGGTGAGCGATTCGAGATGGCGGTCGAACTCGACGGGTGCCCAGAACGCGTCGTCGTCCATCCGCGCAAGCCAGTCCTGGTAGTACGGCACGCGAGCACCGGTGACGGCGACATCGGCATCGCAGAGCGGCAATCCCGTGAAGGCGCGGGCGAGACGGCGTCGCCCGGCGAGTTGATCGCGAATGCCTCGGCGCTCGTCACGGCGCTGGCGGGCGAGCAGCGCCAGCCACGACAGGGTGCTGTCGAGTGAAAACGCCCCCCCGGGGTAGGTGAATGCACGCACCCGCGCCGATGAGATCGGAGCGGCCATCGCTCGCAGCCGGGGCGGCGGGTCGGTGGCGATGGCCCACTGCGCAATCCCAAGGTAACTCGGACCGAAGGTCGCAACGTCGCCGGAGAACCAGGGCTGCTGTTCAACCCACGCCAGGGTGGCCAGCCCGTCCTCCACCTCGTGCCTGTAGGCGTTGAAGTCACCGCCCGACCCGCCGGTCCCCCGGCAGCTCTGGAGGACCACCTGATAGCCACGCTCGGCAAACACGCGCGCCCCGAGAGCCCAGACCCCGCTGCGCCCGTACGGGCTGCGCATCACGATGATGGGCTGGGCGCCGCCGCCGCGGCCCCGGTAGCGATCGGCGCGCAGGGTCACCCCGTCGCGCATGACCACCTCGATGTCGCGTCGAATCGTGACAGCACGCGTCTGCGCCGGCGGGAGGCGTGCGAGGAACTCGACCGCACGGCTCGAGAAGCTCATCGCGGCGACCCTACGCCGCTCCGGTCAGTCGCGGCTGGAGACGATCTCGAGCCCCGCAGCGGCCGCGTTGCTGAACTGGTCGCTGACCACCATGACGTTGCGCCCGCTACGCGCCAGGAGTGAGCCGGCCACCGAGGCGCGATATCCCGCAGCGCAGTGCGCCCAGACCCTCCCGGCCGGAACGTCGTCGAGGCGATCGGGCAACTCGTGGAGCGGAATGTGAATGGCAGACTGGAGATGGCCGTCGCGCCACTCGGTGCCGAGGCGCACGTCGACGACGACCTCACCCGAGAGGCCGGCGAACGGCTTCAGGTCGCGGAAGCCGACCATCGGGTACGAACCCGTGGCGAGACCGGCCCACGGGTCCCGCCCATCCTCGCCGTCACTGACGCCGCAGGCGACGATCCTCTCGATGCCGATTCTCGCCAGCGCCCGGCGGGCGGCCGCGACCTCCTTCAGGGTGGGCCCGATCAGGCTCAGCGGGCTCCCCCAGGGGAGCAGCCAGCCGAGGTAGGTGGTCATCGGGTCGGAGAGCTCGAATGCGAGGGTGCCGACGAGATGGCGGGCGGCAAACGCCCGACGCTCACGCAGGTCGACCACCCACTCATCGGCGCGAGCCCGCTCGGCCAGCTCCGCAGCGTCGCTCAGCGGTGGCAGCCCGAGGTCGGCCTCACCCGCTCCCTCGCGATTCCTCGGCGCGATGTACGAGTAGTAGCGCGGGAAGGCGTCCATACCCGACACCAGCCGGGTCACGAAGGCGTCCTCCTTCATGAGCAGCGCGGGATTCTCGGCGCGCTGGTGGCGAGCGTCTGCGGTATCCGGGCCTCCAACCGGGAAGCCTGCCGAGCAGAGACTGCCGAAACCGTGGGTGGGGAGGATCGCCGCGTCATCGGGTAGCTCGTCGGACAGGCGCTTCGCCGAACGGTGCTGCAGATGGCTGAGGCGATTGGTGACCCAGGGACCGGACAGGTCGGTACGCCCGACCGAGCCGAGGAGCATCGAGCCGCCCGTGAACGCGGCCACCGGCCGGCCGTCCTCCTCGAGCAGATAGGCCATGTGGGTCGCGGTATGACCCGGGGTGTGGCGGGCGACCAGCCGCGCATCCCCCATCTGGATCCGCCCGCCGTCGGCGATCGAACGGTGCGGGTATCCGACCGACTCCCCCGCCGGGATGATGAGGGTGGCGCCGGTGACCCGAGCGAGCTCGGATCCGCCGGAGACGTAATCGTTGTGGATGTGGGTCTCGACCACATGGCTGAGGCGCGCACCACGCTCGGAGAGCAGGGTTAACACTCGGTCGATATCGCGCTGCGGGTCCACGACCACCGTCTCTGCGCCGGCGAAGATCGCGTAGCTCCGATCGCCCAGCTCGGGGGTCTCGATGGTCGCGATCTGGGCAGGCACCTCTCAACGATCCCACATGCACACGCGAATGGGCTGAGTTGACCGTTCTCCGCAGGTTCTGCCAGTGTTGGCCGACGCCCATGCGCCAGCTCACCAGCCTCGACGCGCAATTCCTGGCCCTCGAAACCCCGCGGATCTTCGGGCACGTGACCGGAGTCCTCGTCCTCGACCCCTCGACGGCTCCCGGAGGAACGCTCACGCTGACGAACCTCCAGGACCTGATCATGGAGCGGCTCCCCCTGATACCGATCTTCAAGTGGCGTCTGGCCGAGGTCCCGTTCGGCATCGATTTCGCGTACTGGGTCGACGACCCGGACTTCGACATCGATTTCCACGTCCGCGAGCTCGCGCTGGTGCCACCGGGATCCACCGCTCAATTGGAGGAGCAGGTCGCGCGCATCTTCTCGCGACCACTCGACCGCAGCCGCCCTCTGTGGGAGATCTACCTGATCCACGGGCTCGAGAACGGGCGGGTTGCGCTGATGACCAAGGTGCATCACGCGGTGATCGACGGCCTCTCCGGAGCGGAGATCCTCGGCTCGCTTCTTGACCTGACCGCCGAGGGGCGCCCGGCGCCCGATCCGGTCTTCCCCGGCCTGCACCACATGCCGTCACAGCTGGAGATGCTGGCGCGAGGGCTGATCGGCGTCCCCCAGTACCCGCTGCGACTGCTCCGCTCCCTGCCCGCGACGCTGCCCCATTTTGAAGAGGTTGGAATCTTCAGCGTCCTCCCCGGAGCGACCCTGATTGGGGCTGCCGGGCGGCGGCTGCAGGCGGCGCTGCGCAGGACTCCACCTATCAGTGGACGCAAGCTCGCGACACCACCGCACACCTCCTTCAACGGCAGGATCTCCGCCCACCGGCGCATCGTCTTCGGCAGGCTGCCGCTTGATGTTGTCAAAGATGTCAAGAACATGCACGGGGTCACCGTCAATGACGTCGTGGTCTCGATGTGCGCCGGAGCAGTGCGCCGCTGGTTGTCGAAACACCACGAACTCGGCAAGGAGCCGCTGATCGCGCAGATCCCCGTGTCGGTGCGCAGCCCGGAGCAGCAGGGCACCTTCGGCAACCGCATCCTCCTCATGGGCGTGGAGCTCCACACCGAGATCGCCGAGCCAGTCGCTCGGCTGCGCCAGACCCACGCATCACTGGCCGAGATGAAAGAGCGCGACCAGGCGCTCCCCGCGTCGCTGCTGCAGGACGCGAACAACTTCATCCCGCCGGCGCTTTTCACTCGGGCCGCACGGCTCACCTTCGCGTGGACCAGCAATCCTCGCCTGCGGCCGTCCTGGAACCTCGTCGTATCGAACGTGCCTGGACCGCAGATCCCGCTCTACTGCGCCGGAGCACTGCTCGAGGCGATCTACCCGGTCTCGGTGATCATGGACGGCCTCGGCTTGAACATCACGGTCATGAGCTACAACGGCAGCCTCGATATCGGGGTCGTCGCCGATCGTGACGCCATGCCCGACGTGGGTGCGATGACTCGATGGCTCGCGGAGGAGCTCGATGCGCTCAGGGCACCCGTATCGTCCGACCGCCAAGCGCACCTGGCGGTCCGATCTCGTCGGCGGCGCTCACGCACACCGGTCAAGACTGGTCCTGCGTAGCCAACGGCGGCCTCCGGGATAACCTCTCTCGTGACGCCTGACCCGGTCGCGCTCGCGACAACCATCAGCGATGACGTGCTGTTCCCGGGAGCGCTCGAGGTGGACGCGTCAGACATCGTCACCGTCGATCGACTTGATCGACTCGCGTCGGCGGGCTTCTACGGCCTCGCCGGTCCCGCGGATGCCGGCGGCATGGGACTGCCAGACATGGCAATGGCGCTCGAGATCATCGCCTCCGGCTGCCTGACGACCGCTTTCGTCTGGATCCAGCACCACGGGGCTGTGCGCGCGCTCGCCGTCGCATCCCAACCCCTCCGCGACGCCTGGATCAGGCGACTCTGTGCGGGTGACCTGCGAGCCGGCGTCGCCTTCTCGGGGCTCCGCCGGCCGGGCCCGTCGATCCTCACCGCCTCACCTGACGGCGATGGCTGGCGCTTCCAGGGATTTGCGCCGTGGGTGACCGGCTGGGGCCGCATCGACGTCGTCCGGGCAGCGGCGCGGCGCGAGAACGGAGACATCGTGTGGGCGCTCGTCGACGCGAAGCCCGGCCCCACGCTCCACGCTGAGCGGCTCCGGCTGGCGGCGGTCAACGCCAGCGCGACGGTCACGCTGTGGTTCGATCAGCATGCGGTCCCAGCCGACCGTGTGATCTCGATCCAGCCGTTCGAGGAGTGGCAGCAGCAGGATCGGGCAAGCCTGCGGTTGAACGGTTCGCTCGCGCTGGGTGTCGCCAGGAGGTGCGCCGTGCTGCTGGAGAGCGATGCACTGTCAGCCGAGCTCGATCAGTGCCGGAGATCGCTCGATCAGGCGCTACCGGAAGCGATGCCCGAACAGCGTGCTTGGGCGGCCGAGCTCGCCCTCCGAGCGGCCACGACGCTCGTGGTGCAGGGCGGTGGCCGCGCGATCTCCCTGGATCATCAGGCGCAGCGGCTCGCCCGTGAGGCGCTGTTCCTCCTGGTCTTCGGCCAGACAGCCGCGATCAAAGCCGCGCAACTGCACCGGCTCTATGATGAGTCGCATGGCTGAAGAACAGATCGCGTGGACCGCCGTCAAGACCGGTGAGGCAGTCGTGACCAGTGACGGCACCAACATCGGCAAGGTTGTGGAGGTTGCCGCGCTTGCTAGCGAGGACATCTTCCACGGCATCGTGTTCGAGCACGCTCATCATCGCAAGCACTACCTCGCTCCCGCCGCCGACATCGATCGCATCACCACCGAAGCCGTGCATCTCTCGGCCGGCGCGAAGTCAGACGAGTACGAGGAGTTCGAGCAGCTCCATGTCTCCCGCCTGGGCCTGAGCGGGTTGTTCCGCTGGAAGCATTTCGGCTGGAAGGACTCGAACGAGTAGGAGCTGTGTCGGACGCGTCACGGGGGACTGAGCCGGGGGCGGCTACCATGGCGCCGATGCTCCAGACGTGCCCCGGAGCCCCGCGTTGAAGCGGATCCTCATCACCGGGGCGGGCGGGTCGCCGGCGACGAACTTCGTGCGCTCGCTGCGCCTCGCCCCGGAACCGTTCGACCTGGTGGGCACCGACGCCGACGAGTTCCTGCTCATGCGTGCCGAAACAGACAGCCGGCACCTGGTGCCACTCGCAAGTGACCCCGCATACCTCGATGTGCTCAACGACATCATCGACGACGAGGGCGTCGACCTGATCCATGCGCAAAACGATGCGGAGGTGCGCTTTCTTTCGGATCATCGCCAAGACGTACATACGCGAACCTTCCTCCCCTCACCCGAGACAGTCCGCATCTGCCAGGACAAGTTTCTCTCCTATGAGCGCTGGCACGCTGCCGGTGTGGTCGTCCCCGAGACCGTCGTCATGCATACCGAGGAGGACTTGCAACAGGCGTTCTCGTCGTTCGGCGGCCAGATTTGGTTGCGCGACAGCACCGGTGCCGGTGGCCGCGGCGCCCTCCCGGTTCACGATCTCGGAACAGCCCGATCGTGGCTGGACCTCCGTCAAGGCTGGGGACGGTACACGGCGTCAGAGCTGCTCGAGCCCGAGACCATCACCTGGATGTCGATCTGGCATCGGGGTGAGCTCGTTCTCGCCCAGGGTCGCAAACGGCTTTACTGGGAGCTGTCGAAGGTGTCGCAGTCGGGAGTCACCGGCGCGACCGGGGCGGCCATCACGGTTGCCGACCCGCAGGTCGACGAGATTGCGATGGCGGCGGTGCTCGCAATCGATCCCGAACCCGACGCGCTCTTCGGCGTTGATCTCACCTACGACCGCAACGGAATACCCAATCCCACCGAGATCAATATCGGACGTTTCTTCACGACCCATCTGTTCTTCACCGAACTCGGCGTCAACATGCCGTACGTGTTCGTGAAGCTCGCGTGCGATGAGCCCCTACCGGAAATCCCGCAGAAGCTCAACCCGGCCGCTCCGGGCATGGTGTGGATCCGGGGGATGGATTTCGAGCCGGTCCTGGTGCCGATGTCCGACATCGAAGCGCAGCGCACCGCGCTCGCGCGGCGGAGAAAGAAGTTGCGCGTATGAGGGTGCTGCTCACCGGCGCCACCGGGTTCCTCGGTCGCAGGGTCGCCGAGCTCCTGGTCGCGGGAGGCCATGACGTGGTTTCGATCGGTCGATCGGGCCCGGACGTATCCGCACCGCCCGCGGTTCGCTTCATCAGGGCCGACCTCGTCGAAGCCGCCGAGGTCCGTCGCGCCGCCGGCGAAGCCGGTGAGGTCGATTCGATCATTCACCTTGCCGCGCTGGTCCCGAAGAACGCCGCACAGGATGAGGCGGCGTCCGCGTTTGCGGTCAACCTGATGGGAACCGTGCACCTCTTCGGCGCCTTTGGCCGTGCGGGCCAGGCGAACATCGTGGCCAGCACCGCCGAGGTGTACGGGCTGCCTGAGGGCCAGGATCCGCTCCGCGAGGACACTGAGCTGCGGCCACTCAGCTGGTACGGTGCGAGCAAGGTCGCGACCGAGATCTTCTGCCGGACGCTCGAGCATCGCGACGAGATGCACATCGCGATCCTGCGCTTCACCGTGCTCTATGGCAGCGGCGACACCATCCAGCGAGCCATCCCGAACTTCGTCCGCAGCGCGGTGCTCGGCGAGTCGCTCCGTATCTTCGGCGGCGAGGAGTTACGCGACTATCTGCACGTCGATGACGCCGCACGGGCGGTCATCCTCGCGGGGGAACGCCGGCTCTCGGGGACGTACAACGTCGGCTCCGGCATGGGCGTCAGCGTCCGCGAGGCGGCTGAAGCCGTGCTCAGCCTCGCAGGCGGGAGCTCCGCTCTCGAGCAGCACCCTCGACAGAAACCCGCGGCTGATATCGTGCTCGACGTCACGCGGTTCCGCCAGGCGACCGGATTCTCTCCGGGTCGCGTTTTTCCAGACGGGTTGGAGGAGCAGATTGCCAGGGCAGCGGCCGCCGACGCTCGTCTTTGACCTCGACGGAACCCTGCTCGACGTGTCGGCGCGGCACCATCACGTCTACAGCACGGTCTGCGAATCGCTCGGCGGTCAACCGCTGGCTCGTGCCACGTACTGGCAGCTGAAGCGAAAGGGCACGGGATGGCCCGAGATCCTGACCCAGAGCGGTCTCGACGAATCGCAGGTCGCCGGTTTCGAGGCACAGTTCGTGGAACTCATCGAGCTGCCTGACAACCTTGGGTTCGACGTCCTGTTCCCCGAGACCATCCCGGTGCTCACCCGGCTGGTCACGACCTTTCGCTGCACGCTCGTGTCGCTGCGCTCGTCGGCAACAGCGTTGCGGGCGCAGCTCGCCGTCTTTGCCCTCACACCCTTTTTCGAGGCGATCGAAACTGCAGCGGCGGGGAGTGACCCGGCGTTTCAGAAAGCGCGGCTGATCCGGAAGACGGTGCCCGACGATGACCCTGCCGTCGTCATCGGCGACACCGAGGCAGACGTGACGGCCGCGAATGCGCTCGGATACCTCTCCATTGCGGTGAGCTCGGGTATTCGCGATAAAGACGTGCTCGCGCGCGACAACCCCGGCTATCTCGTCAAGGACATCGGAGGCGTCGAGGACGCCCTGCGGAGGGCGCGACTGCTCTGACATGACCGCCAGAGCCAACGGCGAGACCGCGTTCGGGGTGCTCATGCACCGGCAGCTCAAGCTCATCCACCAGATGCTGCGCAGTGACCTTGCGGTGTGCCGGGACCTCGCCGCCGAGATTGCCGCGGGCGCGGAAGCGGCGGAGATCTCCGAGCAGATCGCCGCGCTGCGGACGCGAAGCCCGCTCTGGACCCTGCAGGTCAACTGCCTGTACCACTGCAGAGTCGTGCACGCGCACCACGGGCTGGAGGACGCTGACATGTTTCCCGCGCTGCGCCGCTCCAACCCGGAGCTCTCCGCCGTTGTCGACAAGCTCGAGGCGGATCATCGGGCGATCTCCACCCTCCTCGACGACGTCGAGGCGGCGGCCGGCGAGCTCGACGACACAGCAGCCAACACCGCCCGCCAACGCCTCGTGATCGCGTTGGGCCGGCTCGAGGAGGATCTCCTCGCCCACCTCGCCTTCGAGGAGGAGTCGATCGCCTCGACCATGCGCGGTTGGGAGCGGTGGCCGTGACGCTGCGGCGGGACTGACGGCAGGCGTCGCTCGGCCGAAATCGTAGAGTCGTCGATCGAGTCGCCGTCCATCGGAACGCGAGGAGCAGCCGACATGCCCCATGAGGTTCCCGGCGTGGTCGCGCGCACACGCGGTGCACCGGTCGAAGTCGTGACCGTGCGCGTCCCGGATCCCGGACCGGACGAGGCGCTCATCCGCGTCGAAGCGTGCGGCGTCTGCCACACCGACCTGCACTACCGCGAGGGCGGCATCGGTGATGGGTTCCCCTTCCTCCTGGGACACGAGGCTGCGGGACGTGTGGAGGCCGTCGGCTCCGGAGTCACCAATGTCGCGCCGGGAGACGTCGTGGTCATCGCGTGGCGGGCACCGTGCGGCACCTGCCGGAGTTGCATGCGCGGGCGGCCGTGGTACTGCTTCGACAGCCAGAACGCCCGCCAGCACATGACCCTTGACGATGGAACCGAGCTGACTGCGGCACTCGGAATCGGCGCCTTCGCCGAGCTGTGCCTTGTCCATGCGCGGCAGGCGGTGAAGGTCGACCCGAAGGCCCGCAGGGAGTCTGCCGCGCTCATCGGATGCGGTGTGATGGCCGGCTACGGAGCCGCGGTCAACACCGGCGCGGTGATGCCCGGCGACTCGGTTGCGGTCATCGGGTGCGGCGGCGTCGGCAACGCAGCCGTTGCGGGCGCGTCGATCGCGGGCGCACGCATGGTGATCGGTGTCGATGTCGTCGAGCGAAAGCTCGAGTGGGCCAGGCGTTTCGGTGCAACCCATACGGTCGACGCGACCCGGCACGACCCCGTCGAGACGATCCGCGGACTCACGGGTGGGTTCGGCGCGGACCTGGTCATCGATGCGGTGGGACTCCCCGAGACCTACCTCCAGGCATTCCTGGCACGCGATCATGCAGGGCGACTGGTCAATGTCGGCGTGCCGCCGGCGCAGGGAATGACTGTCGAGCTGCCCATGTCCGAGGTGTTCGGACGGGGCGGCTCATTGCGATCGTCGTGGTACGGCGACTGCCTTCCAACACGCGATTTCCCGGTGCTCATCGACCTGTATCTGAAGGGACGGCTCAACCTCGACGGCTTCATTTCGGAGATCATCACCGTCAACGATGTTGAGGACGCATTTCGAAAGATCGTGAACAGCGAAGTCCTCCGCTCGGTGGTGGTGTTCGCACCGCGCTGACCTGGGAGGCTGAAGGCTCCCCCATCCAGCATCGCAGGTGGCGAACTGGAAGGGTGGCGTGACCGGACCGTCATCGGCTGTCGTGCTCACGCATCTACCATCTAGGCATGGCGGACCCATACCGCGCGCTCTGCGCGCTCAACCTGCGCACAACTGAACGCATTGGCCGCATCACCAAGAGCGGCGAGGACGGCCAGGGCATGGTCGAATACGCCCTCATCCTGGTGTTGATCGCCATCGTCGT